>NZ_JAOVQO010000013.1:0-144990 GCF_025673475.1 Albidovulum salinarum | reverse complement strand
GTCAGCTCCGACACGGCCTTTCTTAGCCGCTCGTTCTCCTTCTGTAGCCGCTTGAGCTCCCTCAGTTGGGCGGTTCCCATCCCGCCATACTGCATGCGCCAGCGATAGTAGGTCTGCTCGGTAATGCGCACCTCGCGGATCGCATCGACCCGTGCAATGCCTTGCCCGACAAGCACCTCAACCTGCCGCAACTTCATGACAATCTCTTCAGGTTTGTGCCGCTTCGTAGCCATGTCGATCCTCCGTTCTCCTAAACATAACGGCGGACCACTTCACTGAGGGAGGATCAACGGCGGGCGGCGGGAACCACCCGCGGAGCATCTTGCGCACCTGCCGGTCCGCGCCGCGTCGTGTTAGGATCAGGCATGTCGCAGGGTGAGGATATCAGGTCTGGCCGGAAGGCTTATTCGACGATGAGGTGGGCGGAGGCTCATGCCCGCCTTTCGACCGCGGACGGCCTTGAGCGGCTGAAGGCGGCCGATATCGAGCGCTTGGGCAATGCAGCCTACCTTGTCGGCAGGGACGAGGAAGCCGTCCGGGTCTGGACACGGGCGCACAACTTTTATGTTGACGATGCGGATGTAGGACATGCTGTGCGCGTCGGTTTCCTACTAAGCCTTACGTCCCTGCTCAGGGGAGAGATGTCGCAGGGCAACGGCTGGCTCGCGCGCATCCAGCGGCTGCTGGAGACTGCCACCGGCTACCCTGCAGAGCAGGGGCTTTCCCGGCTGCTGATGGCGATCAGACAGATGTTCGGCGGCGATCCGGACGGAGCGTTGCCATCGTTCGACGCCGCCGTGGCGGTAGGGACGCAGGAACGGGATCCGGACCTTCTCGCACTCGCACTCCTGTGCCGAGGGCAGGCACTTGTTGCCACGGGCCGAGCGCCAGAGGGTGCCGCTAGCCTCGATGAGGCGATGGTCTCGGTCACTGGCGGGCAGGTCTCTCCGATCCTCAGCGGCATCATCTATTGCGCGGTCATCCTGACCTGCCAGAGCCTATTCGACAGCGAACGGTCGAGGGAATGGACCGCCGTCTTCGATGACTGGTGCGGGGGTCAGCCCGATCTGGTGCCGTTTCGCGGGCAATGCCTGATACATCGCTCCGAAATCCTCCAGATGAAAGGCGACTGGTCAGGTGCCATGACGGCCGCTGATCGCGCCTGCCACTGGCTAGCGGACCGGACAGAGGCGACGGTGGGCCGCGCGTACTATCAGAAAGGTGAGATGCACCGACTTCTCGGCGATTGCGACGCAGCCGAAGCGTGCTACGAGCGCGCGCTGAGGCAAGGGGTAAACCCGCAACCGGGCCGAGCACTTTTGCGGCTTGCAAAAGGGCAGGCGGAGGCCGCGTTGGCAACGATCCGCACAGCATGCGGGTCGCGTTATGGGGCACCGGCTGTTCCGGGCGATCCGGAACGGCTGAAGTTGCTCGGCCCCTCCGTCGAGATCTGTCTTGCGGCCGGCGAAACCGGGACCGCCGTTGCCGCGGCGGAGGAACTCTCCGGTTGGGCGAGCGCCCTCGGAACACCGCTCGTTCAGGCGACCTCTGCGCACGCGACGGGTGCGGTGCTTGCCTCGACCGGTGATCGCGACGCTGCGCTGGCGGAGTTCTCTGGGGCTCTCGCTCTCTGGCAACGCCTCGCCATACCGTACGAAGCCGCACGGACTCGCGCTCGCCTCACTGGACTGTACCACGATCTAGGTGACGACGATTCCGCCGAGGCGCATCGCCGGATTGCCGAGGCGACGTTCAGCGACCTCGGCGCAAGCCACGATCTGTCGGGCGTCGTCAGGACGCTGCGGGGCGGAACCTCCTGTGGCCTCACCTGCAGGCATATCGACGTGCTGCGACTGCTGGCGGATGGCAGGACAAACCGCGAGATCGCGGCGGAACTTGGCATAAGCAGGCATACGGTGGCGCGTCACATGAGCAATATCTTCGACAAGACTGGCGTTTCATCGCGTGCCGCAGCGGTTGCCTTCGCGCATAAGAACAGGCTGCTTTCCTGACAGCGGAATGGTCAGGATTGACCATGTCCAGCGTCGGGCGATGGCAAGGACGGGCGAAGAAACTGGCCGTGCCGCCCATTAGACTTCTCTCGTCGCTTTCATCGGGAGGACCGGGCATGGAACAGAGCTACGCCACGACCAACTACGGTGGTGATGCCCCCTGCAACTACCAGAAATTCTTCGTCCCCAGCATCGGCCGACCTGTCGCCGAGGATCTTGTGGCCCAAGCCAACCTGAAGTCCGGTGAGCACGTCCTCGATGTTGGCTGCGGCACCGGCGTCGTCACCCGCATGGCGGCTGGGCAAGTCTTGCCGGGCGGCACGGTCACAGGACTCGACCTGAACCAAGGTATGCTGGCCACCGCGCGTGTGAACACCGCCCCGGAAATCGGCATCGATTGGGTCGAGGCGGACGCGGCGGCGATCCCGTTGGACGATGCATTGTTCGATGTCGTGCTTTGCCAGATGAGCCTGCAGTTCATAACCAACAAGATCGCCGCGCTGCGCGAGATGCGCCGCGTCCTGAAGCCGTCTGGCCGGATCCTTCTGAACGTGCCCGGGCCGAAGCCGTTACTCTTCGCGGCATTGAACGACAGCATCGCCCGCCGACTGTCGCAGGACGCGGCGGCGTTCCTCGATCTCGTCTTCGCCATGCATGATCCGGCGGAGTTGAGGGACCTGTTCGAAAGTGCGGGGTTCAAAGACGTCAGCGTGACCGCGGTGCCGAAGGTTCTGACGGTTCCGAAGCCTGAGGAATTCCTCTGGCAGTATGTCCATAGCAGCCCGATGGCCTCCGACGCGATGGACATGGCTCCGTCAGCCCGGCAGGCGCTGGAAGATGAGGTCTGCCCGAAGTGGTCAGAATTCGTGGACGGGGGAAAGATGCAGTTCAAGGTCGGGATTGCGACTGTTCGCGCGAGCGCCTGAGGTTAGGGGAGCAGAGCAATGACAATTGATCCAACGGAAGTCGAACGCATCATTCACGATATCCATGATTTCTTCACCGACTGGGTCGGCGGCCGCTGCCCCAGCGATGACGACACTTTCCGCCGACGCGCGCTCGATTACATCTCTGACGACCTTGTCGCAATCTTTCCGGCCGGGAGGAGCTTCGGAAAGGCGGATTTCGAGGGGTATATGACCGGAATATACGGCTCGAATCCCGATTTCCGCATCAAGATCAAAGACGTGCAGGTTCGTCATCTCGGAGCCGACATGGCGGTCGTGACCTACCAAGAATGGCAGCGCGGTGCGAAGGACTCTGACGATCCGGAGAATGGACGTGTCACGACCATGGTTCTCGGGAAGGGCGCAGGGGATCGAGGCTTAACGATCCTGCAGGTTCATGAAACGTGGCTGCCGGAAGAAGTGGTGGCGAAGGGAGATTTCGATTTCTGACCCACCAGGCGAACGCAGTTCCGGCCGCTTGATGTGCATCGCGATCACGTGGCTCCTGTCCGCCAGCTTGGGATAAGCTGAGACCGCGAAGCTGTCGTTTGCTGAGTTGGTTCTGGATCTCCGCTCTGGGCCGCACTCGTCGAACGGGGGTATTGTGATCGCGAACTCCTGCGGCGCGGAGATTGTCGGCTTCGAGCCCTGCTTCACGAATGCTGCACATTGCCTGAATGGCGGCGAAGCTCCAATTGCAGACATTGGCCGTGTCGATGAGGAACCTTGATTACCGTTCATCGTGACGTCTGCCGCAGCTTCCGCAAGCCGGACATTGGCGGGCAATACATCCAAACCGGATGTCTCCCAAGTTGAGGAACTTCGACATTGAACGAGCGGCCAAGAATTGCACCAGGCCGCTCGCTGCTGAGAGTACCTAGTCCAACTAACCCTATTTGGTGATGATCTCTGGCCCCATGAAGGTGTTTGGGAGGAACGTCGAAATCAAGTGTACATAGGTGACTATGATCAGGAAGACGAACAACACCGCCAGGAAAGGAAGGGCCGCCAGACGACCCGCATCATCGGTATGCCCGCGACACCGGAGGTCACGAAAAGGTTCAGGCCGACAGGCGGGGGGATCATCCCGGTCTCCATATTCACGACCATGATGATCCCGAGGTGACTTGGATCGATGCCGAGCTCAATGGCGATCGGGAACACCAGCGGAGCAACGATCACCAGCAAGCCCAAGGACTCCATGAACTGGCCGCCGATCAGCAGGATGATGTTGACCACAACTAGGAACATCACCGGCCCCAGACCTGCCGACAGCATTGCGTCGGCCACATGCTGGGGGATTTGCTCTTCGGTCAAAACGTGTTTGAGGATCAGCGCGTTCGCGATGACGAACAACAGCGTGACCGTCAGCTTGCCGGCGTCCAGAACCGCCTGTGCTTCATGGCACTTCCTCCTTCGTCCATTCAGAAGCGGAGGATTCCAGTTCGCAATGGCCCGGATCTTGGAGAGAAGGTCACTTCCACTACGACAGCCGCGATCAGCTTCGCAGCCATCTCGCCGACTTCACGGCGGCCTAAAGCTTCGCTTGCAGGCTCATCACCATTGCAAACGCGATCCTCAAAACCGGAACGCCGTGGCGACATACTCTCGATGCATAGACACAGTTGCTAGCCAGCGTCTGCCTCAGTCGCTTTGGCCTCTTGGGATGGTTTTGCGGTCAATGGGCCGATGGCGATGACTGGCGTTCGATCGCTGATACCCTTGAGTTCCAGCGTCCTGGTCGAAAGCGATCCTGGTTCGCGCCCGGCATTCCGGAAAACTTCGGGCGTAGCGAGTGCCTCGCCCCGTTGGGCAGCGTGCGTGACTCGCGCCAAAAGGTTCACATCAAGGCCGAACGCGCTGATGCTGAGCATATCGCCGTCATTTGTCGAGGCCGTGCCGATATAGGCCTTGCCGGTGTGGACGCCGATCCCCACCGTTGCCGCATCCGGCAGTTGCCGCAGCCGGTCGAGCACCAGATCGGCTGCCGCCAGGGCCTTGCGCGCATGGTCGCTGCCGACAAACCCCGGCGGCCAGACTGCAAAGACTGAATCTCCCTGATACTCCAGCACGAACCCGTCGGTGCGGGCAAGCGCATCGGACACCGCCGACCGCATGGCAAGGACGGTCCTGGCGAACTCGGAGGGCGACAGGCGCGACGACAGTTCGACCGAGTTCCGGACGTCGACCATCATCATCGACATGTTGACCTCCGCCCCTCCTGGAAAGGCCTTCATGAACGAATCGCAGGCGTTGCAGAAGTTCTTGTTGCGTTCGGACTGATGAAGGCCGGTCAGCCTGACCAGCCATCCGCCCAACCCGCCCATCGGTGCGTCGCAGAGTTTGCACCGCGGTTGGCCGGGCAGCCTTCCGTAGCGCGCCTGTTTCTTCGCCAGGACCGGATGCCCCTCGGCAAAGATCTGGTGCCAAAGTTCGGAGTTGCCTTCGCTGTGCGTCAGTTCGGACATTTCGAATTTCTCCTGTTGGCCGGCGTCGTGCTATTTGTTCCTGAGCATCGACGAAGGAGTTGGGCTGACATCCAGACAGGCCTGGTCGTTGCGCAAGGTTTCCGGGCTGCAGCACACCCCGGTTCCAAAGAGGAATGTCTCGCCGGCGATGGCAGCGATCTCAGGAAGCATTCCCCGGTAGAGCAGCCTCAATTCGTCACCCGGCTTGAATGGCCATTTGCCCGGAATCGTCTGCTCACCCGTGTGTCTGTCCGTGAGCCGGACGGCTGGAAGCGTCACCACGACACCGGCTTCAAGTTGTGCGTCCGCCAGACCGTCCGGCCTTTTGGCCAGGCTCATCACATGGTCGTAGTCTGGACCAAAGGCGCAGGTCTCGAACGCATCGCTCTGGAGACGGCCGGTCTGCAAATTGGTGAGATGCGCTTCGCTACCCTTGCCGAACAGCAGATAGGTCGCGAACTCGGGCAACTGCAGATGATGTGCGAAGGGCCGAAAAGTGACGATGCGGTTCACCTCGACCTCGAAGTCGTCGATCAGCGGCAGCACACGATCGGGACTCCAGGGGTAGAAATGAGGGTTCTTTTCGTCCTCCTCCGTGAAGGGCGGGAGCCCCTGGAATATCTTCGCCCCATAGTTGCGCTTACGGCCCGCCGCGAGATCGGGGATGGTGAATTGGTCCGTTTCGGCGTTCGAAAGGATGAACCAGTCCTTGGGGTTCTGGCGTCGCGCAATGTCCAGCTTTTTTGCGACCCAATCGGGAAGCGAGGCCTCGAAGACAAGCTGGTACTTGTGCTCCTCCATGTGGAACTGGGTCATGTGGACGGCAAAGACCGTCTCGTGACCCACGAGCGTCATTGCATGCTGGTGCGGCATGTTGTCGATGCGCGGGCTGCGCATCCGGACCGGGTCCATGTCGTGTCCGTCATGGGAACGGCAATGCGGGCAGGTGCAGCCGGGCCCATGGGCGGTGTGTTCGGTCGCGTCTTCAGCTTTTCTTGCGGTCTTTTCGGGCATCGGCTTGTTCCCTCCTCGCATCGGTCGAAGTCCTGGTCGTGCCGAGCCGGCTTCAAGGGGGGGTAAGGCCATGGCGCGTCATCACGTTGTCCGCCGCCTCGGATGCCGTCGCGGCGAGCACCTTGACGATGCGGCCAACGAAATCGCCCGTTCCGCCCTCGCTGAGCCATGGGTTCTGAGTGGTGGAGATCAGGAAGCTTACCGGAACGCCCTCCTGCGGATCCACGCCGGCACGGCGTGCGAACGTGTTGACGAAGGACTGACCGTAGGCCTTCGGATCAAAGCTTGAAGACGTGACGAACATCGGCGCGGTGGGGATCTGGCCACCGTTGAACGAATGCATGCTGAGCTTCTTGAAGATGCTGTCGTTCATCTCGTTCATCAGAGCGACATCGCGATTTACCCCCTCGGCGGTGACGAAGTTGAATGCGTAGGTCACGATCGTCAGATCGGGGCCGATGTCACGGAAGAGCTTGAACAAGGCCGGGTCGCCGATGAGAGCATCCACCAGGTCCGCATCGGCCAAAGGCACGATCCGCCGGGCGATCAGGTCCTTCTGATCCGCTATGTCGTGTGTGGTCGCCGTGGCGTCCCGCTCGGCCGGAAGCTGCTGGAACGGCGTCAGGGTGAAATTCGCCCCATTCAAACCGACAAGTGCCGCGTAGAGGCGCTTGCTGTTGAAGATGCATCGGCCCAGCAGTCTGCCATAGCCGCTTCTGTCCGTCCGAATGACGCGGTGTGACAGATACACGGCCGCGGCGGCCGCGCCGGGTTTCGATCCTTCGATGCCGTAGAATCCGACCGCCGGGTCGACACCGCCATGATAGACCACCGGCGCCTTGAACGAGATCGTGTCGCGCATCGCGCCGTTGCGGTAGCAGAGCGACCCGGCCGGGTAGGGCACGAACCCGGATTTGTGCGGGTCGGTGGTGATCGTGTCAACGTGTCTGAGGGCAAGGAATTGCCGCATCACATAGGCGTTGAACATCATTCCCGGGGCCCTCTTGCCGTCCTTCAACAAGAGCGCATGATGCGGGTTTTCCTCGGTCTCTGTGACGGCCTGCAGTTCCTCATGCTCGGTTCCGTGATGTCTGGGCTTGCGCAGGAGAGAGGCGAAGTACCCGCCCCAAGCCGCGTCCGCATGCACCGAGAATTCCATGCCCATTTCCCGGCTTTCAGCGCGAATGGACAGGATGTCCGCCAACGGATCGACGGCGCTTTCCTCGGTAGACCCCATGACCGCGGTCAGTTGCATCACGGGTCGCCGCTCGGCCAGGCAATGGTCAATGGCCTTGCGCAGTTCCACCGTGTCCATGCGTCCATCGAGATCGACCCGGATCGAAACCAGGGACGCCGACCCAAGGCCCGCCAGTGCCATGGCCTTGGCCCAAGAGTAATGCGCCGTCGCGGGCGCAATCAGCACGGGCGGCAACACGTCGGGCAGGTACCGGCGGTGGAACTCCATCAGCCCGAGAGACTGGACCGAGGTTCGCGCCAGGGCGGCTTCGATGACAGAGGCCGGAAGGCCCGACGTGCGCGCGATACGTGTGGCCAGGCCGAGAACCTCGTCGAGCGGGAGGTTCAGCAGTTGCCAGGGCGAGAGCTCGAGAAGCCGTGCGCGCTCTCCCGAGAGCAGCCTCACGGTCGTCTGCCTGGCACCCGCCAGTTCCGGGTCCACGTCTATTGCGCGGGCGAGGGCGACACCCAGATACTTGGTGTTGCGCGAAGCCCAGACGCTTTCGCAGTTCGCCACCGAGCCGTCGCAGGTGATATGCCCCCAGGGCCTTGTCGCGCCGTTTTCCGTCGCGTCGGCATCGGGCAACTCGAAACCGAGCATCCGGCACAGGTCGTCGCCGACCTCCATCTCGAAAAGAGTCGTGGCGGGCGACGCCTCGGCGGCGACGTTGTTCTGGTTGTAAAGTAGGGCGGCAATATAGCCGACCAATCCGGGAAGCGACTGGTCCCAGTACATGTGCGAAAGGTTGCGAAAGCTCGACAGCGGTATCGACCCCTGCAGGTAATGCAACATGTCGTTGACCGCGTCGGAAATGAACGCTTTGGAGTCAGCCAGGCTCTTGGGTGGGCCGGCTCCGAAAATGCCGGGATCGGAGGGCATGTAGGCCCGCCGCGCCTCGACGTTCGCATCGATCGCTTTTGCAACCAGCAATTTCAGAAAATCGACGTTCTCGCCTTTCGGTCCCAGAAACCAGGTTTCGGGCGTCCCGTCACCGCGCCGGTCAAGGGAAAGTCGTGAGTTCTCGTGGGACAGCGCATCCGCGAGGGAAGCATGAAGTCGACCGTGCCTGCCGTGGTGCTTCGCCATCGCAAGGGTACTCACAAGATTGGAAACAATTCTATTGGCGGGTTAAGTCTTAATTATGTCAAGGAAAAATGAAGTTTGATGAACTTTGCCCTCAAAAGCGCCAGCCCGAACGGCTGGTGTTCAATTTGCGGTAGAATAGTGCGCGCTTGACCGCTCCGAATTGGAAATTGCCTTGGTTCGGTTGCGATCCGGAGCGACGTGGCGGCTGTCCGTCAACGCTGAAGCTAGTCGTCAAGCAAGAGCAGATTCGTTCTGGTGACCTTTTCAGCCAACTCTCGCGCAATGGTTGCGTGAAGGATCGCTGCCAGATCGCGGTCGTCGCGCTCCAGCCGATCGAGCGTCGCAGCTGACAGGCATTGCACGACTACCGGGCCATCAGCCACGACACTGGCGCCACGCGCGGTGTGCAGATAACGAGCGATTTCCCCAACCATTGCCCCCTCTGTCAAAACCCTGACACGCATTGCCCCGTCTTCGCCTCGATCCAGATAGACGCCGAGACGACCCTCCTCGACCACAAAGATGTCGCGCCCGTCACTACCCTGCCGGAAAAGCACCTCGCCCTTATTCAGCATCCGGACTTCGAAAAGCCCTGCAAGCTCAGGCATGCGCGGATGCGCGCCCGCCGCCGCCCGTAGGAGCTTCTCGAGGCCCCCGCCTTGGGCGTCGGAAATCGGACACTCGGCAAGCAGCGCTTCTTCGACCTGCTCCAGGGCGGATTCGAGTGTGTCAGAGCGGCCGAACCCGAATGCCTCATCAAAGTCGTTCCGCCAGAGTTCGAGCGCCGTTTTGACCTCTGTCGATAGCCCGCAGAGATGCACACGCAACCGGCGCGAAGGTGCGAGATATCCCAACTTGCCAAGTCCGGCGCAAGCAGAGGAATCCATTCCGGTCACGGCGGAAAAGTCGAGTATCAACCAATCCGGCCGGTTTTCGGTGCCTGCCCCTGAGGCATCGACACGGCGGGCGTAGACCTCTTCCAGCAATCGATCAACCGAGCCGAAGAAAAGGTAACCTTGAAGCCGTGCAAGGCGCACCCTGTTCCATGTGTCTCGCAAACACGCCTCTCTGTCTGGCGAACGGTCGACGTTGCTGCGGCGCGGCTGCGTGGCGATATTGCGACGAATGATCGGAATCCGCACGTAGCTCAGAACAAAGCTGATCAGGGCGAACAGTATTCCTGCAAGAATCCCGAGGAACAGACCCGTCGTTGCCGTGACGGCGACAATGGCGACGACGGTCAGCCAGTCCTGCAACGTAAGATGCCTGCGGGGCGCGATCATCCAGTCCTCCAGCATCGAAAGCCCGATGAAAAGCAGCAGCCCCCCGGTGACGAAGACGGGCACCGCAGCGACCACCTGTGCGGCAAAGACACCCCCTGCGAGCACCACCGCGCAATAGGCCAGGGTCATGGCACGGCCGCGGGCGCCGAGCTTGTCGGCGAAAATCGTTGAGCCCGTCGAAACGAAACTGGTTACCCCGCCGAAAAGGCCAAGTGTGGCGTTGGTCAGCCCGCCAACCCGCAACTCCCGGTTCATGTCGAGATTGCTCCGTGTCGCAAGTTCGGTTCCGGACGTGTTCAGCAGGAATGCGATCACGTTGATCGCGACGACGACGGCAAGGCTCGGGCCGGCGTTAAGGATCTGGCTCCAATCGATCTGCGCCAGAAACGCCGGATCCGGTCCAGCCCGGTCGCCAGAGGACGTGATCGAGGGCAGGAGACCCATCTGCCGAGCGGCGTCCACATCCATGCCCAGAAACGCAAGTGTCAGGTAGAAACCCGCGATGAACACTGTCAACACGATCATCATCGTCGCTGCACCGGTCCAGAGCCTCAGCGAAAGCATCATCGAAACCGCAAATGTGACCGCCGGCAGAGTGATCACGAGGTTCGTCCACATGGCATGCGGAAGGCCAAGGAGGTCGTCTGCATTCGCTACGATCATCAGGGCGGCACGTGTGAGGAGCCAACCGGAACTGGCAAGGAACCCCAGGGCGACGGGATAGGGCAACATGCGTACAATTCGG
The DNA here is from genome assembly GCF_025673475.1 of Albidovulum salinarum. Taxonomy (NCBI): domain Bacteria; kingdom Pseudomonadati; phylum Pseudomonadota; class Alphaproteobacteria; order Rhodobacterales; family Paracoccaceae; genus Albidovulum; species Albidovulum salinarum. The sequence continues at coordinate 134,198 of NZ_JAOVQO010000013.1, read as the reverse complement.
CCGGCGCCGAACTTGCCCATGCCGAAAAGGACCGCGCCCGAGAGAAGTGTGGAAAGTCCGATCAAGGTAAGTGCTGTGGGCAATGGGTTGTTGCCAGCGCCGGCAATCGCCGCGGCGGCCGCGGCAGTGACGGCGGCGAGGATCGCGATCGAGGAATCCTGCGCGATCCCCAGCGCGCCCTGCAACCCTCCCCAGCGCGCGATCGCCATCGTCGCCACCAATGTCGAGACCAGGAACAGCGTCGTCCCGATCCCGACGCCCGAAGCAAGCGGGCCGGCGAAGACAAAGGCCCCGATGGCGACACAATGCCCGAGCGCATCAACGCCGAGCGCAAAGCCGAGCAGCGCTGGACGGGCAATCGCAAGTCTCGTCATGCGTCTGCCCTTGGACGGGTCAGACCGGGACCCGGTGCAACGCACTTCACTCGTCGCTCTCAGCAAGACTGCGCAGCGCGCCTAGGTCGCAGCGCCAAGTCCGCTCCTCCCGCACGAGAACGCGATCCTCGTGAAAGTCGTGCAATACCCGGTTGATCTTGGGGCGGCTGGCGCCCAGGAACTGGCTGAGTTCTCCCTGTGTCAGGTCGATGGACAGATGCGCCGTCGGGTCTGCGTCGGAGCCGTTCAACTCCCTTACTGCGAACAGAATGAACCGCGCGAGTCGTGCCTTCAGGTTGTGAAGCGCCAATCCCTCCAGGCGGTCATCGGTGTCGCGAACGATGTTGCAAAGATACTGGATCACGGCAACGTTCAGCTCCGGGAACCGCGAAGCGATGTCGCGATAGTTTCGCCGGCTCAGCACCAGTGCCTGCACGGCGCTGACGGCGGTGGCATCCGCCGTACGGACGCCGCCATCTAAGCAGGCGATTTCGCCTACCAGATCGCCGGGAGAGGCAATGCGGATCAGCAATTCGCGTCCGGCTGCCGAAACGATGGAAAGTCTTATTCGCCCGTCCGCAACGATTAGCATGTACGAGCCTTCGTCGCCCTTGGAAAAGACCGCTTCACCGGCGACCCAACTGCGCCTGTGGACGTGCCGCGCGATTTCGGCAAGAACCGGTTCGTCGAGATCGCAGAAGATGGGAACGGAGCGCAGGATCTCCGAGTCGTGATCGGCTATACGATCCCGGTCGCGCATGTGAGCACCCCCACCAATATACTGCGCAGGCTTCCGCGCTATATAGGACCGGCCGATGGCCCCAAGAGCAAGAGAATTTCGCAAAACGTTGGGGGACGCCCCCGGGCATACGCATGTCTGCGTTCTCCCGCCCATCAGCGTGCGTCTGTTCCTTGGGTAACAGCCTGACTCTCGCGAATCCGGCATCCTTTCTTTCACGCCACCCGCCGGTCGGGCGGCACGGGAAAGGATGGAGGCCACGATGTTTGCCATGGGTTATGCAACTGCAGCTTGCCAGATCCTTCATCAACCGGATCCTGGTCCGGAGACGGAAATGGAATTGGAGGACAGGCTGTTTCGCGCCGAAGCGAAACGGATGGCCGCAATGACACGCAAGTCCGCCCGGGAGCGCATAAGCGAAGCGGCGGTGGCGCTCGTCCCTGCGAGCGTGAGGAAAGCCTGGGCCGAAAAGGCGCTCGAGCGGGAATTCGTGGCGAACTGCCGCCGGCTCAAGGAACTGAGCCCGCATCTGCTGGACGATATCGGAGTCGAGGAAGTGATCGAGGAGCCGCAGGCTAGCCTGACAGAGCATGTCGCCACGTCCGTCAACCTCAGGGTGGCCGGCGTCAAAGAAAAGATCGGGCAGTTTTCTTCGCGGATCAACGAACACCCCGTATTAGCACAGAAAGCCTGACGTTCAGGCTGTATTTCGGTGCTTGCGGACAGTGATGGTTATGTGACCGCCCCCCAACGGCTTCGAAGTGCCAAGGTGGGGTTGCAATGCTCGGAAGTGGAGGGCGGTCATGTCGGCGATGATCGGGGTCGGACACCATCTGTCGAACGGTGTGTAGGTTAGTGTCCGGGGGCTGGAGTGCGCCATTGCTCCCGGGCAGGTCAGGTGGCCTGTTTTGACCATTCCGGGGCGTTTCTCTCCTCGTACTGATCGGGGCTCAGCTTGCCGTGCGCGGTGTGGCGTTGCAGACGTTGTCGATGAAGGCGGGCATGCTGAGAGAAAAGGACAGCGTGGACGATGGGGAAAGAAGATCAACGACGAGTTTTTGGTCGAGCTGTTGAAGGGCTGTGAACGGCCTGAGGACCTGCTGGGCGACGGTGGTTTGATGAAGGATCTGAAGAAGGCGCCGACGCAGCGTTTGCTGGGCGCGGAGTTGACGGAGCGTCTCGGCTGCGAGCGCGACGCGGAAACTCCTTCGGTGCAGGCGAACCGCCGGAACGGCACCAGTCGGAAGACCCTGAAGGGCGAGGACGGCTCCTTTGCGAACGAGGTGCCGCGGGACCGCGACGGTAGTTTCGAGCCCGGTCTGATCGCCAAGGGGTGTAGGATTTGAATGGCCGCTTTCGCGACACTGCCGATCGGTTCGGCGTGAATCGGTTCGACGCACTCTGCACTGCCGAGACCCAACATTTCCTGACATCGGAACCTTGAGGGGAAACTCCCTCCCGCGTCGGGTTGGCGCGACAACGTCCTCCAAAGGGGTACTTCTTCGTCGTGATATTAACCCAAAGGGCGAGGAGGTATAATACCCCATTGATATTCCGCGTGGTCGAGCTGGGGATACACCCAGAATTTCGCTTGGAAATCAATTCATTCGCCATTTTTTCAACCAGTCACTCGAGGGGAAGTCGGCATGTGTCCGCCCAATGTCATCGTTGGAACCGAGTTTGAAGACGGACTCTCTGGCTTCGCGGACGATGACCTGGTGTTCGGCCTCGACGGGAATGACACCCTGGCAGGGAACGGCGGCAACGACATTCTCGATGGCGGGTCGGGGAATGACCTTCTCGACGGAGGCGACGGAGACGACACTCTGGTCGGCGCCACCGGCAATGATGAGCTGATCGGAGGATCCGGACGGGACACCTTCGTCATCCGGTCCGACCCGGCAAGCGCCGACACGATCCATGACTTCACGTCCGAGGACTGGCTCGGCATCGATGCGGCGGAGTTCGGGCTGACGGAAGGCAATGGGCTGACAGGCGGCCGGCTGGATCCGGACTGGTTCGTCGTCGGCCCGTCTGCAACCGCCATCGGTCATGGCCAGTTCGTGTTCACCGGCGGGGCCGAGCCGTACTTGCTGTGGGATCCGGACGGAGCCGGCCCCGCAGCCGCTGTGACCATCGCGAGCTTCGCGCCGAATTCCACCGTGACGGCCAGCCAGTTCACGATCCTCTCCGCCGCGCCGGAGATCACCAGCGCCGCCTCGGTCTCGGTGGCCGAGAGCCAGACGGCGGCGCTCGACGTCGAGGCCCAGGACGATCTCGACGCCGAGGGTTCGGGGCTGACCTATGCGCTGACCGGCGGCGCCGATGCCGCGCAGTTCGCGATCGATCCCGATACCGGCGCGCTCAGCTTCCTCAGCCCGCCCGATGTGGCGGCGCCGGCCGACACCGATGGCGACAATGTCTACGAGGTCCGGGTCACGGTGACAGACACGGACGGGCTCTCCACCCGCCAGGATCTTGCAGTGACCGTGACCGCCGCGCCGACCTCGGGCGGCTCCGCCACCGCGCTCGCCGCGACCGCCATTGCGCCGAACGTCTTCGAGACGCGGGTGACCGCGAGCGCCGACGATGTCGAAGAGCGCAATACCGGCTCGATCTATACCAACAGCACCGATCTCGAACTGTCCGTGGATGGCGCCAAGGGCGCGCAGACGATCGGGATCCGCTTCACCGGCATCGCCATTCCCAAGGACGCGGTGATTACCAACGCCTGGATTCAGTTCCAGACCGACGAGTCCGACATCGGCGCGGTGTCGCTGGAGATTCGCGGGCAGGCCAGCGACGACGCGGCGACTTACTCGCGGACCAAGTTCGACGTTTCGTCGCGCCCCATCACCGATGCGGCGGTGATCTGGACCCCGCCCGACTGGACCATCATCGGCGCGGCAGACGCCGGCCAGCAGACGCCGGATCTCGCCGCGATCGTTCAGGAGATCATCAGCCGGCCCGGCTGGGTCGCGGACAACGGCATCGCCTTCGTCATTACCGGCAGCGGCACGCGCACGGCCGAGTCCTTCGACGGGAACGCGGCCGCGGCGCCGCTGCTCCATATCGAGTGGCTGCCGGCCGAGGGCGGCGAACCGCCTGTCATCACCACTCCTGCCACCGCCTCGGTGGCCGAGAACCAGACCGCGGTGCTCGACGTCGACGCCCAGGACGATCTCGACACCGAGGGCGCGGGGCTGACCTATGCGCTGACCGGCGGGGCCGATGCCGCGCATTTCGCGATCGACCCGGACACCGGGGTGCTCAGCTTCAACTCCCCGCCCGACTTCGAGGCGCCGACCGATAGCGACAGCGACAATGTCTACGGCGTTCAGGTCACTGTGACGGACTCACGCGGGCTTACGGCCAGCCAGGACATCGCCGTGACGGTGACCGGTGTCAACGAGGCGCCGGAAATCACCAGCGCCGCCGCGGTCTCTATGACCGAGGGCGGGACCATCGCTGCCGACGTCGCGGCGCTCGATGATATCGATGCCGAGGGCGCGGGACTGACCTACGCGCTGACGGGGGGCGCCGATCAGGGGCATTTCGCGCTTGATCCCGACACCGGAGTTCTCAGCTTCCACAGCCCGCCCGCCTTCAACGCGCCCGGCGATGCCGACGGCGACAACCGCTACGAGGTTCAGGTTACGGTGACCGACAGCGGCGGGCTCCCGACGAGCCAGGACATCGTCGTGACCGTGACCAGGATCAACGCCGCCCCTGAGATCACCACTCCATCGGCGGCCTTGGTGGTCGAGAACCAGACCGCGGTGATCGACGTCGAAGCCCAGGACGATCTCGACACAGAGGGCGCGGGGCTGACCTACTCGATTACCGGGGGCGCCGACGCCGCGCGCTTCTCGATCCACCCCGACACCGGCGCGCTCAGCTTCCTCAACCCGCCCGACTTCGAGGCGCCGGATGATGCCGACGGCGACAACCGCTACGAGGTTCAGGTTACGGTGACCGACAGCGGCGGGCTCCCGACGAGCCAGGACATCGTCGTGACCGTGACCGGTGTCAACGAGGCGCCGGAGATCACCAGTGCTGCCGCAGTCTCGGTGACCGAAGGTGGAACCACAGCCGCCGACGTCGCGGCCCAGGACGATATCGACGCCGAGGGCGCGGGGCTTGTCTATACGCTGACCGGAGGCGCCGATGTCGCGCTCTTCGCGCTTGATCCCGACACCGGAGTTCTCAGCTTCCACAGCCCGCCCGCCTTCGACGCGCCGGGCGATGCCGACGGCGACAATGTCTACGAGGTTCAGGTCACGGTGACGGACTCGGGCACGCTGACGGCAAGCCAGGATCTCGCGATCACGGTGACCAAGGCTAACGCCGCCCCGGAAATCACCAGCGCGTCCGCGATCTCCGCGGCCGAGAACCAGACCGCGGTGATCGACGTCGAAGCCCAGGACGATTTCGACACCGAGGGCGCGGGGCTGACCTATGCGCTGACCGGCGGGGCCGACCGGGGGCACTTCTCGATTGATCCCGACACCGGGGTTCTCAGCTTCAATAGCCCGCCCGACTTCGAGGCGCCGGGCGACGCCGACACCGACAATGTCTACGAGGTCCAGGTCACGGTGACCGACGCGGGCGGGCTCCCGGCCACCCAGGACATCGCCGTGACGGTGACCGATGTCGTCGAGAACGTGACGCCGGTGACGTTCGAGCAAAGGGTGAGTTCGGGTGCCGACGACATCGAGCAAAGACCCTCGGGCTCGATCTACACCAACAGCAGCGATCTCGAACTGATCAATGACGGCGGCAACCTGCAGACGGTCGGGATCCGTTTCAACGCGATCGGTATCCCGCAGGGATCCATCATCACCAACGCCTACATTCAGTTCAAGACCGACGAGGTGAGCACCGGCGCCGCCTCGCTGGAGATCCGTGGCGACGACAGCGACAATGCCGCGCCGTTCACCAGCACTCCGGGGATTCTGTCCGCGCGCATGACGACGGACGCATCCGCGTTGTGGGTGCCACCCGACTGGACCGTCAGGGGCGAGGCCGGCGACGCCCAGCGCACCCCGAATTTGACGGCGATCGTGCAGGAGATCGTGAACCGGTCAGGCTGGACCGACCTCAACTCGATGGCCTTCATCATCACCGGCACCGGCACCCGCACGGCCGAAGCCTTTGAGGGCGACGCAACCGGCGCGCCGCTCCTGCACATCGAATTCCTGCCGCCGCAACAGACCGAGGCGCCCCAGGTCGACCTGGACGGGCCCGGCGGCGGCACCGGCTTTAGTACGACCTATCTGGAAAACGCCGCGGCGGTCGCGATTGCCGGAGCGGATGTGCTGATCACGGACGGCGACAGCACCCATCTGGTGGGCGCGACCATCGTACTGACGAACCCGCAGCAGGGCGATGTCCTGTCGGTCGATACCGCGGGGCTGCCGTCCGGCATCTCGGTCGACTCCAGTTCGACGGCGGACCGGATCGTCCTGACCGGCCTCGCACCGCTCGCGGATTACCAGACGGCGTTGCAGCGCATCCTGTTCCAGAACTCGAGCGAGACGCCCGACCCGACCCCGCGGACGGTCGAGGTCACGGTCTCGGACGGGATCTCCCCGTCCAATGCGGCACTCGCCACGATCGCGATCGACCGCGCCCCGGACCCGGTGCGTGACGCTGTATCGACCACGCCGGACACGCCGGCCGTCATCAGCGATGTGCTGGCAAACGACGACCCCGGCGACTGGCCGGCCAGCGTCACCGGCTTTGACAGCGTCAGCTCGGCAGGCGGAACGGTGATCGCCGGTGCCAACAACAGCTTCAGCTATACGCCCCCGGCCGGCTTCATCGGCTCGGATTCCTTCACCTACACGATCACCGACTTCGACGGCGACAGCGCGACCGGCCTCGTCACCATCGCGGTCGGCGTGAACGCGCCGCCGACGGCGGTCGTTCTCACATCCGCGGGGCCGTTCACGGAGAATATTTCCGGCGCCATCGCGGGTACTCTGGGCGCGAGCGACCCGGATCAGGGCGACACCCACATCTTCTCGGTCAGCGACCCGCGCTTCGAGGTCGTCGGCAACCTGCTCAAGCTCAAGGACGGCGTGCGGATCGACTTCGAGAAGGAACCGGTCGTCGCACTCGACGTGACGGCCACGGATTCCGGCGGGCTGTCGGTGACCGAAACCATCCTGATCGATGTCGCGGACGTCGCCGAGATCCGGTTTGCCGCGTTCGGGGACTGGGCCGACGGCGCCGGCACGGCCGCTGTCGCCAATCTGGTCAGGAACCTCAATGCCGAATTCATTGTGACGACGGGAGACAATATCTATAACCCGCTTGACACGGTCGACAATCAGATTGGCCAGTTCTACTCCGACTATATCGGCAACTATTCCGGCGCATATGGGTCGGGGAGTTCCGTCAACCACTTCTTCCCCGCGCTCGGAAACCACGATTACAGTGAAGGACTGTTCGCCGAGTATATCGACTACTTCACCCTGCCGGGCAACGAGCGCTATTACGACTTCGAAATCGGCCCCGTGCATTTCTTTGCGGTGAACAGCAACGGCGAGGAACTGGACGGCTCGAGCAGCAGTTCAGTGCAGGGCCAATGGTTGCAGAACGCGCTGGCCGCTTCGACGTCGACGTTCAAGATCGTGTATTTCCATCATTCGGCCTATTCCTCCGGCGACAGCCACGGATCGACGACGTCCTTGCAGTGGCCATTCGAGGATTGGGGCGCGACAGCGGTCCTTAACGGCCACGACCATACCTACGAACGCATCCTACGCGACGATAATGGCGACGGCGAGGTGCTTCCCTACTTCGTCACCGGGCTCGGAGGACACGGAATAACCGGCTTCGCAACGCCAATCGGCGGCAGCGAGGTCCGCTACAACGGCGACTACGGCACCATGCTCGTCCAAGCCAGCGAGACCAGCATCACGTTCGAGTTCTGGTCGGTCGCGGGCGGCGGCACCCTGATCGACAGCTACACGATCGACGCGCTGGCTGTTCCCGGAGGCGGATCGGCGCCATCGGTGGTCGCGCAATACTCCATGGCCGCCTATGGCATTCCCGACCCGTCGGGCCTCGCCTATGACCCGTTCACGGACAGCTTCCTTCTCTCGGACTCCGAGATCGACGAGGAGCCGCATTTCGATTTCACCGACATCTTCCGCCTGACCCGCGCCGGCTTCCTGCAGGAGAGCTACACACCGAGTTCATTCACCGACGAGCCGACCGGACTGGCCATAGACGCCGTGGACCAGCTGATGTTCATCTCCGACGACGACACGCGCGAGATCTATGTCGTGGACCCCAACGACCCGACGACGCTGCTGTATTCCTTCGACGCGATCGCGCTCGGCGCGAACGATCCGGAAGATACGGCGGTCGACGCCGCGAACGATCGCTTGTTCATTCTCAGCGGCGAAACGGATCACAAGATCGTCGAAACGGACTACACCGGGTCACAGGTATACTCCACGCTGGTGCTGTCGAGTTCCTGGGACGTCGAAGCCCTCGCATATGACAGCAATGAGGACGTCTTCTACGTCGGGGGCGGGTTCAGCGATCACGTCTGGAAAGTCGACCGCGATGGGAACATCCTCGCAGATATGGATCTCCTGAAAGACTATCGAAATCCGATCACTGACACGCGTGTTCATGTCAAGGACATCGAGCTTGCACCGGCCAGCGATGGCAGCGGCGAGACGCATATCTACGTCGCGGACTTCGGCAACAGCCACGTGATGGACGGGTATCTCTACGAGATCGATCCGGGCGACCTCATCACGACCCCGTGGTCGACGCCGATCCCGAGCGACGAACTGATTGCCTGATCTGTGGTCACCGGGAAGATGCCGCCCGCGACAGTGAAAAGCGAGCCGCCTTGAAACGCGATTTGGACCGTGTTGATAAAAGCGACTCGAAGAACGCACTGCTCGTACTTCAATCTGGCATCAGTGAAGGAGACCAGCTTGGCACGAGGCCTGATGCCGGACGATGAGTGGTCGATTGATGAACGCTCTATCGTGGCCGTCCGCGCCCCGAATGAATGCAAGCGGATTTGATCCCCGAAGTCCAGACCGTTTGAAGCTGGAGTGTTCCGCTATGTTTTAGGCGGGCAGTTCACTTGGCGCGGAGCGTAAGTACGGGTGCAAATGAGTTCTCCCTGACGAATTCGGCATTGCGTATGTCGTTGCCCAATACTTGTTCAGGATCCTTGCGGATGCCGCCGAAAAGCTGGAGGCTTGGCGTAGATGCGACAACGAGCAACGGCCGCACGCGGCGCTCGAAAACTTGGCGCCGAACGCCTTTGCAGCCCTACCGAAACCAGCCTGAAAGGTCGCATGAAGCCCGGGCCATAGACGGCGAGAAGCCCGACGGCGCGAATGCCATAATCAAGGAGGGACCACTTTTCAGGAGGCGGGCCTGTTTCAGCGGTCTTCTGCGTTCTCCGCCGTCGCGGGTTCGGAGAGAAAATCCTCGATGAGCGAATGAAACAATGCAGGTTTTTCGAGATGTGCCGCATGTGATGCGCCGGGAATTACGGAAAGACGCACATCAGGAAGATTGGTCCAGAGCGTCTCGACCTGCGGCCAGCGATATGAGCGATCGGCGTCGCCCCATACCACAAGTGTTGGCATGGTAAGGCTTGTTAGCGCCGAACGACCATCCCAAGCCGCCATCGCGCCTAGCCCAGCCTCGGCGGCCGGGCGGCGGGCGCAAGCGCCGATCTGGGTAATGAGCCGGTAACCTCGCGCCTCGGCACCTCTCTTGAACCAGGTCGCGCCGATCCGCCCGATCGTCGCCTCGACTCCATCGGTCAGCAGGCGCTCGCGCGAGGTTGCAATGGGCTCAAACCGGTCTGGCATCAAACCAAGCGGGCCGGTCCCATAGAGAATAAGCCGCAACACGCTTTGGGGCCGCATGCGCGCCATTTCCTGAACGACCATGCCGCCCATGGAATGGCCAAGCAAGATGAAGTCGCCGACCGCCAGTTCGTCGAGCAAGCCGAATACCGCCTCGGCCATTCCCGCGATGGTGTCGCATGCGGGACGATCGGCTGCTGCGCCGAACCCGGGTAGGTTCGGCGCAATCACGTCATACCGGTTCGAGAAATGGTCGAGCTCATGACGCCATTGCTCCGCCCCGCCAAGATAGCCATGCACCAGCACGAAGGAAGGCCCGCTACCGGCGCGGAGGTAGGGTAGCCCGTCCATCAGCGCATCTGGCCCGGGAGCCAGAGCGCAACGTCCGGCGCCACGATGAGGATCATGATCAGCAACACCATCGCCGCGATGAAGGGCAGGCAGCCCATGATGACGTCGCCGATGCTCACCTTGTCCCGACTGATCGCCTGAATCACGTAGAGGTTCAGTCCCACCGGCGGCGTCAGCACCGCAATTTCCATGGTGATCGTGTAGACCACGCCGAACCAGATCAGATCAAAGCCAGCCGCAGCCATCAGCGGAAAGATCGTCGGCAGGGTGATGAAGGTCATCGAGACCGGCTCGAGGAACATGCCCAGCACGATGTAGAAGACGATGACGATCGCCAGCACCGTATAGGGTGACAGGTCGAAGGACAGGAACAGCTCGGTGAACTGCTGCGGCACCCGATAGTACGTGAGGACGAAGCCGAAGAGCACGCCAGCCGATAGCAGGAGCCCGAGATATCCCATCGTCCGCATAGTGGCGAAAAGTGCGTCCTTGAATCCTTGCCACGTCAGCCCGCCGACGCCAAAGGCCATGATCACCGTCAATAGCGCCGCCACCGCCGCGGCCTCGGTCGGCGTCGCGATGCCGGCATAGATGGCCACGGTGATAACGAGACCGATAAGGGCCACGGGGCCAACGGTGCCGAGGATCATCGTCAGCGGCATTTTCGCCGCGTCTTCGCTTGACGGAATATCGTCGGGCCGGAGCCTGCCCCAGATCAGCACAACGATGACGAAGCCGCTGACCAGGATGATGCCCGGAATGACCCCTGCGATGAACAGGTCGCCAATGCTCTGATCCGTGACGATGCCGTAAAACAGCAGGATCAGGCTGGGCGGGATGAGAACTGACAGGGTTCCGCCCGCGGCAAGAACGCCGGAAGAAAGCCGCTTGCCATAACCGAGACGCAGCATCTCGGGCAGTGCCACGCCGCCGATGGTCAGTGCGCCGACCATAGATGACCCGCAGACCGCGCCGAAACCCGCGCTTGCACCGATGGAGCCGTAGGCGGCCGACCCCTTGAGCCGCACGCCCTGATGCAGGAACTGGTAGAGGTTCGGTCCGATGTTCGATTTGCCTATGAGTTCACCGAGGAAGACGAACAAGGGCACCGCGAGAAGGATGTAGTCGATCCAGACCCCCCAGAGCTTCAGCTCGGTCGAGACGACAGAAGTCGACCATCCCTGGATGTCCCAGAGAAACGGCAGAGACGCGGCGGCGAGCGCGAAGGGGATGGGCAGGCCGATAACGATGAAGATCATCAGCAGGATCAACAGCCCGAGACCGACGGAATACCACTCCATCAGGCGTCTCCTTCCGAGGCGAGCGTCAGAACCAGGCGGAACAGCCTGAGCGCAACATAAAACGCGAACAGCAGAAGCGCCACCGCGCCCGGCGCCCAGAACCACCAGCGCGGCCAGTGCAGGATTTCCGATGCGACGCCCGAGTTGAAGGATCGGATCGTTGCGCTGACGCCCGCATAGGCCAGGAACACGCCGACACCCAGCATGATCGCGTGGTTTATGATGGCGAAGACGTGCTGCACCCGCATCGAAAAGTGATCGACGAGCATCGTCACCTTCGGCATTGCATCCTCGCGGAGCGAGAAAGCGAGACCTGCGAAAGCGACGGGGAAAAGCAGCAGCGCGGTTGCCTCCGTCACCAGCCGGTCGGGTTTGCCCAAACCGTAACGCGTAAAGACCCCGTAGGAGATCCAGAGCATCTGGATCAGCACGATGATCCCGCCGGCGGCGGCGGCCCAGACGACGATCCGCTCGATTCTTCGGATCAGATGGTCCAATCCCTCAGTCATAACTTGCCTCGCTTTGCCGGAACACGCGTGGCGGCCCCGGATGAGACGCGGGGCCGCCGGGTGGTCGCACCGTCAGGGAGCGTGGCTTGCCAGAAGCTCGCGAACTTGGCCGGCCAGTTCGGCGCCGCAGGCCTCATCAACGGTTACATCCCACTTGTCCTTTACGCTTGCGATCAACGCACTGCTGGCCTCGGCCGACAGGTTCTCTTCCGTCCCGCCCGCTGCAACCGCGGCTGCAACCTGCTCGTCCACCCAACCTTCATATTTCGGCTGAAGCCAGACTTCGGTCTCGGCGGCGGCCTCGGAGACCGCGGCCTGCTCTTCGGCCGTGAGCGCGTCGAACTTGTCCTTGTTCATCATGTAGATAATGTTGCCGTAGAACAGGTTCGCATTGACCATGTGGGGCATGACGTCCCAAAGCTTCCAGGACGAATAGGTGGCGACGCCCATGTTGATCCCGTCGACGACGCCGCGCTCGGCGGACTGGAACACTTCCTTCGGTGCCACGAACACCGGTTCGCCGCCCCAGGTTTCGATCATCATCGACACGAGCGGGCCGATCGAGCGAACAAGCTTGCCGTCCAGCTTGCCGATGTCGCCCATTGGTTCCTCGAACCACCACTCCTGATCGTAGGAATAGTTCGAGTTGATAAGCGGCACGAGCCCCTGCTGTGCCGCCTCGTTACGGATGAGGTTGGCGTAGTCGGCGTCGAGTTTCGGCTGTTCGGACAGATCCACGAGCGCCGGGTAGAGTGACGTCACAGCATAGCACGGCAGGCGATTGTCTGCATTGATCCACGAGATATCCGAGACGCCGCCCTGAAGTGAGTCTACCCCCTCGGACCAGCCATGGAGCGTCGAGGACGGGAACACCTCTACCTTGACGCTGCCCCCGGTCTTTTCGGCGACCAGATCAGCGAAATGCACAAATCCTTCGTAGCGGATGTCGGCTTCGTTCACATAAGTACTGAGACGCACCGTGGTCTCTGCAACGGCAGGAAACGCGGCCATCGTAACAATGGCGAAGGCGGTAGTGCAGGTGAGCTTCGATGTCATGATCATCTCCCGGTTGAGAAGGCTCTTCGACGGTCTTTTGTGCCGTCAGCCTTTGCGGGCTGCGCCGGGCGCAGCCGGTAGGCAAGTCTAAGCAAGTGAAGGCGAACCGCGCCAATTCAAACATGTCATCCAATCATGCCGAAATTGCATGACGCTCGGAGCCGTGTAGCATGGCGCTGTCGAGGAGGAGGCGATGGACCTGAATTGGTTGCAGGATTTTGCCTGTCTGGCGCGGACGTTGAACTTCACGCGTGCGGCAGAGGAGCGGAACATCACCCAGCCCGCCTTCAGCCGCCGTATCAAGGCGCTGGAGAATTGGATCGGCGTCCCGCTGATCAAGCGATCGACCTATCCCGTCCAGCTTTCGGAGGCAGGACAGCAATTCCTGCCCGTCGCGCGGAACGCCATCGCGGAACTCACCGATATGCGCCAGACGCTCCGAGCGCAGGAGCGGGGCGTCACCGCGTTTCAGCGTTTCGCGGTGCTGCACACGATCTCCGTGAACTACCTCTCCCGGCGCATCGGCCAGATGGAGCAGGACATTCCGAATCTGCGTGTCCGCGTGTATTCCGACAATCTGCGGACCTGCTGTCAGATGCTGTCAGACGGCACTTGCGACTTCCTGCTCTGCTATAGCCACCAGGACGTTCAGCCGATCTTCGACGAGGCGCAGTTCACGCGAAAAGACATCGGCACCGAAAAGATGTTCCCGGTAGCCCAGGCCGAGGCCGCAAGCCGGCACGGCTGGAATCTGGATGCCGCGAACGTCGCGCCGATACCCTATCTCGGATACGATCCCAGCAGCTTCCTTGGCGCCGTGGTCGACCAGACGATCGGACGCCGAGAAGCGCCGCTCGCCCTTCGCTACATGGACGCACTCACCGAAGCCATCAAACGCCGAACGCTGTCGGGCAGCGGCCTTTCCTGGCTTCCGGAAAGCGTGGTCGCTGAAGAGATGGCGGATGGTCGGATCGCGCGGGTCGGCGGAGAAAGTTGGGAAGCCACGCTGACGCTGTCGCTCTTCTGCTCGCTCGATCGTCTCGACAAGACCGGTCGGGACGTCTGGGAAACCCTTTAAACAACCGCCCATCCATACCTGCCCCGTGCGCCCGGACCACATTCTTCGCCAAGTCCGGTCCGACGGGGTAATCTCCAACTCGATGGCCTCCCAAATTGGATCGTTGCGGTCCCGCCTTGGCAAATGGATTCCGCCGAATGGGCGGTTACACCATCAACGCCCATCCACTGCGTCGGTGGCAGACTATGGCTTGCCGCCCATTTCGACCTGGACTTTCTTGCGGCGCCTGAAAATTGCGACCGCCGCGCCCACCTTCGGGAAGATATTGCCGCCGCTCGTTTGTGCCTTCGCCTGCCTGAGCGCAAATGTGATCTGCGCGTCCGTAAATCGTTCCTTCGGCATCTGGACACTCCGTTCCTTTTGGAAATGTGCAGGGATACTCGCACCCCGCCCGGATCGGTTCTCAGGGTCAGGATCCTGCGAACAACCCTGGCCGCGGCCGCCCCGCGGCAGACGATGTGGACGCCGCCAACAGGGGCCTGCCGCGCAAGGTCCGGCGCGCATTTCCCAACCCGCCTCGAGACGGGCAAATCTTTTCCGGGGAGGGAGAATCCCGGTCAAGAACCGATTTGTGCCGCGGGGTGCTTGACCGCCCCCACGCGGCTAACTAGAAGGCGATCTGATCTCTGACAGTTCAGGTATAGATCGAATCACCCGTGATAACCGCCACAATCTGGGGCGGGTGTTTTGCCTTGCGCGGAATCAATTATCCCTCCGGTGGTTGGATTATCGCCGTGTTTGTTGTGTCAGGAAAGCTGGATGGACAGGTATGACTATCTTGGATGTTAACAGTCAGAACTCTACTCTTGTTGAAGGACGACATCCGTCCGTCGAAATCGAGACGCGGTATGGTCCTTTTTGCATCCCCGGCAGCTCAGACATAATCGGAAACTCCCTGCGTGAGTACGGGGAATGGGCGCAAGCCGAGCTGGAAATACTTTTCCATTTTATGGCTTACGGCGAAACCGTCGTCGACGGCGGAGCTTGTTTTGGAACACACGCGCGGGCGTTTTCGGAAAGAGTTGGCGTACGCGGACGGGTGATCTGTTTCGAGCCATCGGCCGAGAACCGGTCAGTGTTGGAACGGAATGCTGCACTTTCCGCTGTGCGGAACATCGACGTTCGGGCTCGTGGTCTCGCCGAAATGACGGGGCGCGGGCGCTTGATTGAACCGCAGTGCGGGAATGCGGGCGGCATCCGGCTGGCGGCGGATGCGGAAGACGGCCCGGTCGAACTCGTGCGGCTCGACGATGAAATTGACGGCGCGGTGCACTTCATAAAGCTCGACCTTGAGGGGGGCGAACTCCCGGCCCTCAAGGGGGCGGCCCGAATTCTGGCCGATCACAGGCCGGTCGTGTTTAGTGAAGTGCTTGATGTCGGTCGCGGCCTCGATCTGCTGCGCCACATGCAGGGGCAGGGCTATTTCTGCTGCGGACTCAATACTCCCGCGTTCACGCCCGCCAACTTCAATCACTCGGCACTCGACATTTTCGCCGGCGGGACGGAATGCGGCCTGTTGTTCCTGCCCTCCGAAAATGCGGCGAGGTTCTCAGAACGGATCGACGCACTTGCCCTACCACTCATCGAAACGGCCGATGATCTGGTGCTGCTGCTGCTGCAGCAACCCCAATACAGCCGCGAAACGCTTCGACAGCAGATCGCGGCGCGCCGGTTGCGGGTGCCTCCGGCATCGTGCGATTCGGAGCGCACCGAGGCTGAGGTTGCCGAGAGCCGGGAAGCTGCCGAGCGTGCCAGGGCTGAGGCTGCGGAGAGTCGGGAGGTTGCCGACCGCGCTCGGGCCGAGGCTGCGGAGAACCGGGAAGCTGCCGATCGCGCTCGGGCCGAGGTTGCCGAGAGCCGGGAAGCTGCCGACCGTGCCAGGGCTGAGGCTGCGGAGAGTCGGGAGGTTGCCGACCGCGCAATAACGGTGGCTGCTGAGAGCCGGGTTGCAGTCAATCGCGCCGAGGCAGCGGCCGCCGAGAGCCGGGATGTCGCCCGCCGCGCCGAAGCCGACTGTTCGCGGCGTTTTGGCATCGCGCAGGCGAGGCTGGACGAGTTGCACAAGCTGCATGAACAGTGGGGCGTGCAGCATGCCGCGGCATTGCGGCTTGCCAACCGGGCTCGGAAGTTCCCGTTTTCCCTTTACTTCTGGCTGAATGCCCGCCACCGCCGCGCCACGCGCAGTCTGCTCCGGTCCGCCGATATGCCGAATCTGGTTCAGGCGCGGATCACGCAGCTCAAGACCATCTTCGACGCTCCGCCGCCAAAACCGGCGCCAAAACCGCTAGCTCGGACCAGCAGCAAGCAGGTCGAGGTCCTGCGCGCGATTTCGTCCCGGATCGGACAGTCCGTACTGGCGCCGCTGCCCGAGATCCTCGAAGCGGTGCTCGAGGCGGAAGCGATTACCTTCGCACTCGCGCAGGCAAGCAAACAGGTTGTCGTGAGCGTGTCGCACGACAACTACCTGAAAGTTACCGGCGGTACGCAGATCTGCATTCAGATCGAGGCCGCCCGCACCGCGACCGCCGGCATGGCTTATCTGAACATTCACCCGGTGCGCACTTGCACAGCGCTGCTGCCGGAAAGCGAGACCGACACGGCCGTGTTCCGCCTGACGCTGGACGGTTCCGTGATCGGGGTGGCACGGTATGCCGACATAATGGCGGCGGTAGAAAGCCTGACGGTTCTGGGGAAAAGCTTCCGGTTCGTCGTCCATCACCTGCTTGGCCACGCTCCCGAGGCGGTCGCGCGGCTGATCGAGGCAGGCGGAGACAGCCGCTGCTGTTTCTGGCTCCACGACTTCTTCGCCGCCTGCCAGAGCTACACGTTGATGCGCAACACCATCAGCTATTGCGGCGCGCCCGGCGTCGGATCGCCGGCGTGTGGAATCTGCGTCTTTGGCGCTTCCCGCGCCGCGCATATGCAGCGCCTCAGAGAGTTCTTCGACCGGATTGCCGTGACGGCGCTGGCGCCGTCTCAGGTCGCCGCGGATGTCTGGACCAGAGCCTGCGATTACAGGCTGCACGACGTGGTCGTGCAACCGCACATCACTCTTGACGCGGTGGCTCGGCCAAAGCCGTTGCCAAGCCTCGGTCGTGCGGATGCCGCGCCGATCAGGGTTGCGTTCGTTGGGGCGCCGGTCGCCCACAAGGGCTGGCTCGAATTCGAACGGCTGGTCGCGGATCATTCCGCCAGCACGGAAATCGAGTTCCACTATTTCGGGCGTCATGAGGTCAAGCTGGATATCGCCAGGCATTACGTCGCGGCGTCGTCCGAAGCGCCCGATGCGATGACCCGCGCGCTGACCGCAGCCGGCATCGATTTCGTTCTTCATTTCGCAGGTTGGCCTGAGACCTTTTCGTTGACCGCCGCCGAGGCGCTGGCGAGCCATGCCTTCGTTGTGACGGACGTGCGCTCGGGTAATGTCGCGGCGTTGGTGCAAGCCACGGGCCGCGGTGTGGTCATGGACTCTGCAGACGCCGTGTCGGAGTGGCTCAACAGTTCCGAATGCCGCGACCTGGCGCTGCGAGTCCGCGAGCAGCGGCGAGCCGAGACCTTGCACGCCCGATACAGCGATATGGCGATACCAACTCTTCAAAGAATGACCGCGGCATGAAAGTCCACGCCTATACAAGCTTTTCGTTCAGCTACCTGAATCGTGCCCGTGTGCTTGCCAGTTCGCTGCGCAGGCAGCACCCCGATTGGGTGATCTGGGCTGTGATCACGGACCATCCACCCCCGGGCTTCCGGTTCAACGCCGCCGACGAAGATTTCGACCGGGTCGTTACCGCCGACGAGCTGTTCGGCGATATCACCGAGCCCTGGCTGTTTCGTCACGACATCGTCGAGGCATGCACGGCGGTCAAGGGGCGCGCGCTTCTGCATATCATGGAGCAACCGGACGCGGAGAAGATCGTCTATTTCGACCCTGACATCGCGGTATTCGGCCCGATGCAGCCGGTCGTGGATCTTCTGGATGACTGGTCGATCGTGCTGACCCCTCACCAAACCACTCCCGACACCGAAGAAATGGCCGTGCGCGACAACGAGATCACCTCGCTGCACTATGGCACCTACAACCTCGGTTTCCTGGCTGTTCGTAACGATGCCGAAGCGCGCGCGTTTGCCGAATGGTGGACTGCGCGGCTACACACGTGGTGCGTCGATCGGCTGGATATCGGGGTCTTCGTCGATCAGAAGTGGTGCAACCTGATCCCCTGCTATTTCGATAGCGTCAAGGTGCTGCGCGATCCGGGTTACAATGTTGCCAGCTGGAATCTCAGCCACCGGAGGGTCACGATCCCGGCGGACGGATCGATCCTGGTCAACGGCGTGCCGCTGCGGTTCTACCACTTCACCAAGCTCGGTCCTGTCGGCGACACGATGACCGAGCGCTACGCAAAGGACAATTTCGAGGTTCACGAAGTCTGGGCCTGGTATCGGCGCGAAGTCGAACGTTTCACAGATCAACTGATCCCAAAGGGGTGGTGGTACTACGGCATATTCCGTGACGGATCACCAATTCCCAAATCGGCGCGCGAGCTGTTCCGCGATCGTGCCGACCTGCAGAAGGCATTCCCGAATCCATTCAAGACGGACTTTCGAGAGTGGTTGGTAAAAAACACCAAACTGATCGCGAACGCCTAGGTTCCAGGTGACGGCGACGCGGTCGTCGATGCGGTCCGGCGAAGTGGTGCGGTCGGTCTCAACCGTCACCACGGTGCTTGGCGTGGCCCCCGTGATCAGCATGCCCGCGCGAGACCTTTGCCGGCCGGACGATCACGCCATTGATCCCTGGTTTCCAATGTTGTGCAGCCGGTGTGCGTGATTGATCGCGGTGAGCGCTATCTGCCGGGGCGCGTTCCGGCAGTCGCGATCTCGGCCGTGCTTGCCGGGTCCCGATGATGGGGTTACCGGGCGGCGGCAGCGCGGCGACGGGGTGTCACCGCGATGCGCACTCGACGCGGCAACGCGATTCAAGCCGCGCTCTGGAACTCCGGCGGGGACGCAGGCGCGTCGGCTTCGCATCGTTCACGGCGGTGTTCGCGGAAAGACCGTCCAAGATCGCTCCAAGCGAATTCCGCCGGTCGCCGATCGGGTTAATGCTGCAGGGAACCGTGATTTCGGCAAATTGGTGATCACAAGATTTTTTTATGTGATCACAAATTCGATCTTTATCGCTAACGCGTGAGGATTCGTCGTTTTTGCGCCATAAGCGACGTGACATGAGCGGGATTTGCGGTCATGAAGTACTCGATGCCCGCCGGCGTTTCTGCGCTGCCGCGAGGCTGAGGCAAGAGAGGGACCGACCATGGCCGACGTCAACCGGGGCAACCGTCCGCTGTCGCCGCATCTCCAGATCTATCGCTGGCAGGTGCCGATGCTCACCTCGATCCTGACCCGGATCAGCGGCAACGCGCTGGTCGTGGCGGCGGCCCTGATCGTCTGGTGGCTCCTGGCGGCGGCGACGAGCGAGAGCTATTTCGCCGTGGCCGACGCGGTCTTGAGATCATGGCTCGGCAAGCTGGTCTTCCTCGGCTCCATCTGGGCGATCTGGTACCACTTCCTCGCCGGGCTCCGGCATCTTTACTACGACAGCGGCCGCGGCCTCGACATTCCGACCGCCGAGAAGCTCGGCTGGGGCTGCATCATCGGATCGGTCGTGCTGACCCTTCTCACCGTCATCATCCTCTGAGGGAGCAGGACCATGCGTTACCTCACTGACCGCAAGCGCGCAGAGGGCCTCGGCTCGGCCAAGTCCGGCACGCTGCATCACTGGCACATGATGGTCTCGGCCGTCGGGCTGGCGATCCTCGTGCCGCTCTTCATCTTCACCTTTGGCGGCATCCTCGGCGCGCCCCATGAGGAGGTCGTCGCCTATTACAGCCGGCCCTTCCCGGCGATCGTCGCGGGGCTGACGATCCTGATCGGCCTTTACCACTTCAAGAACGGCGCCCAGATCGCGATCGAGGACTACACCCACGGGATCGTCCGCAAGCTCTCGATCATCGCGGTAACCTGCTTCTCCTACGGCCTGATGGCCACCGGGCTTTACGCGCTGATCCGGCTCGCGCTCTGAGGGACTGACAAGATGACAGCTTATCCGTACGAAGTTCACGAATACGACGTGGTCGTGATCGGCGCCGGCGGCGCCGGGCTCCGGGCCACGCTCGGCATGGCCGAGCAGGGGCTCAGGACCGCCTGCGTGACCAAGGTCTTCCCGACCCGCTCGCACACGGTCGCGGCGCAGGGCGGCATCGCGGCCTCCTTGGGCAACATGGGGCCGGACAGCTGGCAGTGGCACATGTACGACACCGTGAAGGGGTCGGACTGGCTCGGCGATACCGATGCGATGGAATACCTCGCCCGCGAGGCGCCGAAGGCCGTCTACGAGCTTGAGCATTACGGCGTGCCGTTCAGCCGCACCGAGGAGGGCAAGATCTACCAGCGCCCCTTCGGTGGCCACACGACCGAGTTCGGCGAGGGCCCCCCGGTGCAGCGCACCTGCGCCGCCGCCGACCGCACCGGCCACGCGATCCTGCACACGCTCTATGGTCAGTCCCTCAAGAACAACGCCGAGTTCTTCATCGAGTATTTCGCGCTCGACCTCATCGTCACCGACGGTCGCTGCACCGGGGTCGTGGCGTGGAAGCTCGATGACGGCACGATCCATGTCTTCAACTCGAAGATGACGGTGCTCGCGACCGGCGGCTACGGCCGCGCCTATTTCAGCGCGACGAGCGCCCATACCTGCACCGGCGACGGCGGCGGCATGGTGGCGCGGGCGGGCCTGCCCTTGCAGGACATGGAGTTCGTGCAGTTCCACCCGACCGGCATCTACGGATCGGGTTGCCTGATCACGGAAGGCGCGCGCGGCGAGGGCGGGTATCTGACCAACTCCGAGGGCGAGCGGTTCATGGAACGCTACGCGCCGACCTACAAGGATCTGGCCAGCCGCGACGTGGTCTCGCGCTGCATGACGGTCGAGATCCGCGAGGGCAGGGGTGTGGGTGCCGAGGGCGACCACATCCACCTCCACCTCAATCACCTGCCGCCCGAGACTTTGCACGAGCGGCTGCCCGGCATCTCGGAATCGGCGAAGATCTTCGCCGGCGTCGACGTGACCAAGGAGCCGATCCCGGTCCTGCCGACGGTGCATTACAACATGGGCGGCATCCCGACGAACTACTGGGGCGAGGTGCTGAACCCCACGAAGGACAGCCCCGACGCGGTCTTCCCCGGCCTGATGGCGGTGGGCGAGGCCGGCTGCGCCTCGGTGCACGGCGCCAACCGGCTCGGGTCGAACTCGCTCATCGACCTCGTGGTGTTCGGCCGCGCCGCGGCTATCCGCGCGGGCGAGGTGGTGGACCCGAGGGAGCGCAGCCAGCCCGTCAACAGGGCCGAGGTCGACAAGGCGCTTTCGCGCTTCGACGGCTTCCGCAACGCCAAGGGCGCCGTGCCGACGGCCGAGTTGCGCCTCGAGATGCAGAAGACCATGCAGGCCGATGCCGCGGTCTTCCGCACCGACAAGACGCTCGCCGAAGGGGTCGAGAAGATGAAGAAGGTCGCCGCCAAGATGGACGACCTTGCCGTCACCGACCGCTCGCTGGTCTGGAACTCCGACCTGATGGAGACGCTGGAACTGGCGAACCTGATGCCGAACGCGCTTGCGACCATCGTCGCCGCCGAGGCGCGCAAGGAAAGCCGCGGCGCGCATGCGCACGAGGACTACCCCAAGCGCGACGACGCGACCTGGCGGGTGCATTCGCTGGCCCATGTCGACGGCGCCAGGGTCACGCTCTCGACCCGGCCGGTGCATCTCGACCCGCTGACGACCGAGAAGGAGGGCGGGATCGACCTCAAGAAGATCGCGCCGAAGGCGAGGGTCTATTGATGCGCAGAGACAGTCGAGTCGCGTTCATAATCCTCGGGGCGACCGTGGCGCTGACCGCATGCGGCTCGCCGAAGGCGGATATTGCAACCTCGTGTTTGTTCGAGGTCAACCCGCCCGGCGCCTATACCTATCCCGGTGGCGTTTCGGCGCCGACGGTGACGCCGGCCGAAGGTGGCACCGCGGAAGGGGCCGCGGCGGTGAACGCCTGCATTCAACGCCGCGCGGCGGCGCTGGGGGCGCCAATCGCTACGTCCGCCTCGGCGCTGGACGGTGCGTCTGCCGCGTCGGCCTCGACCCCGATCCGGGAGTATAACGCCGTCCAGAGCGGCGGCGGCATGACGGTGCGGACCTATACCTACGGCACGCCGCCCGCCGCGGCCGCGCCGGGGGCGCCGACGACCGATCTCGCCTATACGCCGCGCCAGCGCGGCGCGGCCGCGATGACCGGCGGCGCGGGCTATCGCGGCTCCTATCTCGAAGGCGGCACCGGCACGGCCACCTACGCTGCCGACGTGGTGCCGACGCGCGCCGCGGCGCCGAAGCCCGCCAAGGGCAAGCTGCCGCTGCCGGTCGAATACCCGCTCCTGCCCGGCGATGCCGAACGGTGGAACTCGCTGACGCTCGCCGAGCAGCAGCGCGCGCTCCTGTTCCTCAAGGACGGTTCCACGATCGGCGCTTCACTGAGGACCGACTGATGCGGATCCCTGTCGCCCTTGCCGCCGTCGGCCTGCTGCCCGGCTGTGTCGCGGTCATCACCGCCGACGCGACGCGCAAGGAATCGCGGCTGGCGATCGACAAGGTGCTGTCTGCCGAACGGCCCGACCTGCCCGCCGAAGCTGGCGGTTGCGTGCTGAAGGCGATGACACTGCCCGAAAGCGTGCAGCTCGGCCTCGCCGACAACTACAAGGCGGTCTCGGCCGAGAACCGCGCGCTGATCCTGTCCTATGCCGACCGCCCGAAGGCGGCGGCCTGCATCGCCGCCCTGCCGGCGGCGGCCACCGAATGACACGCGCCCAGACCCGCGAGCAAAGGGGATAGCCCATGGTCCAGTTCACCCTTCCGAAGAACTCGAAGATGCGGGTCGGCAAGACCTGGCCGAAGCCTGCCGGCGCGACCAATGTCCGCAAGTTCCAGATCTACCGCTGGGATCCCGATACCGGTGAGAACCCGCGTGTCGACACCTATTTCCTCGACATGGACAAGTGCGGGCCGATGGTTCTGGACGCACTGATCAAGATCAAGAACGAGATCGACCCGACGCTGACCTTCCGTCGCTCCTGCCGGGAAGGCATCTGCGGCTCCTGCGCGATGAACATCGACGGGATCAACACGCTCGCCTGCATCTACGGGCTCGACGAGATCACCGGCGACGTGAAGATCTATCCCCTGCCGCACATGCCGGTGGTGAAGGACCTGATCCCGGATCTGACGCATTTCTACGCCCAGCACGCCTCGATCATGCCCTGGCTCGAGACCAAGACCAACCGGCCTGCGAAGGAGTGGCGCCAGTCGATCGAGGACCGCAAGAAGCTCGACGGGCTCTACGAATGCGTGATGTGCGCCTCCTGCTCGACCTCGTGCCCGAGCTACTGGTGGAACGGCGACCGCTACCTCGGCCCGGCCGCGCTCCTGCACGCCTACCGCTGGATCATCGACAGCCGCGACGAGGCCACCGGCGAGCGGCTCGACCAGCTCGAGGATCCATTCAAGCTCTACCGCTGCCACACGATCATGAACTGCGCCAAGACCTGCCCGAAGGGTCTCAACCCCGCCAAGGCCATCGCCGAGATCAAGCGGCTGATGGTCGAACGCGTGGTCTGAGCGGGGCCGCCCGGCCTAGTTCAGCGGATGGGCGCTCCAGTCGGTGCGCGAGATCGACCAGACCCGCGCGAGCGACGGACAGCAGCGCGGGTCATTGGGGCCGAGGACGGTCGTCGTGACCTCGATCCGGTCCGGCAGGAACTGCGCGTTTCGCGGCTCCATGCCAAAGACGTTGCTGACCGTGCGGTTCATGGAGAAGCCGGCGTCACCGCGCGCGTAGTACGCCACCCTGATGTCCACATTGCCCGCCGATCCGACGATCTCCGGATAGACGACGCCGATCGCCTCTCGCGCGAGTGCAGGATCGGGATTGTCGGGAAGCCAGGCGAAGGCCGCGATTTCTTGTCCGGGTGCGAGGGTCTGGATCAGGAAGCCCCGGACATCACCCCAGCCGGACAGATCCTGGGCTGTCGCGGCAGTCGCGAACGTTGCGGCGCAGAGCGCGGCGGCGAGGAGTCGCAGGCCAGAACGCAGAGTCATGGAGGCCCCCCCCCGGGGGTGATTGACCTTCGGGAAAGTGTGAACGTGGGCGCGCCACGGGTCAATGCACCAGCGCGGATCGGCGCCCCTTAACGCGGAGTCATTCCCGGTCTATATGGCAGATGTCGCTCCGCCCCTTCAGCCGCCGGAAACCGCGCCCATGGCCCTCATCGACCGAGCGAAGATCAAGGCGCTTGCGAAACGCAGCCGGCGCTTCCTCGCGCGCGTCAACCGCAAGGTGCCACCGGGGCTGCGGACGGTGCTCGGGCTGCTCCTGATCGTGGGCGGCTTTCTCGGCTTCCTGCCGGTGCTCGGCTTCTGGATGATCCCGCTCGGGATCGGCGTCGTCTGGCTCGACATCCGCGCCTTCCGCAAGGGACGGCGCAACCGGACCGGCCGCTAGCCAGCCTCGGCGGGAACGATCTCGACCTCCGACTTTGCCAGCCGCCGGTAGAGCGTCAGCCGCCGGTGGATCGGCCACCAGTCGTAGAGCAGCGTCTCGAGCGGCCGCCAGTTCGAGACCCAGCCGAGGATCGCGAGGCCCTCCCCGAGAAACTGCGTGAGCGGCGAGGCGCCGATCAGCGCCGGCAGCGACTCGCGGATCAGCAGGCAGAGCGCGAGCACCGAGAGGCCGATCGCGAGGTAGCGGCGCCCCATGCGGAACTGTTCGCGGCGGTCACGCGCCTCCGAGTCCGCCCAGTAGGTGAAGTTGGCGCGGATCGCCGCCGCGACATCGCCGGCGCCGGCGCGGGCCGCCTCCGGCCCCGGCAGGTGCAGGCGCAGCCGGAAGGCCGCGTCCGACGGGTATTCCCGCGCCCAGCCGACGATGTAGTCAAGCGCCTTGGGGTCGAGGTCGCGGTCATGGAACGGCGAGGGGTCGAGCGACTCGAACAGCGACTCGATACGCGCGATGCGGACATCGATGGTGGCGACCGGCGCGGACGGTTTCGGCATGGGGTTCTCCGGCATGGGACCGGCGGATATTACATCTCCGCGCGGCGCGTGCTAGGGCAGGGCATGCCGATCCTGCTTCTGATCCTGCTCCTCGGCGTCTTCACCTATCTCTGGCTCGCGCGCCGGGGCAAGACGCTGACACGCGCCTGCCGCTGGCGGCTCGACCGCGCGCTCGGAGCGGACCGCTATCGCTGCGCCGCCTGCGGCGCGGTCACGACCGGCGCGCCGCGCCATTGCCTGCGCGGGGACTGACCGCGTTCAGACCAGTTTAGGGATGCCGCCGGGCAGGGTTGCGGCCTCCACCAGCCCGTAGCGCAGCCCGCGCCCGATGCGATGGGCGAGCGCGGACCATTGCGCGGCGGTCTCGGGCGCGAGTTCGTGCCGGAGCACGGAGTCGAAGAGCCCGAGCCAGGGGTCGAACATGCCGGGCCGGACGTTGCCGGCCTCCTGGTGGACCGCCATCGGGTTGCCATCGTAGCCGCGCTCGTAGAGGATCGCGTTGCGCCAGAAGGCGGCGATCTTCACCTCGTGCGCGGGCCAATCCTTGACATGCGCCGCGAAGACCGGGCCGAGGCCGGGATGCTCCCGGACGCTGGCATAGAATGTCGCGACTACGCGGTCGATCTCCTCGGGGGTCACGGAAAAGCGCGGGGGGATGGCGGGCATTGCGGTTCCTTTCGGCGCGATCCTGCCCGCTTCCGACGCTCCCCGCAATGCGCCGCTTTGCCGCCGTCACTCGTCGTAGAGCCGCTTCTCCTCGTTGTCCTTCATCGACTGCTCCACGTCTTCGAGCGTCCGTTCGAGCTTCGCATGTTCGATGAGCGCCTGCGCATAGGTCGGCAGCCCGTCGGTCGGCGCCGCCTGATCCGGCTGCCAGAGACGCGAGCGGATCACCGACTTGCCGCAATGGTAGAAAGCCTCCTCCACCCGCACGAGGATCGCGAATTCCGGCACCCGGCCATTGATCGCCATCGTCTCGCGAAGCGCGCGGTCGCGGACAACGCGGGCGGAACCGTTGACGCGCACCACCTCGTTGCGGTTCGGCACCATGAACATCAGCCCGATGCGTCCGGTCTCGAGGATGTTGGCGAAGGTGTCGAAGCGGTGGTTGCCCGGCCGGTCGGGGATCGCCAGCGTCCAGTCGTCCACCACCTTGACGAAGCCCGCCGGATCGCCCTTCGGGGCGACATCGACGCGGCCCTCCCGGTCGTGGGTGCCGATCGTCACGAAGGGCGAGCGTTCGATCCAGACCCGCACGATGGGGTCGATCCGGTCGATGATCTTGCCGGTCTGCGAGGCGAATTCGTCGGGGATGACCGAGCGGATCTCGTTCAGGCTCGCCACGACGGCAGTCGGTTCGTAAGGGGCCATGCGACACCTCCTTTACCTCGGAGCACATGGGAATTATAGCACGGGCCATGATGTGTCTGCAGCACGGCATACGAATTACGAACCCGGCGCTCTGAACAAGAGACGCCGGGCAAAGGTGTCCGAGACTTCGCACCGCCCCATAGACCGCGACAGACCGACCAGAAGGACACCCCGATGTGCGCCGATAAGACCGATATGCACCCCGATTACCGCAGCACCGTCTTCCTGCCCGAGACCGATTTCCCGATGCGCGCAGGCCTGCCGCAGCGCGAGCCGGACTGGCTCGCCCGGTGGGAGCGGATCGGCGTCTACGACCGGCTGCGCGAGAAGCAGGGCCGGGTGCCCTTCACGCTGCATGACGGCCCGCCCTACGCCAACGGCCACCTCCATATCGGCCACGCGCTGAACAAGGTCCTGAAGGACATGGTGGTGCGCTCACAGCAGATGATGGGCAAGGACGCGCGCTACGTTCCCGGCTGGGACTGCCACGGCCTGCCGATCGAATGGAAGATCGAGGAGCAGTACCGCAAGAAGGGGCTGAACAAGGACGACGTGGACGTGGTGGCCTTCCGCCAGGAATGCCGCAAGTTCGCCGAAGGCTGGATCGACGTCCAGCGCGAGGAGTTCAAGCGGCTGGGCGTGACCGGCAACTGGGCCGATCCTTACCTCACGATGGACTACCACGCCGAGGCGGTGATCGCCGAGGAGTTCCTGAAGTTCCTGATGAACGGCTCGCTCTATCAGGGCTCCAAACCCGTGATGTGGTCACCGGTCGAGAAGACCGCGCTCGCCGAGGCCGAGGTCGAGTATCACGACCATACCAGCCACACGATCTGGGTTCGGTTCGTTGTGACGGATGTGCGTTCGACTGGTGTGGCAGGTGATGGCGCTGATCTGCGTGGTCCCGCGGGAGCCTTTACGAAAATTGATCAACTCAAAGCCGCAACCGTCGTGATCTGGACCACGACCCCGTGGACGATCCCGCAGAACCGCGCCGTCGCCTTCAACCCCGAGATCGCCTACGGGCTCTACGAGGTTGTCGCGGTCGGCGAGAACGCCTCGGCCAGGCCCGGTGAAACGGTCATCCTCGCGGATAACCTCGCCGCTTCGGTCTTCACCGCCGCGCGGGTCGAGGAATCCAAAAAGCTCCGCGACGTGAGCGCCGAGGAGCTTGGCGCGCTGACGCTCGCCCATCCGCTGCACGGCGTCGAAGGAGCCAGTGGCGAATGGGATTACGACGTCCCGATGCTGCCCGGCGATCATGTCACCGACGACGCGGGCACCGGCTTCGTCCACACCGCGCCGAGCCACGGCGACGACGACTACCAGCTCGGGCTGAAGTACGGCCTCAAGATGACCTACAACGTCATGGAGGACGGCTCCTACCGCGCCGATCTGCCGCTCTTCGGCGGCGAGGCGATCATCACGGCCGAGGGCAAGGAAGGGCCGGCCAACGTCTCGGTGATCAAGCAGCTTGCTTGGGCGGGCAAGCTCTTCGCCAAGGGCAAGGTCAAGCATTCCTATCCGCACAGCTGGCGCTCGAAGGCGCCGCTCATCTACCGGAACACGCCGCAATGGTTCGTCGCCATCGACGCCAAGCTCGGCGACGGCATGGGCGAGTACGGCGACACGATCCGCGCCCGTGCGCTCAAATCCATCGACGAGTTGGTCGCCTGGACCCCGAAGACCGGGCGCAATCGGCTCCACTCGATGATCGAGGCGCGGCCCGACTGGGTGCTCTCGCGCCAGCGCGCCTGGGGCGTGCCGCTGACTTGCTTCGTCCGCAAGGGCGCGATGCCGACCGATCCGGACTTCCTCCTGCGCGATCCGGCGGTCAACGCCCGCATCGTCGCGGCCTTCGAGGCCGAGGGCGCCGATGTCTGGTATCGCGAGGGCTTCAAGGAGCAGGTGCTCGGCAATGACCACGATGCGGCGGCCTACGAGCAGGTCTTCGACGTGCTCGACGTCTGGTTCGATTCCGGCTCGACCCATGCCTTCGTGCTGCGCGACCGGCCCGACGGGACCAAGGACGGCATCGCCGACCTCTATCTTGAAGGCACCGACCAGCATCGCGGCTGGTTCCATTCCTCGATGCTGCAGGCCTGCGGCACCAAGGGCCGGGCGCCCTATCACGGCGTCCTGACCCATGGCTTCACGCTCGACGAGAAGGGCATGAAGATGTCCAAGTCGCTCGGCAATACCGTCGCCCCGCAGGAGGTCATCGACGAATACGGCGCCGATATCCTGCGCCTCTGGGTGGCGCAGTCGGACTACACGGTGGACCTTCGCATCGGCAAGGAGATCCTGAAGGGCACCGCCGACAGCTACCGACGGCTCCGCAACACCATGCGGTTCCTCCTCGGCAACCTCGCCGGCTTCTCCGAGGCCGAGCGCGTCGATCCCGCCGAGATGCCGGAACTCGAACGCTGGGTCCTGCACCGGCTGGCCGAGTTGGATCACACCGTCCGCAAGGGTTACGCGAAATACGACTTCCAGGGCGTGTTCCAGACCCTCTTCACCTTCTGCACCGTCGACCTCTCGGCGATCTATTTCGACATCCGCAAGGACGTGCTGTATTGCGACGGCGCGGACAGTATCGACCGCCGCGCGACGCGGACCGTGCTCGACCTGCTGTTCCACCGGCTCGCGACCTGGCTCGCGCCGATCCTCGTCTTCACGATGGAGGATGTCTGGCTCTCGCGCTTTGCCGGCGAGGACACCTCGGTCCATCTCGTCGACATGCCCGAGACGCCGGCCGACTGGCTCGACGAGCCGCTTGCGCAGAAATGGGAAAAGATCCGCCGGGTCCGCCGGGTGGTGACGGCGGCGCTGGAGGTGCAGCGCACCGCCAAGGTCATCGGCGCCTCGCTCGAGGCCGCCCCGGTCGTCCATGTCGAGGATGCCGAGACGCTGAAGGCGCTGCAATCGGTGCCCTTCGCGGACATCTGCATAACGTCGGGCATGAGCCTCACTGCTGACCCGGTGCCGCAGGAGGCGTTCCGCCTGCCCGAAGTGCCGGGCGTCGGTGTCGTCTTCGAGGCGGCCGACGGCGAGAAGTGTCAGCGGTGCTGGAAGATCCTGCCGGACGTCGGCAGCCACGGCCACGACGGCACCTGCGCGCGCTGCGACGACGTGCTGGGTTGAGGCACGCCGCGATCCGAAGATGAGGCACGGCGAGCGGGCGCGATAGTCGCGCCCGTTTCCGTTATGCCCTGGTCCCGCCGGGCAGGAGCCAGGCTTGCAGCAGCTCCGCCAGCATCTCCTGCAAGGTTTGTTTCTGGTGCAGGGCGCAGAAATGCAGCGCGATGACATGGATCAGGAAGGCCTGCACGCCCGATGAGAGTAGCGCGGGCGTAACATCCCTGCGGAAGGGGCCGAGCGCCAGCCACTCGCCCAGCACCTGATCGGTGCGGGCGAAGGTCTGCGCGATCGGGCCGATCTCGGCCTTCCCCGCCGCGCCTGAATGGCGCAGGATCAGGTCGAAGACATAGCGTTCGGAAATCATCACCGCGACCAGCGGCATCAGCGCCTCGATGATCGCCGGCACGTCGGCGGGCGCGGGCAGCGCCTCGATCCGGTCGAGCGCGGCGTCGATCCGTGTGCCGATCAAGAGTTCGAGCAACGCCTCCTTGTCGCGGAAATGGGCGAAGAACGTGCCCTTGGCGACGCCGGCGCGCAGAACCACCTCCTCGACCCGCATCGCCTCGTACCCCGCCTCGGTAATGACCTCTTCGGCCGCCGCGATCAGCCGCGCGCGGGTCTCGAGGGTTCGCTTCTGGACGGCTCGGGTCATGCTGCCTTCTAGCGCATGTTTTGACCGCGGTCAAATTTATAATTGACCGCGGTCAGTTTCCTTTATAATAGTGACCTCGGTCAATTTAAGGGGGCGATCATGTCGGCGAAACGCATCTTCATTCTCAACGGTCATCCCGGGGCGGTGTCGCTGTCGCGCAGCCTTGCCGAGATCTACGCCCGCGCCGCCCGGGCCGCCGGCCACGAGGTTCGGGTGGTGCATCTGAGCGAACTGGAGTTCGATGCCGACTTCGGTCAGGGCAGTTTCCAGGATCCGAAGCCGCTGGAACCCGTGCTGGAGAACGTGATGCGGGATCTGTCTTGGTCCAATCACTTTGTGCTGGCGATGCCGATGTGGTGGGGCGGACTGCCGGCCAAGCTCAAGGGGCTGATCGACCGCAGCTTCCTGCCGGGGACCACGTTCGACACCCGTGCGACGACCCGGCTCGGCATGCCCTCGCCGCTTCTGACCGGGCGCAGCGCGCGGGTCATCGTGACATCGGACACGCCGGGCTGGTTCCAGCGGCTGATATACCGCAACGCCCTGATCCATCAGCTTCGCGGCCAGGTGCTCGGTTTCGTCGGCATTCGCCCGGCTCGCTTCACCTGGTTTTCCGGCGCGAGCCATCCCGGCGAGGGACTCGTGGACCGTTGGGCACGGACCGTCGAAGGTCTGGGCGCGCGGGCATGTTGACGCTTCGACCCGCTGGCGAGGCGAAGGTTTCGCTCAGAGAGCGTCCCAGCAGCCGAACCGGGCGCGGAGGTCGTCGCGGGTCAGGCCCATATCGTCGATCAGATGATCGTCGCCCCGCCGCAGGAGCGCGCGGATGCGCGCCCGGGCAGCCCGGCGGTCGCGCCAGTCGGCGAGGACCCTGCCGATCGGCCGGGGCGGCAGGACAGTGGAAAGGCGGTATCGGACGATCCGGTGCAGCATGGCGGACTCCTTCTCTCTGGCCCCAGTCTCGGTCGCCTTAATGCATCAGAAAAACGAATAGAATTTATGCAAGGAATCAGTCAGGCTGATGACATGGCCCATCCGCCCGACAGCGATCTCCTGCGCAGTTTCCTCGCCATCGCCGAGGCCGGCAGCGTGACAGCCGCGGCCGAGCGGCTCGGCCGCACGCAATCGGCCGTATCGATGCAGATCGCGCGGCTGGAGGAGAACCTCGGCCAACAGCTTTTCGACCGGCTGCCGCGCGGCGTGGCGCTGACCGCGCGCGGCGCGCAGCTCCTGCCCTATGCCCGCCGCGTCACCGGGCTGATCGAGGAGGCGGCCACCGCGCTGCGCTCGCGCCCGCTCGACGGGCCGGTGCGGATCGGCATCCCGCAGGACTACAGCGAAACCGTGCTGCCGGGCATCCTGTCGGCCTTCTCCCGGCGCTATCCGGCGGTCGAGGTCACCGTGCGGCTTGACTATTCGGTGCCGCAGCTCAAGGCGATGGCGGCGGGCGAGCTCGACCTCGCCGTGGTGTTCGAATGGAAGCCCGCCGGCACGAAGGGCGAGATACTCTGCGTCGAGCCGACGGTCTGGGTAACGTCGGACCGCCACGCCCAGCACCTGCAAACCCCGCTGCCGATCGCGGTCTATTTCAGCTCCGACTGGTGCCAGGCCAACATGATCGCCTCGCTCGACCGGCATGGCATCCCGTACCGGGTGGCCTTCGAATGCGACACGGTGGGCGGGTTCTTCGCGGCCGTACGTTCCGGCCTTGCCGTCGTCGCGCTGTCGCGCAGCACGATCCCGGATGGCTGCCGCGAATTGACGCTGGCGGAGGGGTTCCCGGCGGTGGATTCCTCCTCCGTCATGCTGCACCGCTCCTCGCGCGGCACCTCGCCGGCGGTCGATGCGCTGGCCGAGGCGATCCGCGCCGCCTTCCGGCCGGGCGCATTCACGGAGGTGGAGGGATGATCCGCAAGGCCGCCTGGGAAAGCCCGCTCGGCCGGCTGGTCCTGACCGAGGCGGATGGCGCCCTCACCCGGCTCGAATGGAGCGCGGAGGCGGTTCCCGCCGCGGGCTCCGACCTCCTCACCGAGGCGTGCTGCCAGCTTGCCGCCTATTTCGCCGGCCGCCGCCGCGCGTTCGACCTGCCCGTCGCCTTCGCGCCGGGCCTGACCGGGCGCGTCCAGCAGGCGATGTGCGCGATCCCCTTCGGCGAGACCCGCACCTACGGTGATCTCGCACGTGATCTCGGCGTGCCGGCGCAGGCGGTGGGACAGGCCTGCGGCGCCAATCCGGTGCCGGTGATCGTGCCGTGCCACCGGGTGCTCGGCGCAACCGGCCTCGGCGGCTTTTCCGCGCCCGGCGGGGTGGAGACCAAGGTTGCGCTTCTCAAACACGAGGGCGCCGCCTCGCTCCTGATCTGAAGCGGCGCCATCAAGTGTCTGTCGGCCTGACGGCGGTTCGCTTGCCAGCGCGGCCGGTCAGCTCGCGGGTTCGATCGCGGGGAAGGTCCAGCTGCCGTCCAGAAGTTCGGGCCGCGGCTGGTACATGCGGATCGCATAGCTCCAGTCCGGCGTGATCGGGATGCAGTTCGCCCGGCCATCCTCGCAGCCGCCGAAATGGAGCGTGTAGCCGCCGTCCTCATCCGGCGCGGCGGTGACGTTGTTGTAGCTGTTGCGGCCAAGGTCGTTGGCCGCCAGATAGCCGTCGGAATTGTAGACCGTGATCGACCAGAACGCGTCCACGGGCACGTCCTTGACGGTGACGGCGTGCGGGGTCGCGCCGTCGTTCGCGCTGACGCTGTCTATCAGGTAATAGGCGGCACTGACCGGCAGGCCACCCCAGCCGGCGGCAGCTCCGACGAGATGGTCCACGGGCCGCGTCTCCTCCACGGAGCCGAAGGCATAGGTGGAATCGAAGCCAAGCGCAGCGACATCGTTGAGCGCCTTGCGGATCACGGCGAGCTTGTCGAGATTCCAGTCCGGTGCCTCGAACGGTCCGGCCCCGCCGCCGGCGATCTCGATCGCGTCCTGCGCCGCATGGGCCTTGGCGACGTCGTCGGGATCGTTGACGTCGACGAAGGTGCGGATGAGCACGATGGCGAACCGCGATCCGACCGTCTCCTCCGTCAGGTCGTAGGCGCCCGGCCGGGTCTCGACGAACATGTAGTGATCCTGATTGATCACATGCATAGACATGTAGCGTCCGCCGATTTCCGGCATCGTGAAGGTGACGGGTTCCGACAGGTCGAGGACGACGGAGGAATAGAGCGTATCCTGGTTGCTGCGGATCACCGTCTGGTTCGCGACCGTCGTCGGTTCGCGCAGATGGGCGATCTTGCCAACCTCGAGACCCTGGCTTTCCATGTTCAGGCGGATCATGTGATCCGTCTCGGCCCGCACGAAGGTTTCGACATTGACCTCCTGGGCCGAAGCGGCGATCGGCGCAAGCAGTGCGATTGCCAGCAAATATCTCATCCTGACGTCCTTTTCTGTCAATTCAGGGGCTTCGCTTCGGGAAATGCCCAGCTCCCATCAGGGATTTCCGGGCCGGGCCGGTAGAGGCGCACGGTGTAGTTCCAGCCGTCCATGACCGGCAGGCAGTTCACCCGGCCATCGTCGCATCCGCCGAGATGCACCGTCATCGAGCCGTCTTCGTTGCGGGCCCCGGTCACGGAGTTGATGTTGTACGCGCCGAGGTCGTTCTTCTCGAAGAAGCCGGCGCGATTGTAGAGGCTGATGGACCAGAACGCGCCCACCGGCACGTCGGCGGGCACGTCGATCCGGTAGTCCCCGACCGGCAGTCCCGGATCCACGTTGACGTAGAACGCCTCGGACTCGGGCAGGCCGCCCCAGCCGCCGGCCGTGCCGATGAAGTGGCGCACCGGGCCGACCTCGCCCCGCGCGCCGAACATGCCGGCACTGTCCGGAACATAGGGGCCGAGGCCGAGGATCGCCCGGACGAGGCCCTCGAAATCCTCCTCGCTGTAATCGGGCACGATGAAGGTCTTCGCCGAGCCCGCCTCGACCGTCATCTGGTCCTGGATCGCGTTCACGGCGGCGACATCCTCCGGATCGGCCGCGTCCACGAGCACGCGCATGAAGACGATGACATAGGGCGTGCCGAACGTTTCCATGTCGAGCGTGTAGCTGCCGCCTCCGAAGAAAACCTCGTCGATGTAGTGGTCCTGGTTGACCACCATTGCCGTCATGTAGCGGTCGCCCACGTCGGGCAGCGTCAGCGTGGCGCCTTCGCTGATGTCGATGACCGCGGTGCTGTAGAGCGTATCGCGGTTCATCCGGATCGTCGGCTGGCTCTCGACCGGCGTTGGTGCCCGGAAATGGAAGAACCGGTTCACTCCGCCCGCAAGGGCCTCGTATTTCCCGAGCTCGAAATCCGTGGCCGCACGGATGAAATTGTCGATGGTGACGGGGATTTCCCGCGCTTCAACGAGGGCGTTCAGCGTGTTGTCCGGACTTTGCGCGCCGATTGGCGACGCGATCAGGGCAGCGCTGGTTGCAAGAGCTGTGGCAGTGGATACGATCCATCTCTTCATTGCGATCCCTCCAAGGGTTGTCGCAGCGCGAAGGCTACATGTACTCGCCTCTCTTATAGCGCCGCTCCGGCGCCTTGGACTTGACCGGGATCAAGGCGCCGGTTGCGCGGAAAGCGAGCCAACTCCAATCAGTTATGCCATGCCCAGCGGTTTCTGCAAATGATGCCGCGAGCATTCACGCGCGCACTGCGCAAAGGCATGGGCCGGTGCCCGGCCTGTGGCCCATCGCATGACGCTTGGTGAATACTCGGTGTACCGCAGCCCGGTGGCGGCCGAAGGCCGCGCCTGCGCCACCGTGTCAGGTGATGGCTTCGAGCCGCTCCTTCGACATCTCTCCCGGCACGATCGTGATCGGGATCGGCAGGCTGCCGGAGTTCTTCGACATCTGGGTGACGAGCGGTCCGGGGCCGCCCTTGTCGGTGCCAGCGCCCAGGACGAGAACGCCGATCTCGGGGTCTTCTGTGATCTGGGCGAAAATCTCGTTCATCGGCTCGCCCTCGCGGATGACGAGTTCGGGCTCGATTCCCTGGCGGTCGCGCATCCATTTGGCGAAGACCTCGTAATGCGCCTCGATCCGCTCGCGCGCCTCGGCGCGCATGATGTCGCCGACGCCGATCCAGTGCTGGAACTCCTCGGGCGGGATCACCGCGAGGATCGTGACGCCGGCGCCGGTATGCGCGGCGCGCAGCGCCGCGAACCGCATCGCGTTCAGGCATTCGCGGCTGTCGTCGAGAACGACCAGGAACTTGCGCATCATATTCCCCTGTGTGGCGCCGCGATCATGGCGGTTGCGGCCGCGATTGGCAACGGACCTTGCGCGATCGCGCTGGCTTTCGCCGGTCCGGCGGCCGACGCCGGGGCGCGTATGATCACAAATCGATCAGGCCGTGGGGCCGCCGGATCGGCATCCGTGATTCGCTTCGATTGTAGAGACTTTGCGGGTTTTCCGGCCCGCCGAGAGGCGCCGCCTTAGGGGATTCTAAAGCCGACCCGCCTTCACTGGATGCGGGTGAAGACAAATCGGGTGGCAAACGTGGTTGGCCTCCAACATGTGGCGACGTTGCTTGACGGCACGTTGTCCTTCGGCGCTCGCGTGTCGGGCTTTGCGACGCTGACGACGGCGTCGGGCACTTACCTCTATGCCGGGGCGCAGCCCGGGCTGGGGATATCCTCCTATCGGCTGGCGCCCGGTGCGGCGGCCACGTCTTACGGCTGGGCCCCTTACCCGGCGGGTTCGGACCTCACCGGCCTGACACGGCTCGATGTCCTGCAGACCGGAAGCCAGACGGTGCTGTTGGCCTCGGCGCGGTTCGGGGCGACGCTCGACGGCAGGATCCTCGGTGGCGACGGCGCTTTCGGTTCCGTCACGGGCTTTTCCGGCGGCGGCGGAAGCGATGGCGCGCTGTCCGATCTGGCGACGATCCGGATCGGGACGACGAGCTGGATCTACGGCGTCACGCCGGGTTCAGACCGGATCAAGGCCTGGTCGTTGCCGGACGGGTCGGCCGCGTTGACCCCGTCGGCGGGCTTCGTCGATACTGCCGACAGCCTCTCTGCAGACGTTACCGCGATGACGACCGCGACGGTCGATGGCGAACGCTGGCTTTTCGTGGCATCGGGCTGTGAGGACGGCGTGTCGAGCTTTCGCATCGCCGGAGACGGATCGCT
Organism: Albidovulum salinarum; assembly: GCF_025673475.1. Classification (NCBI taxonomy): domain Bacteria; kingdom Pseudomonadati; phylum Pseudomonadota; class Alphaproteobacteria; order Rhodobacterales; family Paracoccaceae; genus Albidovulum; species Albidovulum salinarum. The sequence continues at coordinate 97,456 of NZ_JAOVQO010000013.1, read as the reverse complement.
GCAGTTACACGCAGCGATCGGGGCGCGCGACGGGCTTGGCATCGACGCGCCGAGCGCGCTGCAGACGGCCGCGTTCGGGTCGGTCCAGTACCTGATCGTCGCCGGCATGGGCAGTTCCTCGATTTCGGTCCTGCGGGTGGAGGCCGACCGGCTGATGCCGACCGATCACGTCACGGATACGCTGGCGACCCGGTTTCAGTCGGTGGCAGCACTCGACACCGTTACCGTCTCGGGACGGACCTATGTGATCGCGGGCGGGGCTGACGACGGCATCTCGGTTTTCCAGCTGCTGCCCGATGGCCGACTGATCCTCTTGACGAGTATCACCGATACCAAGGCGACGGCGCTGTCGGCGGTTGCCGCGATCGAGGCGGTCGCCGTCGCGGGCGAGATCCAGATCTTTACCGCGTCGGGGGACGAAAACGGGCTCAGCCAGTTCCGGCTTGAGCTTGGCGCGCCGGGGCTGAACCTCAATGGCGATGAGGCGGATGACGTCCTGACCGGCGCTGCGGCCGACGACGTGATTCTCGGCGGCAGCGGAAACGATCTGCTTCAGGGCGGCGGCGGCGACGACATCCTCGTTGACGGCGCGGGGAGCGATACGCTCAGCGGCGGCGCGGGACGGGATCTTTTCGTCCTGCTGACCGATGGCGCGCCCGACCGGATCACCGATTTCGACATCAACTATGACCGGCTCGACCTGTCGGACTTCACGCTTCTATACTCCGTCTCGGCACTGAAGATCACCAGCACCGCGATCGGCGCGACGATCACCTACGGCGATGAGGTGGTGGAGATCGTCTCATCGACCTATTCACCGCTGGCGGCGGCCCAGTTCACCAATGCGAACACGATCAACCTGCCCCGGTCACCGCTTCAGCAGATCGTCGCAGGGCGGGTCGAGGCTGGAACGCCCGGCGACGACAGGCTGATCGGTTCGGTTTTCGATGATCGGCTCGATGGTCAGGCGGGCAATGACTTGCTTCGGGGCGCTGCCGGCAACGACGTCCTCACCGGCGGCGCGGGGGGCGACACGCTGGATGGCGGCACCGGGCTCGACTACGCGGACTACGCGAGGGCGGGCGCTGCGGTCCGCGTCGATCTCATCGAGCCGGGCTTGAATTCCGGCGACGCGGCCGGAGATGTTTATTTCGGTATCGAAGGGCTGATCGGTTCGTCCCACGACGACGACCTGCGCGGCGATGGCGGGGATAACAGGATTGCCGGGCGGGACGGTGCGGATAGTATTCTCGGCCGCCACGGGGACGACCGTCTCGATGGCGGTAACGGCGACGATACGCTTCAGGGCGGAGAAGGCGCCGATACGCTGGTCGGCGGGAACGGCTTCGACTTCGCCGACTACTCCGATTCGCCGACCGGCCTCGTCGTCGACCTAGCCGATTCGAGCCGCAACACCGCGATCGCCGCCGGAGACCGCTTCTCGGGGATCGAGGCGGTGGTCGGGTCGTGGTTTGCCGATTGGCTGAGCGGCGACGACGGCGTGAACTGGATCTTCGCCGGAAGCGGCGACGACCGGCTGGCCGGCGGCGGCGGCGATGACGTGCTGGACGGCGGGGCCGGGAACGATGTCCTGTCGGGCGGGGAGGGGGCGGACCGTCTCATCGGCGGGGACGGGACCGACACCGCCAGCTACGGCGACTCGGCGACGGGGCTGACGGCCGACCTGATATTGCCTTCGGTCAATACCGGGATGGCGGCGGGCGATACGTTCGTCGGGATCGAGAAACTCGAAGGCTCGCCCGGCAATGACGTGCTGCGCGGCGACGACGGCGTCAACGGGATCTTCGGCGCGGCGGGCGACGACGTCCTCGTCGGCCGCGGCGGCGCCGATTACCTCCTCGGCGGCGACGGCGCCGACGTGCTGGACGGCGGGGCGGGGAACGACGTCCTGTACGGCGGCTGGGGGGCGGACCGTTTCATCGGCGGTGACGGGACCGACACGGCCAGCTACAGCGACTCGGCGACGGGGCTGACGGTCGACCTGGTTTGGTATTGGGTCAATACCGGGATGGCGGCGGGCGACACGTTCATCGGGGTCGAAAAGCTCGAAGGCTCGTCCGGCAATGACGTGCTGCGCGGCGACGACGGTGTCAACGGGATCTTCGGCGGGGGCGGCGGCGACCTGCTCGCGGGCCGTGGGGGAACGGATTACCTCCTCGGCGGCGACGGCAACGACGTGCTGGACGGCGGGGCGGGGGACGACGTCCTGTACGGCGGCTGGGGGGCGGACCGTCTTGTCGGCGGGGACGGGACCGACACGGCCAGCTACAGCGACTCGGCGACGGGGCTGACGGTCGACCTGGTTTGGTATTGGGTCAATACCGGGATGGCGGCGGGCGACACGTTCGTCGGGGTCGAAAAGCTCGAAGGCTCGTCCGGCAATGACGTGCTGCGCGGCGACGACGGTGTCAACGGGATCTTCGGCGCGGCGGGCGACGACGTCCTCGTCGGCCGCGGCGGCGCCGATTACCTCCTCGGCGGCGACGGCGCCGACGTGCTGGACGGCGGGGCGGGGAACGACGTCCTGTACGGCGGCTGGGGGGCGGACCGTTTCATCGGCGGTGACGGGACCGACACGGCCAGCTACAGCGACTCGGCGACGGGGCTGACGGTCGACCTGGTTTGGTATTGGGTCAATACCGGGATGGCGGCGGGCGACACGTTCGTCGGGGTCGAAAAGCTCGAAGGCTCGTCCGGCAATGACGTGCTGCGCGGCGACGACGGTGTCAACGGGATCTTCGGCGGGGGCGGCGGCGACCTGCTCGCGGGCCGCGGCGGCGCCGATTACCTCCTCGGCGGCGACGGCAACGACGTGCTGGACGGCGGGGCGGGGAATGATTTCCTGTACGGTGGTTGGGGGGCGGACCGTCTCATCGGAGGGGACGGGACCGACAGCGCTTGCTACGGCGACTCGGCGACGGGGCTGACGGTCGACCTGCTGTCGCCGTCGACCAATACCGGGATGGCGGCGGGCGATACGTTCGTCGGGATCGAGAAACTCGAAGGCTCGTCCGGCAATGACGTGCTGCGCGGTGACGATGGCGTCAACGGATTGTTCGGCGCGGGCGGCGACGACCTGCTCGTGGGCCGCGGCGGCGCCGACTACCTCCTCGGCGCTGACGGCAACGACGTGCTGGATGGCGGAGCGGGGAACGATTTCCTGTTCGGCGGTTCCGGGGCGGATACTTTCGTCTTTGCGGGGGGCGGCGGTTCCGATCAGGTGATGGACTTCGAACTCGGTCGCGACAGTCTCCGGTTCGGTGCCGAGTTGCTGGGTGTCCCGGTGATGACCGGAGCCGAGCTGATCGCCGCGCATGCCAGCGTCACCGCGCAAGGAGTCCAGTTCCAGTTCGACGGCGGCGAACAGGTTCTGGTGCATGGCGTCATGGATCCGCAGGAGCTGCTCGACTACATCCTGTTTGGCTGAACGCGCGGTGCGGCGAGTGAACGTGCAGGACGGGGTCGGCATTCGCCTCTCCTCGCGAGAGATCACCGTGCGCGGCGGAAGCTCCCGCCGTCGCGATCGTCGTGCGATGCACGGCGGGCTCACCGTCGGGCATCAAAGATCCGCGCTTTCCGGCGAAATACCCCCTGTTTCGCCGTCAAGGGACGGTCATGGCGGCAAAATACCTGGGAAAAGCGGCACGGGCGGGAGGCGCGAGGTCCATCGCCGGAGAGAAGGCGAAACCGAGGAACCCTCAGGGGTTCACGTTTGTGACGCAAGGATCCGGCGGCGGAGAGCAATTCGACCTTCGGGATCACCCGCTGTGCCCGGTTCCTCGCGACCCTTCCGGCTTCGCGTCCGACAAAGCGGCCCGTAACCCGCGCGCCGGTTCCCCCTTGGGATGCCGGACGGGGATCAGCCCGCTTCGGCCAGGAGCGCGCGCAGGTCGAGCGGCCGCGTCACCATCGCGAGGGCATCCGCGGAGTCGCGCGGCCACTCGGCTTCCGGCCTATCTCGGTAGAGCTCGACGCCGTTGCCGTCCGGGTCCGAGAGATAGAGCGCCTCGCTGACGCCGTGGTCGGATGCCCCGTCGAGCGGATAGTCCGCTTCGACAAGGCGCTTCAGAACCGCCGCGAGCGCGGCCCGCGACGGATAGAGAAACGCGGTGTGGTAAAGCCCGGTATGGCCGGGCGCTGGCGCCGTGCCGCCCTTGCTCTCCCAGGTGTTGAGGCCGATGTGGTGGTGGTAGCCTCCAGCCGACAGGAAGGCGGCGCCGGTACCGTATTTCTGGGTCACGGCAAAGCCGAGCAGCCCGGAGTAGAACGCGATGGCGCGGTCGAGATCGGCAACCTTAAGGTGGACATGCCCGATGCGGGTTTCCGGCGGTGCTGTGTAGCTCATTGAGGTCATCCCCTTCCATTGTGCAGCCAGTCTAGCTTGTTAACTGGACGCACAGAACTTGCGATTTCGCAGGGATGTTGTGCGAAAAAAGCAAAACCCCCGGCGAGCCGGGGGCCCGCGGAAGGCCGGGGGAATGGCCCCGCGGTGCTGTCCGGTGTCATCCGGGGGGCGCCGGGGAGGCCGCGACCGGGGAAAGCATCTGTACCAGACAGCGGCATCCTGCCCGCGAATTGAAACGGCCGCGTGACGGTCCGCCGTCAGGTTCTACGCGAGCGGATCAGGCCGACGATGTCGTAGGTCTGCGCGAGGATCGGCTCTGCGATCGCATTGGCGCGCGCGGCGCCGTCACCGAGGATGCGGTCGATCTCCGCCGGATCCGCCATCAGCCGCTTCATCTCGTCCGCAATGGGAGAGAGCTTCGACACGGCGAGATCGGCGAGCGCCGGCTTGAAGGTGCCGAAGCCCTGGCCGGCATATTCCGCCACCACCGCCTCGGGCGTCATCTCGGCAAGGGCCGCGTAGATGTTGACGAGGTTCCGCGCCTCGGGCCGGTCCTTCAGCCCCTCGAGCGTCTCGGGCAGGGGCTCGGAATCGGTCCGCGCCTTGCGGAACTTCTGCGCGACCGTGTCGGCATCGTCGGTGAGGTTGATCCGGCTCGCATCCGAGGGATCGGATTTCGACATCTTCTTGGAGCCGTCGCGCAGCGACATGACCCGCGTGGCGGCGCCCTCGATCACCGGCTGGGTGACGGGGAAGAAATCCACCTTGAAGTCGTGGTTGAACTTGATCGCGATGTCGCGGGTCAGCTCGACATGCTGCTTCTGGTCCTCGCCCACGGGCACATGGGTTGCGTGGTAGAGAAGGATGTCGGCCGCCATCAGCGAGGGATAGGCGAAAAGCCCGAGCGAGGCCTTCTCGGCATCCTTGCCGGCCTTGTCCTTCCACTGCGTCATGCGGTTCATCCAGCCCATGCGGGCGACGCAGTTGAAGATCCAGCCAAGCTCGGCATGGCCCGGCACCTGGGACTGGTTGAACAGGATCGATCGCTTCGGATCGAGCCCCGAGGCGATGTAGCTGGCCGCAAGCTCGCGCGTGGCGTTCTGCAGGTCGACGGGGTCTTGCCAGACCGTGATCGCGTGCAGGTCGACGATGCAGTAGATCGTCTCGATGCCGCTGTTCTGCATCTCCACGAAGCGCTTCACCGCACCGAGGTAGTTCCCCAGCTGCAAGTGGTTCGTCGGCTGGATGCCGGAAAACACGCGCGGGGTGAATTTAGACTTCGCCGCGTCGGTCATGACTGTCCCCATAGGTTCGTCTGGAAATTTTCGCCCCGCTCGCGTATCGCAGGGGCAGAGCCCCGTCAACAAGGAGACCCCATGCGCGACGGTTACGATGAAGCGCCCCTCAATCCGCTGCCGCCGGTCATCTGGCTTCTGGTGCTGCCGATCGTGGCGATGGAGGTGGTGTTGAACGCGGGCACCTACGGGTTTACCGGCAGCGCCGACGCCATTGGCTGGCGCAGCGACGCGCTGCAGCGCTTCGCGCTGTCGCCGATGATGCTCGACCAGATGCTCGCCACGGGGCGCGTCGATGGCGACTACCTGATGCGCTTCGTTACCTATCCCTTCGTGCATGGCAATCTCACGCATGCGCTCTTCGCCGGGGTGTTCATCCTCGCGCTCGGCAAGTTCGTGGCCGAGGTCTACCGGGCCTGGGCGGTGCTGGCCGTCTTCTTCGGCGGGGTGATCGCCGGCGGGCTCGCCTATTCGCTGGTGCCGGGGCTACAGGTGGCGCTCTATGGCGCCTATCCCGGGGCCTACGGGCTGATCGGCGCCTTCACCTTCATTCTCTGGGCGCGGCTCGGGGCGGAACAGGCCAACCGCGGCCGCGCCTTCACGCTGATCGGGTTCCTCCTTGGCATCCAGCTTCTTTTCGGTGCGATCTTCGGCGGCGCGCCGGACTGGATTGCCGATCTGGCGGGCTTCGGCGCGGGCTTCCTGCTGTCGTTCGTCGTGGCGCCGGGCGGGCTTGCCCATCTCTTGAAGGTGATCCGTCAGCGCTGACGCGAGAGGCCGGAGCGGAAGTCAGCGATCCGGAAGGCACCGAAAGCGTAGGCGGCAAGACCGAAGACCGCCATGCCGGCAAGGATCAGGACCGTCAGCGCCCAGTAGCGGTGGCCGTGGGCGGAAAGCTGGTCGGCGAGCGCGGTCTCGGCCAGCCAGAGGAAGAGCCCCATCACCGCCGAGGCAAGCACCGTGCGCGGCAGGCGGCGGCGGAGCCTTTCGTCGGCGCGGGCGGCCTCGCCCATCTTCCGGGTTCCCCACCAGAGCTGGACGGTCATCGCCCAGCCGGCGAGCGTGGTGCCCCAGGCAGCGGCGATGAAGCCGAGGAAGGGCGCGAGCCCGATGGCAAGCACGGCGTTCACGACCATCGACCAGAGCGCGAAGCGGAACGGCGTCGCGGTGTCCTCACGGGCGAAGTAGAGGGGTTGCAGCACCTTTTGCAGCACGAAGGCGGGCAGCCCCAGCCCGTAGACGGCGAGCGCCAGCGCCGTCGGCGCGCTGTCGGCCGCGTCAAAGGCGCCGCGTTCGTAGAGGACCGAGATCAGCGGCAGCGGGATCACCATGAGCGCGACGCCCGCCGGAACGGTCAGAAACAGCGCGAACTCGGTGGCGCGCGAGAGCGCGTAGCGGCTGCCGAACGTGTCCTCGGCCTTCAGCCGGCGCGACAGGTCGGGCAGGAGCACGATGCCGATGGCGATGCCGACGACGCCCAGGGGAAGTTGGTAGAGCCGGTCGGCATAGGAGAGCCAGGCGATGCCGCCCTCGAAGAAGCTGCCGACCTGGCGGCCGACGAGGAGGTTGATCTGCACCACGCCGCCGGCCATGACCGCCGGTCCGGCGATGGTGAGAAGCCGCTTCAGGTCCGGCGTCATCCGGGGCCGCCTGAACTTCAGGGCGAAGCCCATCCGCGCCGCCGCAACCCAGACCAGCGCGAGCTGCGCGAGCCCGGTCACCGGCGTCGCCCAGGCCAAAGTGAGGCCCATGTCCCAACCGAGCCGGTCGGCCATCACCATGGCGACGATGAAGATGATGTTGAGCAGCACCGGCGCGCCCGCCGCGGCGATGAACCGACCGCCCGCGTTCAGGAGACCCGAGAGCAGCGCAGTCAGCGAGATGAAGAGGATGTAGGGAAAGCAGATTCGGCCGTATTCGACCGCGAGCGGTAGCCGCTCGTCCCCGGCGAAGCCGCCCGCCATCGCGAGGACAAGCCAGGGCATCGCCACCATCGCCACGAGCGAGACGATGAGGACCACGAAGGCGAGCCCGGCGAAGGCGTCCTCGGCGAAGCCCTTGGGATCCTCACCGGCCTCGAGTTTTTTCGAGAAGAGCGGCACGAAGGCGGTGTTGAACGCGCCTTCCGCGAAGAAGCGGCGGAACATGTTCGGCAGCGTGAAGGCCACCAGGAAGGCCTCGGCCACCGGCCCGGTGCCGAGATAGGCGGCGATCAGCACGTCGCGGACGAAGCCCGCGATGCGGCTCAACAGGGTCCAGGCGCCGACCGTGAGGAAGCCGCGAACGAGACGGATCGGTTTCATTCGCCGCGCGCCCGCTCCGCGCCCTCGGTGATCGCCGTGCGCAGCTTGCGTTCCAGCGCTTCCTGCTTCGACCGCGTATGCAGTTTCAACCCGAACATGTCCTTGACGTAGAAGGAGTCGACGACCTGCGCGCCATAGGTCGCGATCACAGCACTCGCGATGTAGATGTTGTTCGCCGCGAGGGTGCGCGTCAGGTCGTAGAGCAGCCCCGGCCGGTCGCGGGTGTCGACCTCGATGATCGTGTAGATTTCCGAGCCCTCGTTGTCGAAGGTGATGTGGGTCGGGAACTGGAACTGGCGTTCGCGTTTCTTGATCTTGTCGCGGTCCTTGAGCGCCTCGCGCGCCACGACCTCGCCCTTCAGCGTCTTTTCGATCATCGCGCGCAGCCGCGGCAGGCGGTCGGTCTCGTAGGGATGGCCCTCGGCGTCCTGAACCCAGAAGACGGCCGTCGCGTAGCCGTCCTTCGAGGTGTAGGTCCGCGCGTCGACGACGTTGGCGCCGACCAGCGCCAGTGCGCCCGCGAGGCGCGAGAAGATGCCCGGATGGTCGCCGAGCGCGAAGCAGGCGCGGGTCGCGTCGTGGTCCGGGTCGGGCTTGATGTCGATGCGGATCGCGTCGTCGGGAATGTCCTTCAGGAGGTTCGCGAAGACGACTTGGGTATCGGTGGAGAGCCCCTGCCAGTAGGGATCGTAATGCCGCGCGGTCTCCCGCCTTACGTCCTTGGTGTCCCAGTCCGCCAGACGCTCGCGCAGCGCGCGTTTCGACTCGTCCTGGCGCTTGCTCATGTTCAGCGTCTCGAGCCCGGCTTCGAGCGCGTCTGAGGTGTCGGCATGGAGACGGCGCAGCAGCATCGCCTTCCAGTTGTTCCAGGTGTTCGGCCCGACGCCGCGGATGTCGCAGACCGTGAGCACGGTCAGAAGATCGAGCCGTTTCTTGGTCTTCACGACCTTGGCGAAGTCACGCACCGTGCGCGGATCGGAGAGGTCGCGCTTCTGGGCCATGTCGGACATGAAGAGGTGATAGCGGACGAGCCATTCGACCGTCTCGCATTCCTCTGCATTGAGCCCCAGCCGCGGCGCCACCTTGCGCGCCATCTGGGCGCCGAGGATCGAATGATCCTCGGGCCGGCCCTTGCCGATGTCGTGCAGGAGAAGCGCGACGTAGAGCACCCGCCGGTTCACGCCGGCATCGAGGATCGAGGAGGACAGCGGAAGTTCCTCGATCAACTCCTTCCTCTCGATCTGCGCGAGGGTGGAGATCGTCTGAATCGTGTGCTCGTCTACCGTGTAGTGGTGGTAGACATTGAACTGCATCATCGCGACGATCGGCTCGAACTCCGGGATGAAGGCCGAGAGGACGCCAAGCTCGTTCATGCGTCGGAGCGCGCGCTCGGGATTGCCGTGTTTCAGGAGGAGGTCGAGGAAGATCCGCGTCGCCTCGCGGTCCTCGCGCATCTCGTCGTCGATCGTGTCGAGATGCGCAGTGACGATGCGCATCGCGTCGGGATGGATCAGGTAGCCGGTCCTGAGGCCTTCCTCGAACAAGCGGAGCAGGTTCAGCTTGTCTTTCAGGAATGCCTTCTCGTCGACGATCGTGATACGTCCGCGCTCGATCCGGAACCCCTCGCGGGTCTTGCGCCGCCGGCGCAAGAAGCCCGCCAGCATCGCCTCGCGCTTGACGTGGCGCGCCTCGAGCGCGGTCAGGAAGACCCGCGTCAGCTCGCCCACATGGGTGGCGTGGCGGAAATAATCCTGCATGAAATGCTCGACCGCGCGACGGCCGCCGGCGTCGGAATAGCCCATGCGACGCGCGACCTCGACCTGGAGGTCGAAGGTCAGCTGGTCCTGGGCGCGGTTCGTGATCAGGTGCAGGTGGCAGCGCACCGCCCAGAGGAAATCCTCGGCGGCGGCGAAGTTGTCGTATTCCTCGCGCCGCAGGAGCCCCTGGTCGACCAGTTCGGCCGACTGCCGGACGCCGTGGATGTACTTGCCGATCCAGTAGAGCGTCTGCAGGTCGCGAAGCCCGCCCTTGCCCTCCTTGACGTTTGGTTCGAGCACGTAGCGCTGACCGCCCTGCCGCTTGTGGCGCTCGGCCCGTTCGGTGAGCTTGGCCTCGATGAACTCGGCGCCCGTGCTCTTGAAGAGCTCGTTGCGGAGCTTGAGCCGAAGTTCGGCCGCGAGCGGCTGGTGACCTGCGATGAAGCGGCGCTCGAGCAGCGCGGTGCGGATCGTGTAATCCTCGCGCCCGAGCCGCAGGCAGTCCTTCACGGTGCGGCTCGAATGGCCGACCTTCAGCCGCAGGTCCCACAGTATATATAGCATGGATTCGATCACGCTCTCGGCCCAGGCGGTGACCTTCCACGGCGTCAGGAAGAGCAGATCGACATCGGATTGCGGCGCCATCTCGGCACGGCCGTAGCCGCCGACGGCCATGACCGCGATATGCTCGGCCTCGGTCGGATTGGCGCGGGGATGCAGGACATCGGTGACGACCGAGTAGACCGCACGGACGATTGCGTCGGTGAGCGCGGCATAGGCTCGCACCGAGATCGAGGCGGCGCGGGGATGGGTGGAGAAGTCGGCCGCGACCGCGTCGAGCACGGAGCGGCGGGCCTCGGCGAGTTCGTGGACGATGGCGGCGCGCTGGGCGCGGCTGTCGCCGGCCGCCGTGGCCGCGGCGGCGAGGCGGCCGGCGAAGCTGGCCGTGTCGAAGATCGGGTGGTCGCCGATGGCGGCGGGAAGTCCGACCTGCGGCTCTATCGCCGCCGGATCAGAATCCCGCGCCACCGAAGCTTCTCGGGGCAGGATCAATCACGACCACCTGTGCGTTCTGGATCTGGGCCACGGCAAGGCCGCGTTCATTGGTGCCGTCGGCGCGAAGCCGGAACACGCCGTTCACGCCGGCGAAGCCCGAACCCTGCGTCAGCGCCGCGGCCGACAGGGCATTCGCGTTGCCGCGTTTCACGAGCGCGCCGATCGCGGCGATTCCGTCATAGGCAAGGCCGGCGATCGGGTGCGGCGGTTCGCCATAGGCCGCCGTGAAGCGGGACTGGAACTGCTGCGTGAGGCCCGGATCAGGCATCGCGAACCAGCCGCCCTGGACGCCCGGCATCGAGAGCGTTTGCGGCGGGATGTCCCAGCGTGTGAGGCCGATGAACTGCGTCGTCTGGTTGCTGACCCCCGCCTCGGGCAGGAGCTGGGCAAGAAGCGGCAGCGCGCCCGCCGTGTCGGCGGTGAAGAAGATCGCGTTGGCGCCCGAGGAGTTGACCGTCGAGGCGATCGCCGGGGCGGCATTGATCACGCCCTGCTGCGAGAACTCGTAGGTCGCGGTTCCGGCGATGGAGGCGCCGGACCCAGCCGCCGCGCTCTCGATCGCGCGCCGGCCGAGGTCGCCGCCGGGGGTCCGGTCATGCACGACCATGATCCGGTTGCGGCCCTGGCGCGCCGCGAAGCGCATGAGCCGGGTGGCGGTGTTCTGGAACGTCGGGCCGAGCACGAAGACGTTGCCGCCGGCGATGTCGGTGTTGTTGGAGAAGGACAGGACGTTCACGCCGCTGCCCGCGACCGCGACCCCGGCGGCATTGGCCGCTTCCGCGAAGACCGGGCCGAGGATGATCTTCGCGCCCTCGTCGACCGCGCGCCGCGCCGTGCTCGCGGCGACCGCCGGGCTGGAACCCGCGTTGTAGACGCGCAGGTCGATCTGCACGCCGTTGAGGTCGGCGATCGCGAGGTCAGCGGCCTGCTTGAGGTTGCGCGCAAGCACCTCGTCGCCCGAGTTTCCCGACCCGCCGGGCAGGATCAGCGCGACCGGAACCGGCGCGCTCGTGTCGATGGTCGGGCCACGGCCGGATGGCACGGGTTCGCAGGCGCCGAGCATCAGGGCGGCGGCAAGAAAAGCGGCGCGGGTCAATGCCTTGCGGCGGGTGCTCAAAACGGCGAACATGGGTCTGTCCTCGGGTCCGGTCATAGGGCGCAGGGTGCCGGCGAGACTATGCGTTCCGCCGGACGAAGTAAACGCAGGAGCATCAAGAACGGCGATGACCGGCCAAGCACAGACACTGGCCCCGGGCCTCTACTTTCTGGCGACGCCGATCGGCGCCGCGCGCGACGTCACGCTCCGGGCACTCGACATCCTCGCGAGCGCCGACGTGATCGCGGCGGAAGACACGCGGACCCTGCGGCACCTGATGGATATCCACGGCATCGCACTCGGCGATCGCCCGCTCTGGTCCTATCATGATCACAACGGCGAAAGGGTCCGGCCGCGGATCCTCGCGGCCTTGGCCGAGGGCAAGTCGGTCGCCTATGCCTCCGAGGCCGGCACGCCGCTCGTGGCCGATCCCGGCTATCAGCTCGGGCGCGCCGCGATCGCGGCAGGGCACCTCGTCATCGCCGCGCCGGGGCCGTCGGCGGCGCTGGCGGCGCTCACCGTTTCGGGCCTGCCATCGGACAGGTTCATGTTCGCCGGTTTCCCGCCGTCGGGTGCGGGCCAGAGGCGGCAGTGGCTGGCGGAACTGGCCGCGGTTCCGGCGACGCTGATCCTCTACGAATCGCCCAAGCGGATTCGGGAATTGTTAGCGGATCTGGCGGTAAGCTTCGGAGCGGAACGGCAGGCTGCGGTCTGCCGCGAATTGACGAAGCGATTCGAGGAAGTCACCCGAGGGTCTCTGGCCGAGCTCGCGGCGGCCTTCGCGGATCGGAGCGTGAAGGGCGAGATTGCCGTCGTGATCGACCGGGCGCGGGCCAGGGCGGCCGATCCGGCGGAGATCGAGCGGGCACTGAGGGAGGCGCTGGAATGCCATTCGACGAAGGATGCGGCGGCGGTGGTCGCGGAAACGCTCGGTTTGCCGCGTCGGCAGGTCTACCAGATCGCGCTGAAACTCGGCGACGACGACTGACGGGCGCGGTCGCCCATCACGGCGGCCGGGCGGCCGAGGACCAGGTCGAGGCGCTCTACACTGGCGCAGGGTATCAAATCGCGGCGCGGCGCTGGCGCGGCCGGGGCGGCGAGATCGACCTGATCGCGCGGGACGGGAACGTCGTGGTCTTCATCGAGGTCAAGCGCGCGGCAACCCACGCCTGCGCGGCCGAGCGGCTGTCCGCGCGGCAGGCGGAGCGCATCTACCGGACGGCGTCGGAGTTCCTCGAGGGCGAGCCGGCGGAACAGAACAGCGAGGTCCGGTTCGACGTCGCGCTGGTCGATGGCCAGGGCAGGATCGAGCTTGTTCGAAACGCGATCGGAGTCTGATCGCGGATTGCATCCCGCCGCCGGCTCGGTCATCAATCGGGACCGGTCGTAGCAGAGAAAGGCGGACGCGCATGGCACTCAAGGTCGCGGTCCAGATGGATCCCATCGAGCGCATCAACATCGATGCGGATTCGACCTTCCGCATCGCGCTCGAGGCGCAGGCGCGCGGGCATGAGCTGTTCTACTACACGCCGGGCCGGCTGTGCTATCGCGAGGGCCGGGTGACCGTTTATGGCTGGTCGCTCGAGGTGCGGCGCGAAAAAGGGAACCACTTCACGCTCGGAACCGAGACCGAGGTCGATCTGGCCGATTACGACGTGGTCTGGCTGCGCCAGGATCCGCCCTTCGACATGGGCTACATCACAACGACCCACATTCTCGACATGATCCACCCGAAGACGCTCGTGGTGAACGATCCGTTCTGGGTGCGGAACTACCCCGAGAAGTTGCTCGTCCTCAACTTCCCGGAGCTCACGCCGCCGACGCTGATCGCCCGTGACCTCGATGCAATCCGCGCATTCAAGGCGCGTCACGGCGACATCATCCTCAAGCCGCTCTACGGCAATGGCGGTGCGGGTGTGTTCCGGCTCGACCCGAATGACCGCAATCTCGCGTCGCTGCACGAGCTCTTCATCGGCATCAGCCGCGAGCCGCTCATCGCCCAGAAATATGTGCCCGCCGTGGTCAAGGGCGACAAGCGCATCATCCTCGTCGATGGCGAGCCCGTCGGCGCTATCAACCGGATCCCGGCCGAGGGCGAGACCCGGTCGAACATGCATGTTGGTGGCCGGCCGGAGCCGGTCGGGCTGACCGAGCGCGACCGCGAGATTTGCGCCGCTATCGGGCCGACGCTGCGCGAGAAGGGTCAGGTCTTCGTCGGGATCGATGTGATCGGTGACTGGCTGACCGAGATCAACGTGACCTCGCCCACGGGGATTCAGGAGCTCGAACGCTTCGACGGGACCAATGCCGCGGCAAAGATCTGGGAGGCGATCGAGGCGAAGCTGGCTGCGCGGTGAGCCTGCGGCTGCGTCTGTTGAACGCCGCCCTGGTGGCTGTCGTCAAGCCGCAGCTTCGCCACATGTCCAACCCCCTCGCGGCCCGGCGCGGCTTCGAGCGGTTCGCGCGGGCGTTCCTGGCCCGGCCGAGCGGTGTCATCGTCGAGCGGGAGCATCCTGAAGAGGCTCCAGAGCTTTTCTGGCATCGCCCCGCCGCGGGGCGGCCCAAAGTTCTGATCTACTTTCACGGCGGCGGTTACATCGCCGGCTCTCCGCGGACCCATCACGGCCTGCTGGCCTCGCTCGCGAAGGTCGCCGGCATCGCCGTCTGCACGCCGCGCTATCGGCTCGCCCCGGAGCACCCTTTCCCGGCCGCGCAGGATGACGCCTACGCGGCCTGGCGGCACCTGCGCCAGACGGGTTTCGCACCCCGCGACATTGCGCTTGCCGGCGACAGCGCGGGTGGGGGGCTTGCGCTGTCGCTGGTCGCGCGGCTCTGCGCCGAGCACACGCCGCCCGCCGCCGTGGCGGTCTTTTCGCCCCGGACGGACCTGACGGGATCGGGCGCCTCCTGCCGAACCAACGCCGGGCGGGATCCGTTTCTGCCGGTTGAGCGGCTCGCCGAGCTTGCGGGCCATGCGCTGGCCGGGCACGATCCGCGCGACCCGCTCGTCTCGCCGCTCTTTGCCGGGTTTCCGGCCTCTCCGCCGGTCTTCTTCGCGGTCTCCGAAACCGAAGTGCTGCTCGATGACACGATGCGACTTGCCCGGAGGCTCGAGGCGGAGGGGGTGGAGACGGAGCTTCAGGTCAGCCCCGATAGCCCGCATGCCTGGCCGATCTTCGTCGGCCGCATTCCCGAGGCGGATGCAACCGTCGCGCAGGCCGCGACCTTCCTCGCCCGCCATCTCGGCCTCGCTGGGGGCAGGCTCACCGCTTCTCCTGAACGCTCAGCCGGTAGCTGACGGCCTCGGCCACATGGGGCTTTCGGACCGCCTCGGACCCGGCCAGATCGGCGATGGTGCGGGCGACCCGCAGGATCCGGTGGTAGCCGCGGGCCGAGAGCCCGAAGCGGTCCGCGACGCGGGCGAGCAGGTCCCTCCCTTCGGGATCGGGGCACGCCACTTCTTCCAGAAGCCGCCCCTCGACATCGGCATTGACCCGGACCTCGGGATGGCCCGCGAAGCGCGCCGTCTGCGCCGCCCGCGCGGCGGCGACGCGTTCGGCGACCGTGGCAGAGGCGTCCCCGGTCTCGGGCAGGTCGAGATCGGTATAGGCAACCGGCGGCACCTCGACCCGAAGGTCGATCCGGTCCATCAGCGGCCCCGAGATGCGGCCGAGATAGTCCTCCCCGCATTGCGGTACGCGGGCGCAGGCGCGGGACGGGTCGGTCAGGTAGCCGCATTTGCAGGGATTGGCGGCGGCGACCAGGAGAAAGCGGCAGGGATAGCGGATATGGGCGTTGGCGCGGGCCACGACGACCTCGCCGGTCTCGATCGGCTGGCGCAGCGTTTCGAGCACGGCGCGCGGGAATTCCGGGAACTCGTCGAGGAACAGCACGCCGTTATGGGCGAGGCTGATCTCGCCCGGCTTGGCACCACGCCCGCCGCCGACGATGGCGGCCATCGAGGCGGTGTGGTGCGGCTCGCGGAAGGGGCGGGTGCGGCTGATCCCGCCCTCGTCGATGAGCCCCGAAAGCGAGTGGATCATCGAGGTCTCGAGCGCTTCGACGGCGGTCAGCGGCGGCAGGATGCCCGGAATCCGCGCGGCCAGCATCGACTTGCCGGAGCCGGGTGTGCCGACCATCAGCAGATGGTGCCGCCCCGCCGCCGCGATCTCCAGCGCGCGCTTGGCGCGTTCCTGGCCCTTGACGTCGCGCAGGTCGCGGTGCGCGGGGTCGCGCCGGACCTCGCCGGGCGTCGCGGGCGCGATCGGCGCCTGGCCGGTATAGTGCCGCAGCACATCGGCGAGCGAGGACGCCGCGATCACCGTCGTCGCCCCGACCCAGGCGGCTTCCGGCCCGCAGGCCTTGGGGCAGAGGAGCGTCCGTTCCTCCTCGGCCGCCGCCATCGCCGCGGGCAGCGCGCCGATCACCGGGACGAGCCGGCCGTCGAGCGACAGCTCGCCCAGAGCCACGGTCGCCTCGACCTCCTCGCGCGGCAGGATGTCGATCGCGGCCAGGAGTGCCAGCGCGATCGGAAGGTCGAAATGCGAGCCCTCCTTCGGCAGGTCGGCGGGCGAGAGGTTGATCGTGATCCGCTTCGACGGCAGCGCGATCGAAAGTGCGGTCAGCGCCGCGCGGACCCGGTCGCGCGCTTCGCTCACCGCCTTGTCGGGCAGGCCGACGACCGCGAAGGCCGGCATGCCTGTCGCGACCGCGCATTGGACCTCGACGATGCGCGCCTCCACGCCCTCGAATGCCACCGTGTAGGTGCGCGCCACCATCCGCCGTCCCCTTCCAACTGGTTAACGGCTACTCGGGCGGGGTTTAGGAATGGTTAACGCGCGATCATTGCCATGAAGGCGGGCCAGGCTTCGGGGTCGTGGAGCGTCTTGTCGCGGCAGAACGGATTGCAGAAGCCCCAGACGCGGCCGTCGAGGCGGAGGAAGTCGGTCACCGGCTTGCCGGAATAGGGGCAGACCGCGTTTTCGGAGGGGCCGTCGGCGGCCGTTGCGGGAAGCGGCGCGGGGCCGGGCCAGGGGCGCTCGGGATAGGGCATGGCATAGCTCGGCTGGAGGCGGTTCTCGGCCTCGCCCATTGCCCGCCAGCGGCGGAAGGCGGGGTCGGCGAGATGCGCGGTCACATAGTCCATCGCCGCCGCCGATACAGGAAGGTTGTAGCTGGCGATCCGGGTCGCCACCGGGGAGAAGAAGGCGTCGGCGGCGGTGTAGCGGCCGAAGAGCCACGGGCTCTCTCCGCCGAACCTCTCGCGGGCGCGGGCCCAGATGCGTTCGATCCGGTCGAGGTCAGCCAGCACCTCGGCGCGCGGCGCGCTGTCGGCGTAGCTTTTCAGGAGATTCATCGGGCAGGCGCCCCTGAGCGCGGAGAAGCCCGCGCACATCTCGGCCGCCATGTAGCGCGCCATCGCGCGGGCGGCGGGGTCCTCGGGCCAGAGCCGCGCATCGGGGTGGCGTTCGGCGAGCGTCTCGGCGATGGCGAGGCTTTCGCCGATCACCTCGCTGTCGGGCAGGCGCAGCGCGGGCACGAGCCGGGCTGGGGCGAATTCGGCGAGCAGGCGGTCGAAGTCGTCAGTGTAGAGCACGCCGGAATGGCATTCGACGGGCAGGCCGAATTTCTCGAAGAGAAGCCAGCCGCGCAGCGACCAACTCGAGTGGGAGCGGTCGCCGATGGCGAGGTGATAGGTCATGTCGTGCCTCCGTTTTCCCGCTTGCTAGCCCGAGGGGCGATCCGGCGTCACGTTCATCTTTGTGGGTGTCGCCATCACGGTCCGTGATGGCCCACGCGGCTTGTCTTCCGCCCGGGCGCGACCTAATCCTTGGGAACCCCAGCGAGTGAGGCCTCCATGCTTTCGGGCAAGCGCATCCTTCTGATCATCGGCGGCGGCATCGCGGCCTACAAGGCGCTCGACCTGATCCGGCGGCTCCGGGAGCGGGGCGCCTCGGTGACGCCGGTGCTGACGCGGGCGGGCGAGGAATTCGTGACGCCGCTGTCGGTGGCGGCTCTGGCGGGCGAGAAATGCTACCGGCATCTCTTCGACCTGACCGACGAGGCCGAGATGGGGCATATCGAGCTTAGTCGAGCGGCGGACCTGGTGGTCGTCGCCCCGGCAACGGCGGACCTGATGGCGAAGATGGCCGGGGGGCATGCCGACGATCTCGCCTCGACGCTGCTGATGGCGACCGACAAGAAGGTGCTAATCGCGCCGGCGATGAACGTGCGGATGTGGCTGCATCGGGCGACGCAGCGCAACATCGCCACGCTCAGGGCCGACGACATCCGCCTCGTCGGACCGAGCGAGGGCGACATGGCCTGCGGCGAATACGGGCCGGGGCGGATGGCGGAACCGCTGGAGATCGTCGCGGCGGTCGAGGCGGTGCTGGGCGACGGGCCGCTCGCCGGGCGGCATGTGATCGTGACCTCGGGGCCGACGCACGAGCCGATCGACCCGGTACGCTACATCGCCAACCGCTCCTCGGGCGCACAGGGCACGGCGCTGGCGCGGGCTTTGCGCGACCTCGGGGCGCGGGTGACCTTCGTGACCGGCCCGGCGGCGGTGCCGGCACCGGGCGGGGTCGAGGTGGTTCGGGTCGAGACCGCGGTGGAGATGCTGGCGGCGGTCGAGGCGGCCCTGCCCGCCGATGCCGTCATCTGTGCGGCGGCGGTGGCCGACTGGCGGGTGGCCAACGCGGCGGGATCGAAGATGAAGAAGGACGGCTCCGGCAAGGCGCCGGCGCTGGATTTTGCCGAGAACCCGGACATCCTCGCGACGGTGGCGCAGCGGAACAAGGGGCGACCGGGGCTGGTCGTGGGTTTTGCGGCCGAGACGGACGACGTGGTCGCCCATGCGACGGCGAAGCGGGCGCGCAAGAAATGCGACTGGATCGTCGCCAATGACGTGCGGCCCGCGACCGGGATCATGGGCGGCACCGAGAACGCGGTGACGTTGATCACGGAAAGTGGCGCCGAGGAATGGCCGCGGCTGCCGAAGGACGAGGTGGCGCGACGGCTCGCGACGCGGATCGCCGGGGCGCTTGGCGCGGGCGGATAGGGCGGATGCCTCCGGCGGGGATATTTTCGGCAAGATGAAGGGGCAAGCGATGCGACCCACGATCCGGGTTCTGCGCGAGGAATGGGCCGATCCGGCGGTGCCGCTGCCGTCCTATGCGACGGCGGGGGCGGCGGGGGCCGATGTCCGCGCGAACCTGCCCGAGGCGGAGCGGGCGGGGGGGCTCGTGCTTGCCCCGATTGCGCGGCGGCTGGTGCCGACCGGGCTGCGGCTCGAGATCCCGGAGGGGTTCGAGGTGCAGGTCCGGCCGCGCTCGGGCCTCGCGCTGAAGCACGGGATATCGCTCCCGAACACGCCGGGCACGATCGACAGCGACTATCGCGGGCCGCTCGGGGTGATCCTGATCAATCTCGGGGCCGAGCCCTTTGTGGTCGGTCACGGCGACCGGATCGCGCAGCTCGTCGTCGCGCCGGTGGTGCAGGCGGGTTTTGCCGAGGCGGCGGAGCTTGGGGACACCGCGCGCGGCGGGGGCGGTTTCGGCTCGACGGGCGCGCGATGATGGTTGCTCTGATCGCCGCCGCGCTGGTCGCGCTCGGGTTCGTGCTGCGGCTGCCGGGCCGGGTCGTGCTAGGGATGCTCGGGATGCTCTGGCTTGGCGTTCTGGTCGCGCATCTCGCCTTGCCGTCCGGCCATCCGCTGGCCGCGGCGCTCGGCGGGGACTGGCGGTCCTGGGCGGCGCTCGGTCTTGGGGGGGCGCTGGTCCTTCTCTACCGCGCCGTGCTGGTGCAGCTCAAGAACCGGGCGCGGCCGGTCGCGGTTGCCGAGGGCGGCACGTTCTCGACCGCGGAGCTTGACCGCTATGCCCGCCACATCGTGCTGCGCGAGGTCGGCGGCATGGGCCAGCGCCGGCTGAAGGAGGCGAAGGTGCTGGTGATCGGCGCAGGTGGGCTCGGCTCGCCCGCGCTCCTTTATCTCGCGGCGGCCGGGGTCGGCACGATCGGGGTGATCGACGATGACGAGGTGTCGAATTCCAACCTGCAGCGGCAGGTAATCCATACAGACGCAAGGATCGGCCAGCCCAAGGTCTTTTCCGCTGAAGGAGCGATGACGGCGCTCAATCCCTTCATCACCGTCAAGCCCTACAACCGGCGGCTCGGCGCGGCCGAGGCGGAGGCGCTTTTCGCGGAATACGATCTCATCCTCGACGGGTCCGACAATTTCGACACGCGCTACATGGTGAACGCGGCGGCGGTGGCGGCGAAGCGCCCGCTCCTCTCGGCGGCGATCACCCAGTGGGAGGGGCAGATCAGCCTTTACGATCCCGCGAAGGGGGCGCCCTGCTATGCCTGCATCTTCCCCGAGCGGCCCGCCGACGGGCTGGCGCCCGCCTGCGCCGTGGCGGGGGTGATGGGGGCGCTGCCGGGCGTGGTCGGCTCGATGATGGCGGTCGAGGCGATCAAGGAGATCACCGGTGCGGGCGAGGGGCTGCGGGGCCGGATGCTGATCTACGACGCGCTTTACGGCGAGAGCCGCCAGATCATGCTGAAGCGCAGTCCGGGCTGCGCGGTCTGCGGGTAGGACGGTCCTCGGGGGCGTCGAGCCCCCTCGGCCCGGCCTCCGGCGGGAGTATTTCGGGACAGAAAGTGGGAAAGGGTTCTGGCCTTTGCCGGTGCCTGTGCCTAGCTTCACCCGGCAAAGGAGACCGCCCCATGACCAATCCGCTGCTTCAGCCCTGGACCGGCGCCTTCGCGCTGCCGCCCTTCGCCGAGATCCGCGACGCCGATTTCGCCCCCGCCTTCGAGGCCGCGTTGGCCGAGGCCCGTGCCAATGTCGCGGCGATCGCCGGTTCATCGCAACCGGCCAGTTTCGCGAATACAGTCGAGGCGCTGGAACTGGCGGAAGAGGCGCTCGACCGGGTTTCGGCGGTGTTCTTCAACCTCGCAGGCGCCGAATCGACGCCCGAACGCGAGGCGTTGCAGCGCGACCTGGCGCCGAAGCTCGCGGCTTTCGCCTCCGAAGTGACGATGAATGCCGCGCTCTTCGCCCGGATCGAGGCGCTCTGGGCCGCGCGGGACACGCTTGGCCTGAATGCGGAGCAGGCACGGGTGCTGGAGCTTTACCGGCGCATGTTCGTCCGCGCGGGTGCGGCGCTGGACGAGGCGGGGCGGGCGCGGATGGCCGCGGTGAAGGAGCGTCTTGCGGTGCTCTCGACCGCCTTCACCCAGAACCTCCTTGCCGATGAGCGCGACTGGGCGATGCCGCTCGCGGAGGCCGATCTCGCGGGGCTGCCGGATTTCGTCGTCGCCGCCGCGAAGGCCGCGGCGGAGGAGCGTGGGGCCGGGGGGCACATGCTCACGCTCAACCGCTCGCTCGTCGTGCCGTTCCTGCAGTTCTCGTCGCGCCGCGATCTGCGGGAGACGGCCTATGCGGCCTGGGTCGCGCGCGGCGAGAGTGGCGGCGCGACCGATAATCGGGCGATTGCCACCGAGATCCTCGCGCTCCGCGAGGAGCGGGCGAAGCTCCTCGGCTACGAAAGCTTCGCCGCCTACAAGCTCGAACCCGAGATGGCCAAGACCCCGGAGGCGGTGCGCGATCTCCTGATGCGGGTCTGGGAGCCCGCGAAGGGGAAGGCAGAGGCCGATGCTGCTGTCCTCACCGCCATGATGCACGCGGACGGGATCAACGGCGATCTCGAAGCCTGGGACTGGCGCTATTATGCCGAGAAGCGCCGGCTTTTCGAGCATGAGCTCGATGAGGGCGAACTGAAGCCCTATTTCGGGCTCGAGACCATGATCGAGGCCGCCTTCGACTGTGCCGCGCGGCTCTTCGGGCTGGCGTTCCGGCCGCTCGACGTGGCGCTCTATCACCCCGATGCCCGGGCCTGGGAAGTTACCCGCGACGGAAACCATGTCGCGGTGTTCATCGGCGACTATTTCGCGCGGGCCTCGAAACGGTCCGGCGCCTGGTGTTCTTCCTTCCGCAGCCAGCGCAAGCTCGGGGTGGCGCAGCGGCCCGTCGTCGTCAATGTCTGCAACTTCGCCAAGCCGGCCAGGGGGGAGCCCGCGCTTCTGTCTTGGGACGATGCACGCACGCTCTTTCACGAGTTCGGCCATGCGCTCCACGCGATGCTGTCGGACGTGACTTACGGCTTCATCTCCGGCACCTCGGTCGCGCGCGATTTCGTGGAACTGCCGAGCCAGCTTTTCGAGCACTGGCTCGAAGTGCCCGAGGTGCTCGACCGCTTCGCCCGACATGCCCGGACCGGGGTGCCGATCCCGGCGGCGCTGCGTGACCGTCTGCTCGCAGCCTCGACCTATGATCAGGGCTTTGCCACGGTAGAATACGTCGCCTCGGCGCTCGTCGATCTCTCGTTCCACGAGGGCGCGGCGCCGGCCGATCCGATGGCGCTGCAGGCCGAGGTGCTGGCCGGGATCGGCATGCCGCACGCGATCCGCATGCGCCACGCGACGCCGCATTTCGCCCATGTCTTCGCCGGGGACGGCTATTCCTCGGGCTATTACAGCTACATGTGGTCCGAGGTGATGGATGCCGATGCATTCGAGGCGTTCCGGGAGGCGGGCGACGCCTTCGACCCCGCCACCGCGCAACGGCTGGAGGCGAACATCCTCTCGGCCGGCGGCTCGCGGGAGGCCGAGGATCTCTACGCGGCATTCCGCGGCCGGATGCCGGGGGTGGAGCCGCTCCTGAAAGGCCGCGGCCTGCTTGCGGAAACCGTGCCCGAGCGGGCCTGAAGGGGGCGGGGTGGAGAGCGACTTTCTCATCGTCGGCGGCGGGATCGCCGGCATCTCCGCCGTCGCGCGACTTGCGTCGCTGGGCACGGTGACGCTGCTCGAGGCCGAGTATCACCTCGCCTACCACACGTCCGGCCGCTCCGCCGCGCTCTTCGAGCCCTATTACGGCCGCGCGCCGGTCGTTGCTCTGTCGCTCGCGAGCGAGGCGCATCTGCGCCACGCCAATGGCGGCGTGCTCAGCCCGCGCGGCATGATGCTGGTCGCGGGGGCAGGGGAGGACGCTGCCTTCGAGACCGACCGCGCCGCGCTCGGCCTCGACGAGATCGCGGTTGCCGACGCGCTGGCCAGACTGCCGGTGCTCAGGGCCGAAGCGCTTTCCCGCGCCGCCTTCGCCGACCACGCCTGGGACATCGACACCGACCGGCTGATCCAGGACTTCGCGCGTGAGGCGAGGGCGGCAGGCGGGCGGATCGTCACCGGCGCCCGCGTCACCGGGCTTGACCGCGAGGGCGGCATCTGGCGCGCCGAGACGGCAGAGGGCGCTTTCGCGGGACGCATTCTCGTCAATGCCGCCGGCGCCTGGGCCGATACCATCGCCGGCCTGGCCGGGCTGCGACCGATCGGCCTCACGCCGCACCGCCGCTCGATGGCGCGGATCCCCGCGCCCGGCGGGCATGATGTCTCGCGCTGGCCGCTTGTCATGGGCGCGGGTGAGACCTGGTATGCCAAGCCCGATGCCGGCGCGCTCATCGTCTCGCCGGCCGAGGAGGATCCGACCCATCCGCACGACGCCTGGGCCGACGACATGGTGCTGGCCGAGGGCCTCGCGCGCTACGAGGCGATGGTCAGCGAACCCGTGACCCGGCTTCTCGCTTCCTGGGCGGGCCTCAGGACCTTCGCGCCCGACCGGGTGCTGGTTATCGGCCCTGACCCTGCCGAACCTTCCTTCTTCTGGCTCGCCGGGCAGGGCGGCTACGGCTTCCAGACCGCGCCGGCCGCGAGCCGTCTTGCCGGCGATCTGATCGCCGGGCGCGCCCCGGAAATCGACGCCGCCACCGTGAGCGCCCTTTCGCCGAAGCGGTTTTCGTGACATCCTGTTTCGAACAGGCAAGAAAATAAAAAAGGGACAGAACAATGCGGCCGATCGGGCGGTTTCTGGCAGTACTCACCCTTCTCGCTATGGCCGGATGCGGCGGCGGCAATGGCCGCGTCGCCGGTATCCCGCAGCGGTTCAGCGACATCGACCCCTATGACTGGCGCGGCATCACGCCCGCGCACCACCCGGTACACGGCGTCGACGTCTCGCGATACCAGGGCGCGGTCGACTGGCACCGGGTCAGGGGCTCCGGCGTCTCCTTCGCCTTCATCAAGGCGACCGAGGGCGGCGACTACGCCGATCCGCTGTTCTTCCAGCACTGGGCGGGCGCCGCCCAGGCCGGCATCCCGCGCGGCGCCTATCACTTCTACTACCTCTGCCGTTCGGCGGTCGAACAGGCGCAGTGGTTCATCGCCAACGTCCCGGCCGAACGCGGCACGCTGCCGCCGGTCCTCGACGTCGAGTGGAACAACACTTCGCGGACCTGCCGCTCGCGTCCGGATCCGGAGGTGATCCGCTCCGAGATCGAGACCTTCCAGCGCATCGTCGGCGCCCGCTTTGGCCAGCGCCCGGTGATCTACACCGCGGTCGACTTCTGGCGCGACAACGAGCTCTGGAAGCTCCGCGGCGAGGAGTTCTGGCTGCGCTCGGTGGCCGGCCACCCGAGCATCAAGTATCCCGGCCAGGACTGGAGCTTCTGGCAATATACCGGCACCGGCGTGGTTCCGGGCATTTCCGGCGAGGCCGACCTCAACGCCTTCGCGGGCTCCGAGGCTGCCTGGTCCGCCTGGCTCGCGCGGCGCAGTCTCTGACGTTACGTCACATTCCATTTCTGGAATAACTTGACGCAGGTCAAGGCCGGTCTCTCACGCCCGTGCGACTGGGCGCTGACAGGTTACCGGAGGCCGAGATGAGCTACATCGACGAGATCAAAGCGACACGCGCCGAGCTGCGTACGCTCTACAGGACCATTCCCGCCGCGACCGAGGGCTTTTCGCAGCTCTCGGCCGCGGTGAAGGACAACGGTCCCCTGAGCGTCAAGGAAAAGGAATATGTCGCGCTCGGCATGGCGGTCGCGCTGCGTTGCGAGCCCTGCATCAACTTCCACGTCGAGGCGCTGATGAAGGCCGGCGCCACCCGCGCGGAGCTGGGCGACGTGCTCGCGATGGCGATCCAGATGGGGGGCGGGCCGACGCTGATGTACTCCGCAGCAGCCCTCGCCTGCTGGGACGAACTGGCGGCGGCAAAGGAATAGGGCCGGTCTCCCGGCCCCTTCTTCTTTTCCGAAATATCCCGGGGGTCCGGGGGCAGCGCCCCCGGCCTTGACCGCAGGATCAGCCGTTGACGCGGATGCGCTCGTTCGACGGGTCGAACGGGCTGTCCTCGACGACCACGGCATCCCATTCCTGGCGCAGCATCCGCACCTTCAGCTTGGTGCCGACTTCCGCCAGTTCCGGGCTGACATAACCCATGCCGATCTGCTTGTTGAACGCCACCGAGTAGCCGCCCGAGGTCAGGCGGCCGACCTTCTTGCCGTCGACGAGGAGCGCTTCCTTGCCCCAGGGATCGGTGTCCGACGGCCCGTCGATCAGCAGGGTGACGCATTTGAAGCGCACACCGGTGTCGATCATCGCCTGCTTGCCCTGGAAGTCCTTCGAGAGATCGATGAAGCGGTCGAGACCGGCCTCGGCGGGCGTCGCGTCGCGGCCGAGCTCGGTGCCGAAGGCGCGGTAGGACTTCTCCTGGCGGAGCCAGTTCTGGGCGCGGGCGCCGACGAGCTTCATGCCGTGCTTCTCGCCCGCCTTGAGCAGCAGATCCCAGAGGTAGCGCTGCATCTCGATCGGGTGGTGAAGCTCCCAGCCAAGCTCCCCGGTATAGGCCACGCGGATCGCGTTGACCGGGCACATGCCGAGCTCGACCTTGCGGGCCGAGAGCCAGGGGAAACGCTTGTTCGACAGCGCCGTCTCCGGCTCGGCATCCTTGATGATCTCCTTCAGGATGTCGCGCGACTTCGGACCGGCAATGGCGAAGACGCCCCACTGGGTGGTGACGTCATGCATGTCCACATGCGCGCCGCCGTTCGCGATGAAGTCCTCGATCGACTTCTTCAGGTAGTCGGCGTCATAGGCGGTCCAGGCACCGGCGGAGACGAGGTAGTAGTCGTTCTCGCCGTTGCGCACGATCGTGTATTCCGTCCGCGTCGTCCCCGTGGGCGTCAGCGCATAGGTCAGGTTGATGCGGCCGACCTTCGGCAGCGCGTTGCAGGTGAACCAGTCGAGGAACGCCGTCGCACCCGGGCCCCGCACGATGTGCTTGGTAAAGGCGGTCGCGTCGATCAGGCCAGCGGTCTCGCGGATCGCCTTGGCTTCGTCCACGGCATATTGCCACCAGCTGCCACGGCGGAAGGAACGCGAGTCATGGTCGAACGACTCGGGCGCATCCTTCGGGCCGTAATAGTTCGGGCGTTCCCAGCCGTTGACCTGACCGAACTGCGCGCCAAGCGCCTTCTGGCGGTCATAGACCGGGGCCGTGCGCAGCGGGCGGCAGGCTTCGCGCTCTTCGTCCGGGTGGTGCAGGATGAAGACGTGCTCATAGCATTCCTCGTTCTTGCGCGCCGCGTATTCGGTCGTCATCCACGAGCCGTAACGCTTCGGATCGAGCGAGGCCATGTCGATCTCGGCTTCGCCGTTGACCATCATCTGCGCGAGGTAGTAGCCGGTGCCGCCTGCGGCGGTGATGCCGAACGAGAAGCCCTCGGCGAGCCACATGTTGCGCAGGCCCGGTGCGGGACCGACCAGCGGGTTGCCGTCCGGCGTGTAGCAGATCGGGCCGTTGAAGTCGTCCTTGAGGCCGACGGTCTCCGAGGACGGAATCCGGTGGATCATCGACATGTATTCGGCCTCGATCCGCTCCAGGTCGAGCGGGAAGAGGTCAGCGCGGAACGATTCCGGCACGTCGTAGAGGAAGCGGGCCGGCGCATTGCGCTCATAGGGGCCAAGGATCCAGCCACCGCGCTCCTCGCGGACATACCACTTGGCGTCCGCGTCGCGCAGCACCGGGTGCTCGGGGTTGTTCTTGCGGTATTCCTGCAGCATCGGGTCCGGCTCGGTCACGATATACTGGTGCTCGACCGGGATCGCCGGGATCTTGATACCCAGAAGCCGCGCGGTGCGCTGGGCGTGGTTGCCGGTCGCGGTGACGACATGCTCGGCGGTGATAACGGTCTGTTCTTCGGAGGGGACGAGGTTGCCGCCCTTCTCGACCATCTTCGTGCAGGTGACCTGCCACTCGGAGCCGGTCCACTTGTAGCCATCGACCTGCCACTTGCGCTCGATCGTGACACCCAGCTGGCGCGCGCCCTTGGCCATCGCCTGGGTCACGTCGGCGGGGTTGATATAGCCGTCCTGCGGATGGAAGATCGCGCCCTTCAGATCCTCGGTGCGGACCAGCGGCCAGCGCTCCTTGATCTCTTTCGGGGTCATGAATTCATGGTAGACGTCGCAGGTCTCGGCGACCGAGGAGTAGAGCATGTATTCGTCCATGCGCTCCTGCGTCTGCGCCATGCGCAGGTTGCCGACGACGTAGAAACCCGCGTTCAGCCCGGTTTCGGCCTCGAGCGTCTTGTAGAAGTCGACCGAGTACTTGTGGATGTGGGTCGTCGCGTAGCTCATGTTGAAGAGCGGCAGCAGACCGGCGGCGTGCCAGGTCGAGCCCGAGGTCAGCTCGTCGCGCTCCAGGAGCATCGTGTCCCAGCCGGCTTTGGCCAGGTGATAGGCAATCCCGGTACCGACGGCACCGCCGCCGACGACAAGGGCTTTGACATGGGTTTTCATCGGGCCGACTCCTCGGGTCAATTTTCTGGCCCCTATCTGCCAGAGCCGCAGAATAGCGGAAATGTCAGCCCGACCTAAACCGGAGGAAAAACGACATGTGCGCAGGTCGGGGACGCGCTAGACCCTTCTCGCGCCGGCCTCGGCACTCGACCGCGGCTGCGCGGGCGCCTACAACTTCGGCAAACGGGAACCACGACGGGAGTATAGCACATGGCGCGCACGGTGATCATCGATACCCACGGCGGACCGGAGGTGCTGAGGCTCGTGGACCGCGAGGTCGGCGCGCCGGGGCCGGGCGAGATCCGCATCGCCCACCGGGCCTGCGGGCTCAATTTCATCGACGTCTACCAGCGCGATGGGCTCTACAAGCTGCCGCTGCCGGCGGCGCTCGGGATGGAGGCGGCCGGCATCGTCGAGGCGGTCGGCGAGGGTGTCACCCATCTGAAGCCGGGCGACCGCGCCGCCTATGCCTGTCAGCCGCCGGGCGCCTATGCCGAGGCCCGCGTGATGCCCGCCGCGCAGGTCTGCAGGCTGCCGGACGGGATCTCCTTCGAGGAGGGCGCGGCGGCGATGTTGAAGGGTCTGACGGTCGACTACCTCTTCAACCGCACCACGCCGATCGCGAAGGGCGACTGGGTGCTCTTCCACGCCGCGGCCGGTGGTGTCGGCCTCATCGCCTGCCAGTGGGCGCGGTCCGAGGGCATCAACCTGATCGCCACGGCGGGCTCGGACGAGAAATGCCAGATGGCGCTCGAACACGGCGCCGCCCATGCGATCAACTACCGCGAGGGCGACTTCGCTCCGCGTGTGCGCGAGATCACGGAGGGGCGCGGGGTTCATGTGGTAATGGATTCGGTCGGAAAGGACACGTTCGAGGGGTCGCTCGATTCGCTCCGTCCGCTCGGCATGATGATCTCGTTCGGCGCCGCCTCGGGGCCGGTGCCGCCGCTGAACATCATGACGCTCGCCGCCAAGGGATCGCTGAAGATCACCCGCCCGACGATCTTCACCCATATCGCCGATCACGCGACCTGCCAAGAGATGGCGGCGCGGCTCTTTGGCAAGATCACCTCGCGCGCCGTAAGGATCGAGATCGGCCAGAGATTCGCGCTTGCGGACGTCGCCGAAGCCCACCGCGCGCTGGAGGCGCGGCGGACCACGGGCTCGACTGTCCTGACCCTCTGACCGCCCCGCGGCGCGGAGTCGTCGTACCTCACATATCGCGGAGGTCAGTTCTCGGACGTTTCGCAGAACTTGGAGCCGGACTTCCGCGTGCATTCCGAAGCGTCCAGCGGGGCGTCCGTCGCGCGCGGCTTGGAGGAGGGAGCTTCCCTTATGTCTGCTTCAGCCCGCTCGCTATCCGATCCAGAGGCGCCGATAAGGCCGTTGAAACGCAGCGACAGATGAGTCCTAAACCCGTAGGGCTCGTCAGGGTGTGCCCTGCGCGCCAAAAAGTAGTCGAGACCAGTCGTCGTGAGAACCAGAATCGCACAAAACACAAGAACCGGAAATCGATCCACCACAACACCTCGCACTTAACACCTGCGGATGATATCCGCCGTGCGGCGCCTAATCGTGGCAGCGGGGCGAAAAAATCAAGGCTTCAGAGCATTCCCGGCACCACGAGGTCGGGCGGGCGGTGGCCGTCTGCGAAGGTCTTGATGTTGATGATCACCTTCTCGCCCATCTCGGTCCGCCCTTCGACGGTCGCCGAGCCCATATGCGGCAGCAGCACGACGTTGCTGAGTTCGCGCAGGCGCGGGTTGATGTCCTTGCCGTGCTCGTAGACGTCGAGACCGGCGCCGGCGATCTCGCCCGCGCGCAGCATCCGTGTCAACGCGTTCTCGTCGATCACCTCGCCGCGCGAGGTGTTCACGATGACGCCGGTTGGCTTCATCAGCCGCAACCGGCGCGCGTTCATCAGGTGGAAGGTCGCCGGCGTGTGCGGGCAGTTGACCGAGATCACGTCCATCCGGCTCACCATCTGGTCGAGGCTCTCCCAATAGGTGGCCTCGACCTCCGCCTCTTGCTCGGGGCGAAGGCGCTTGCGGTTGTGGTAATGGATCTGCATGCCGAAGGCGGCGGCACGGCGGGCCACGGCGGTGCCGATCCGGCCCATGCCGAGGATGCCGAGCCTGCGCCCGCCGACCCGGCCGCCCATGAAGGCGGTGGGTGCCCAGCCCTGCCACTGGCCCGACTGCATCACCGCAAGCCCTTCGGGGATTCGCCGGGTGACGGCGAGGATCAGCGCCATCGTCATGTCGGCCGTGTCCTCGGTCACGACGCCGGGCGTGTTGGAGATGAGCACCCCGCGCTGGCGCGCCGAATGGACGTCGATATGGTCGACGCCCGCGCCGTAGTTGGCGATCAGCTTCAGCCTTTCACCGGCCTGGGCGAGAAGGTTGCTGTCGATATGGTCGGTGACGCAGGGCACCAGAACGTCCGCCCGCCGCATCGCGGCCGCCAGTTCCTCGCGGGTCATCCGGGTGTCGGGGTCGCGCAACTCGACATCGAAGAGTTCCTTCATCCGCGTCTCGACGACCTCGGGCAAGCGTCGCGTGACGACAACAGTCAGGCGCTGCGATCCCATGGACTTGTCTCCTCTCTTCCAACGGCGCGTTGCTACTGGCAAAGTGCAGCGCAACGGGGCAAGTCACAAGCCCCGAAAGACGGCGCTCGCCACGGCGGGCGAATATCGGGCAGGACATGAGCGGACGAGTGTACACAATGCGCGCGCTGCGGGCGCTGATCGCGTCGATCATCTGTTGCGGCGGCGCGGTGACCGCTGCGGCAGCGGCGGAGACCTTGCGCGGGCCGGTGACGAACCTGCCGCTGCCGCGCTTCGTCTCGCTCAAGGCGGCGGAGGGTAACGTGCGCCGCGGGCCGAGCCTTGAGCACCGGATCGACTGGGTGTTCCGCCACCGCGACATGCCGCTCCGGGTCACGGCCGAATTCGAGCACTGGCGCCGGGTCGAGGACAGCGAGGGGCAGGGCGGCTGGATCTACTACACCCTCCTGTCGGGCGCCCGCACCGTGATGTTCGAGGTGGACAGGACCGCGATGCGGGTCCAGCCCGACCCCGCCGCGCGGGTCGTGGCCGAGGCCGAGGCCGGGGTGATCGGCTGGCTTGGCGAATGCAATCCCGGCTGGTGCCGGATCAGCGCCGGCGGCGAAAAGGGCTGGGTCGCCAAGGAAGCGCTCTGGGGCGTCGCGCCGGACGAGATTCGCGAGTGAGCTCAACCGCGGCGCCCGGCTGTCGCGCGGCGTGGCCAGGAAGCGGCTTCCCGCCCCTCTAGGTCAGCTTGCCGCCTTTTCCGCCCCTGCCACCGCTGCTATGAGCGGCGCAGGGACGGGAGCGGATGATGGGACGCAACGAGACAAGGCTCAACGCTTCGGCCGGCATCGCCTCGGTGGCGGTGGCCTTGATTCTCGTCGCGCTGAAGCTCTGGGCGCTCGGCGCGACGTCCGCGCTCTCGGTCGCGGCTTCGCTCGCGGACAGCGCGCTCGACCTGATGATGTCGCTCGGCGGGCTGACCGCGATCCTCTACGCAGCGCGCCCCGCCGACGAGGATCATGCCTTCGGCCATACTTCGGCCGAGGACCTCGCGGCGCTGGCGCAATCGGTCTTTATCCTGATCTCGGGCGCGGTGATCGGCTGGTCGGCGGTCAACCGGCTCCTGTCCGACAGCCCGCGCGCGCTCGCGGACGAGGGACGCGGCATGGCGGTCATGGTGGTGTCGATCGTGCTCACGGTGGCGCTCGTGCTCTGGCAGCGCCGGGTCGCGCGCCGGACCGGCAGCCGGGTCGTCGCCGCCGACAGCCTGCACTACATGTCCGATCTCCTGCCCGCGCTCGGCGCCATCGCGGCGCTCTGGATCTCGCGCCGCTTCGGCGTCGTCGAGGTCGACAGCGTCGTCGCGCTCGCCGCGGCGGTGATGCTGGTCTTCGGGGCGCTCCGGATCGGCAAGGGCGCCTGGGACGCGCTGATGGACCGCAGCGCCGATCCCGCGCTCATCACCGCAATCGCCGCGATCGCCCGCGACTGGCCGGGCGTGCACGGCTTCCACGACCTCAAGACACGGACCGCGGGCAGCCGGGTCTTCGTCAACATCCATATCGAGCTCGACGGCGACCAGTCCCTGCGCGAGGCCCATGCCATCGGTGCCGGGCTGAGGCGCCGGATCCTCGAGACCTATCCGCAATGCGACGTGATCGTGCACAAGGACGTGGCGCGGGAGACCTGAGAAACGTGACCGCCGGGCGTTGACTCTGCGGATCGGGGCGTTATAAGCCGCCCGTCCCGGGACATCGCGCCCGGGGCTTTCATTTGGTGTTGGTGGACCCCGCAAGGGGAAGCCTGTCGCCCGAAAGGGAAAGGACAACGCCCTTCATGCCGCCTCCGGGCGGCGCCACAAAGAAGGAGATCAGCGGTGACCAAACGCACCTCTGCCAAGTACAAGATCGACCGCCGCATGGGCGAGAACATCTGGGGCCGTCCGAAGTCCCCGGTGAACCGCCGCGAATACGGCCCCGGCCAGCACGGCCAGCGCCGCAAGACCAAGCTTTCCGACTTCGGCACGCAGCTGCGCGCGAAGCAGAAGCTCAAGGGCTACTACGGCGACCTGACCGAGAAGCAGTTCCGCCGCATCTACGGCGAAGCCGAGCGCGTCAAGGGCGACACCGGTGAGAACCTGATCGGCCTCCTCGAGCGCCGTCTCGACGCCATCGTCTACCGCGCCAAGTTCGTTCCGACGATCTTCGCCGCGCGTCAGTTCGTGAACCACGGCCACGTCACCGTGAACGGCAAGCGCGTCAACATCGCGTCCTACCGCGTCAAGGAAGGCGATGTCGTCGCCGTCCGTGACAAGTCGCGCCAGCTCGCCATCGTGCTCGAGGCCGTCGGCCTCGCCGAGCGGGACGTGCCGGACTACATCGAGGCCGACCATTCCAAGATGACCGCGACCTTCGTGCGCACCCCGGCGCTGGGCGACGTGCCCTACGCCGTGCAGATGGAACCGCACCTCGTCGTCGAATACTACGCGAAGAACTGATCCTTCGCGGGAGAGTTCGGAAAGGGCCGCCTTTGGGCGGCCCTTTCTTTTTCAGTCTTGGGCCGCCGCGGTTCCCGCGAGCTCGGTTCTGACACCCATGCCGTTCGAAATGTCGGGGGGCTTGTGTTACTACAGGCCCGGCTAGACGGAAGGATCGACCAATGAACCGATTT
Source organism: Albidovulum salinarum (assembly GCF_025673475.1). NCBI lineage: Bacteria > Pseudomonadati > Pseudomonadota > Alphaproteobacteria > Rhodobacterales > Paracoccaceae > Albidovulum > Albidovulum salinarum. The sequence continues at coordinate 64,657 of NZ_JAOVQO010000013.1, read as the reverse complement.
ACAGTTCTCTACGCAGCCATGATATTTGCCAGCCCCGTATCGGCCAGTGCGCAAAGCGGTTCGGAAAGTTCGGAACTGCTGGCGGAGTTTCCAGATTGCCCGGCACGCATAAGAGTGCTTGGGGAGCCGCCCGGAGATCCAATTGAATGCCTTTGTACCCCGGAAATTCGAACAACAGAGGGCACCGTGAAATTATATGGAAGTGGCCCATACGATTCCGTCAGCAACATCTGCATCGCCGCGGTTCACGCAGGAGTTACAACGCTCGAAGGCGGACCTGTGCGCGTAATTCCCAGACCGCCACAATCGAGTTTCAAGGGTACGCTGGCCAACGGCGTTTACAGCGAGGATTGGGGATCCAGCAAGTTTAACACCTTCGATGTCGAGCCTGTAAAAAATTAGGCGCGGCCATGCGGGGGCTGGATATCCTGTCACGCCTTCCCCGATGCACGACAAGGTCAGTTGTCCAAATCGAACTGGCACGGAATTCACGGTGGCTTTGTCCCGCCCGGCGCTCCAACCCCATATTGTTGGTTGTCCGTTTCCTTCAGTCCGGTGCCGGGCGAACGCGCCCTGTTGGGCAGGGCTCAGCCGATCCCTTCGACGAGAACGAGATTTGCCTCTGCCGAGGCCAGCCGGTGCTTCTTGAGGCGGCGGTAGTCCGGATCCGCGTACCATGCGCGTGCCCGCGCCGTGTCCGGAAAGGCCATGACGACGGTGCGCGGCAGCGCCCATGTCCCTTCCAGAACCTCGGTTCCCGCCCGCGACGTCACCAGGAGCTTGCCGCCGTGTCGCTCAAAGACCGGCAGGAATCCGTCGAGGTACTTCTGGTATTCCTCCGGGTCGCGGATGTCGATCTGCGCGATCATGTAGGTGCTCATGGCCGATCCTCCTCTTCGTCGGCTTCACTATAGGCCGGTCTTGCCGCCGCCGACCGGGGTGATTTCGCATCGCGGACATGCAACAATGCATGGCGATGCAATGGGACGATCTCCGCTTCTTTCTGACCGTCGCGCACGCGGCCTCGTTCTCCGCCGCCGCGAAGGAACTCGGGGTGAACCAGTCGACGGTGTCGCGGCGGCTGGCCGCTCTTGAGCGCCGGCTCGGCACGCTCCTCGTGACACGCCATGCAACCGGGCATCTCCTGACCCCGGAGGGCAGCGATCTCGCGCAGGCTGCGGAGCCGATCGCGGCGGAGATCGGTGCCGTCCTGCGCCAGGTCGAAGGGCGTGACGCGCAGCTTGGCGGCGTTCTGCGCGTGACCTGCGTCGAGATGATGATCGACCGCTTCCTCGCGCCGCATTTCGCCCGCTTCTGCCGCGAGCATCCAGGGCTTGCCCTCACCCTGCAGACGTCGATGCGGCCGCTCGACCTGATGCGCAGCGAAGCCGACGTGGCGATCCGGGTGTCCGAGAGCCCGCCACCGCCCCTCGTCGGGCGCCGGCTGTGTGACTTCGCCCTCGCCGTCTACGGCGCGACGACGTGGCGGACGCGCGCGCCCGATCTTTCGCAACCTGACCGGCTCGACTGGATCGGCTGGGCCGATGACGCGGTCAACGCGCGGGTGATCCTCGACGCCTTTCCGGCAGCGCGGATCGCGCACGAGGTCGATGGCCTCGTGGCGCTGAGCGCGATGGTGCGCGAGGGGGCGGGGATTTCGGTGCTGCCCTGCTACTGGGCGGATCGCGATCCCGGTCTCGCTCGCCTTTCTGACGCCTTCGTGCCGCGCGGAATCGGGATCTGGGTGCTGATGCATCCCGAGGTGCGCCACGCCGCGCGGGTTCGCGCCTTCGTCGACATGATGACGAAGGTGCTGCTCGCCAACCGCGCCGCGTTCGAGGGGCAGTGCGGTCGCGATTCCAGGCAATCCGGCTGAGCCCGGACTGTCTTCCGGCTGGCGGTTCCCGAGTCTCACGGGAGTATGCTATTGAGAAGCATTTGCAATGAGTCTAGACTGCGAGACAGGAAGGGCTACGGCGGAGGGACCGATGTTGCGCTTCACCCTCGACCGGCGCGGATTTCTCGGCCGCCTGCTCATGACCGGCGGCGCGGGCGTGGTGCCTGTGGCGGCGGCGGCGACCCCGCATGATCACGGGGGCAACGCCACCGTTGGTGCCGTCGATCATGCCGCGAACGGATTCGATCCGCACGAGATCCTCACCGACTGGGAGACCGGCACGGTCGAAACCCTGCCCGACGGCCGTCGCCTGCGCCGGTTCGAGATCACCGCCGTCGACCGCGAGATCGAGATCGCGCCGGGTCTGATCTTCCCGGCCTGGACCTACAACGGCCGCGTGCCGGGTCCGACGCTGCGCGCGACCGAGGGAGAGCTGATTAGGATCGAGTTCATCAATTCCGGCTCGCATGTCCATACGATGCATTTCCACGGAATCCATTCGGCGCGGATGGACGGGGTGCCCGGCGCGGGCGAGGTCGCGCCCGGCGAAAGCTTCACCTACGAGTTCACCGCCCGACCGTACGGCTGCCATCTCTATCACTGCCATTCGCAGCCGCTGAAGCGCCACATCCACAAGGGGCTTTACGGCGCGTTCATCGTCGATCCCGATCCCGACCTGCATCCGGAGGCGCGCGCGGTGGCGGAGGGCAGGCTGCTCGGCCATCCCCGCAATGCCGAATGGCAGGAGATGGTGATCGTGATGAACGGCTTCGACATGAACTTCGACGACGAGAACGAGGTCTATGCCGCCAACTCGATCGCCTTCGCCTATCAGGACCGGCCGATCCCTGTCGAGCGAAGCCGCCCGGTCCGGATCTACCTCGTCAACGTGACCGAGTTCGATCCGATCAACTCGTTCCACATGCATGCGAACTTCTTCGATTATTACGACCATGGCACGACGCTGACGCCCACCCTGCGCACCATCGATACGGTGATGCTCTGCCAGGCGCAGCGCGGCATCATCGAGATGAGTTTCGCGGAGCACGAGCCGGGACTCTACATGTTCCACGCCCACCAGTCGGAATTCGCCGAACTCGGCTGGATGTCGCTTCTGGAGGTGTCCTGACATGCAAGGCCGCTGGACCCTGATCCTGCCATTCACCGTCGTCGCGCTGCTCGTTGCGGGCTTTCTGACGCTCCGGCCGTTCTCGAACCTCACCGCCGGGGTGCCGCCGATCGAGGATCTGACCTTCGAATCCGTTCGACTCGACGAGACCGGGATTCACGCGCTGGTGCGTGCGGCGGGGTCGGAGCCCGTCGTGATCGCCCAAGTCCAGGTTGATGGCGCGTTCTGGCGGTTCACCCAGACCCCGGCAGGACCGGTTCCGCGTCTTGGCCAGGTGGCGCTCGACATTCCCTATCCGTGGGTCGATGGCGAGGCCCATCTCGTCACGCTCCTGACCCGGGCCGGCGCCGCGTTCGAGCACGAGATCGCGGTAGCCGTCAGCACCGCCCCGCTGGCCGGGCCTGGGGTGTTGAGCCTGATCGGGGTCGGGCTGTTCGTCGGGTTTGTGCCGGTCCTCGTGGGCTACGGCTTCGTACCCGCCCTGCGCGCATTCGGGGGCGCCGGGCTGGATTTCGCGCTCGCGCTCACCTTGGCGCTGCTCGCCTTCCTGCTGATCGACACCTGGTCGGAAGCATCCGAGCTTGCCGCCGAAGCGCCCGCCGCGCTCAACCCGGTGCCGGCGATCTGGACGGCGGCCCTTCTGACCTGCCTTGGGCTGCTCGCGCTCGGCCGGCGGTCGGGCCGCGCGCCCGAAGGTATCGAACTCGCTTTCTTCATCGCGCTCGGTATCGGCGTGCACAATCTCGGCGAGGGAATCGCGATCGGCGCCTCTGTTGCGGTGGGCGAGGTGGCGCTCGCCTCCTTCCTCGTCCTCGGCTTCTTCGTGCACAATGTCTCGGAAGGCATCGCCATCGCCGCGCCGGTTGCCGGCCGGACCTGGCGCTGGCCGCTGCTTCTCGGTCTCGCGCTGCTTGCCGGCGGGCCGGCGGCGATCGGCACGCTCGCCGGGGTCTTCGCCTTTACGCCGTTCCGCGCCGCGCTCGCGCTCGCGGTCGGCGCGGGGGCGATCGCGCAGGTGATGTTCGAGATCGCGCGCCTGATGCTGAAACCAGCCGCGGCGGCCACCGGCGAACGGGGGTGGCGCGCGCCGGCCGCGCTCTACGGCTTCGGCGCGGGGCTTGCGGTCATGTATCTCACCTCGATTCTCGTTGCCGCCTGACACCACCTCGCGGGGTTGCGGCAATATCCCGCTGGCCTTGCGCCCGGCGGATCGCTAGAAAGCGCCGACATTGCGCAGAGGCCCGAGATGACCGACCACATCCGCCCGCAGCTGGGGATCATGGATATCGCCCTTTACGAGGGCGGCGCGGCGCATGTGGCCGGGGTCACCGATGCGGTAAAGCTTTCGTCGAACGAAAACCCCTTCGGTCCGTCGGACAAGGCCAGGGAGGCGTTTCAGCGCGCTGTCCACAAGCTCCACCGCTACCCGAACACCGACCACGCGAGCCTGCGGCGCGCGATCGGCGAGACCCACGGCCTCGACCCGGCGCGGATCATCTGCGGCGTCGGTTCGGACGAGATCATCCACTTCCTCTGCCAGGCCTATGCCGGGCCGAAGGACGAGGTTGTCTTCACCGAGCACGGCTTCCTCATGTACCGGATCTCGGCGATGGCCGCCGGGGCGACGCCGGTTGCGGTGAAGGAACGGGATCGCACGACCGATGTCGACGCGATTCTCGCGGCCTGCAACCGCCGCACCAAGCTTGTCTTCATCGCCAACCCGAACAACCCGACGGGCACTATGATCGGCCTGCCCGAGATCGAGCGGCTCGCCAATGGCCTGCCGAAACAGGCGATCCTCGTTCTCGACGGCGCCTATGCGGAATATGTCGAGGGCTACGACGGCGGCGCGGCGCTGGCGACGGAGCGCGCGAACGTCGTCATGACGCGCACCTTCTCCAAGATCTACGGGCTCGGCGGGCTCAGGATCGGCTGGGGCTACGGTCCGCAGGCGATCATCGACGTGCTGAACCGGATCCGCGGCCCGTTCAACCTCTCGACCGCGCAGCTCGAGGCCGCAGAGGCCGCCGTGCGCGACCGCGACCACGTCGAGCGGTGCCGCGAGGAGAACACCCGGCTCCGCGCCTGGCTTGCCGAGGCGCTGGCCGAGAGGGGAGTTCCGTCGGATACCTCGACCGCGAACTTCGTCCTCGCCCGCTTCGCCAGCGAGGCCGAGGCGAGTGCCTGCGACGAGTTCCTGCAAACGCAGGGCCTGATCGTGCGCCGCGTCGCCGGTTACGGCCTGCCGCATTGCCTCAGGATCACCGTCGGCGACGAGGCCTCGTGCCGCCGCGTCGCTCATGCGATCGGCCAGTTCAAGGGGCAGAAATGAGCGCCCCGATCTATGACCGCGTCGCCCTGATCGGGCTTGGCCTCATCGCCTCGTCGATGGGTCACGCGATGAAGAAATGGGGCCTCGCGAGGAGCATCGCCGGCCACGCCAAGACCGAGGCGACGCGCGCCGCCGCACTGGAGCTTGGCTTTTGCGACGAGGTCTTCGCGACCGCCGCCGAAGCGGCCGACGGTGCCGATCTCGTGGTCCTGGCGGTGCCTGTCGGCGCGATGGGCGCGGTGGCGGCCGAGATCGGCCCGCATCTGAAGCTGGGCGCCACGGTCACCGATGTCGGTTCGGTGAAGCAGGCGGTGATCGAGGCGGTCGCGCCGCACCTGCGGGCTGGCATCGAGTTCATTCCCGGCCACCCGCTCGCCGGGACCGAGCATTCCGGCCCGCGGTCGGGATTCGCGACGCTGTTCCAGAACCGCTGGTGCCTGATCATCCCCGGCGAGGCCTCGCCCGAGGCGGTCGCGCGACTCCGCGCGCTCTGGGAAGGGATGGGCTCGAATGTCGAGGAGATGGATGCGGCCCACCACGACCTCGTTCTGGCCGTGACCAGCCACACGCCGCATCTCATCGCCTACACGATGGTCGGCGTGGCCGACCACCTGCGGCGCGTCACCGAAAGCGAGATCATTAAGTATTCCGCCGCCGGTTTCCGGGATTTCACCCGCATCGCGGCCTCCGATCCGACGATGTGGCGCGACGTGTTCCTCACCAACAAGGAAGCGACGCTCGACATTCTCGGCCGCTTCACCGAGGAGCTGTTCATGCTCCAGCGCGCGATCCGGATGGGCGACGGAGAGGAACTGTTCGACTATTTCACCCGCACCCGCGCGATCCGCCGCGGCATCATCGAGGCTGGCCAGGATACCGCCGCCCCGGATTTCGGCCGGACAAAGGTGGACGAGAAATGACACGCACCGAACTCCGCGGCCGCGGCGCGATTGCTGCCGTGATCTGCCTTGTCGCCTCTGCCGCGCTCGCCAATCCGCCGGCGCAATCGCCGCGCCCCGAGGCCCGGCCCGGGGCGTCCGCGCGGCCAGCGGTCATGGTCGTCTCGGTCAGCGACTTCGCGCCGGTGTCGTCGGAGCGCCCTGAGAAACGTCCCCGCGGGCTCGCAACCGACCTGCAGGTCGAGAAGGTGGTGTTCCGCAGCCAGCCCGCGCCCGAGGCCACGATCGGCCGCAAGGGCGCGCTTTGTGGCGATCCCGCACTCAAGGGCAAGACGATCCCGCCGATCCTCTCGAAGGTCAAGGGCTGCGGGCTGGAGGAGGGCGTGAGTCTGGTTTCGGTCGCGGGCGTCGCGCTCAGCCAGCCGGCCTCGGTCGACTGCGCGACCGCGTCGGCGCTGAAAACCTGGGTCGAGACGGGCGTGAAGCCGGCGCTCGAGGGAACCGGCGGCGGCGTCGCGGCGCTGCAGGTCGCGGGCAGCTACACCTGCCGGGGCCGCAACAACCAGAAGGGCGCGAGGGTCTCCGAACACGGGCGCGGCCGGGCGGTCGACATCTCGGCGATCCTGCTGGCCGACGGCACCGCGATCACGGTCGAGAACGGCTGGGGATCGAAACGCTACGGCAAGGTGCTGGCCTCGATGCGCCGCTCCGCCTGCGGGCCGTTCAATACCGTGCTCGGGCCGGGATCGGACCGCCACCACCACGATCACCTGCATCTCGATACCGCGCGCGGCCGCGGGCCTTACTGCCGTTGAGCTAGAACCGCGGCGCGGCGCCGAGCGGGATCGGCCCGAGGCTCATCCGGCCCTTGCTGAAGGTGAGCGGCAGGTTCAGCGTCTCGGCGTCGCCACCGGCGAGCGCCAGTTGCTCGAACGCGCTTTCCACCGTGGGCGCCAGCTCCTCCCGGATCAGGCCGAGCTTGGTGAGAAGCGGCAGCGCCGCGCGCCAGTTCCGGATCGCGAGGTCGATGCGGCCATCGGGCGTACCGTCGGCGCGACGTTCGACCCCGCCCTGCCCGGTGACCTGGAGCGGTCCCCAGACGAGTTCGACCGACCGGATGTCTGCACCCATGAGAGCGATACTCTCGGCCGGTGCGAAGCGGTCGAGCGGCCGGTCGAGCCGGAGCACCGCGTCGAGCCGGGCATGCTCACCCTTGGCCGGCAGTGACCCGGTGGCTTCGATCAGGCGGACCGGCAGACCGGAAAGCGACAGGCCGAAAAGCTCGATGCCGAGTTCCTGCTCGGTCTCTGTCGCGCCGCGCCGCACCGCGAGCCGCGCCTCGGTCGCGCCAGCACCCCAGCCGTGATCGGAAGTCAGGGACATCCCGGTGCCAACCGTCTGCGCGCGCAAGAGCGGCAGATCGGTCGCGATCCCGAATATCGCGCTGGCCTTGAGGTCGTCGGAGGTGAGCGTCAATGCCTCGCGGTCAATGCGGATGTCCTGCGTCGCCGGCAAGAGCGCGACGATATGGTGCGGCTTGTAGGACAGGGCGTGGAGATTGATCTCGGGCGCCGACCAGTGCAGGCGCCCGTCGGCGCTCGTGAGCTGCGGGGTGCTCACGGTGAGATCGAAACGCGACGGGAAACCGGAGAGATCGACCGCGCCGAAATCGGCGAGCCCCTCCGCGCGAAGTTCGGCAAGGGCCGCCTCGGTCCCGTCGAGAAGCGCGCGCGACCCGACGACCCAGTAGCCGCCGTAGAAAGCGGCGAAGGCCGCCACCAGCCAGAGCACCACGCGCATGAGGGGGCCTTTCCTGATCGTTCCGGATGCTGTTTATAAGGGGGCGGGGGCAAGAACCAGAAGGTGGGCATGAATTCTTTGTGGGTCTTCGGCTACGGCTCGCTCATGTGGGAGCCGGGCTTCGCGTATCAGGACCGAACCCTCGCCCGGCTCGAAGGCTGGCACCGGTCGTTCTGCATGCGCTCGATCCATCATCGCGGCACCTCGGACCATCCCGGCCTCGTCCTCGCGCTCGACGCCGCCGAAGGGGCCTGTTGCAATGGCGTTGCCTATTCGGTCGAGACGGAGCGGGCCGCCGAAACCCTCGGCTACCTGCGCGAGCGCGAGCTGATCTCTTCGGCCTATCTCGAAACGACGCTCTCGATCGCGCTACGTGACGGCCGTGCCGTGGAGGCGGTGACCTATGTGATCGACCCCGACCACGTCCAGTACTGTGGCGGCCTCGGGCTCGAGGAGCAGGCCGGCATCATCGCGACGGCGCGGGGCGGGCGCGGGCCGAACACCGAATACCTCTGGAACACCGCCGAACACCTGCACGAGCTCGGCATCGCCGACCCCGATCTCGACTGGCTTTCGGAGCGGGTGCGGGCGCTGACGGCTGACGCCTCCTCTAACGGCTTGTGAGCCGCGACGGCCCCGCCTATTGTCCAAGAAAGTCAAAGGACAGGGGTCGCGATCCTGATGGCAAGATCCATGCGCTCGGCCGAGCCGCTTTTTTCCCAGCCGGTGCGCCAGATTGCGATGATGCTTCTGGTATCGGCCCTTGTCGGCGCGGGCGCCTACGTCGCCTATGGCCCGATCATATCGATCTTCAGCGCCAACCTCTGGCTGAACGGTCTGATCCTCGGGGTCTTCGTCTTCGGCGTGCTGACCTGCTTCTGGCAGGTCGCCCAGCTCGTGCGGTCGGTGAGTTGGATCGAGGGTTTCGCGGCGCAGCAACCCGGTCACGAGATGACGATCGCGCCCAGCATGCTGGCGCCGCTCGCCGCGCTCTTGCGGTCCCGCGGCCGGCGCGGCGGCCAGATCTCCTCGACCTCGGCGAGCTCCATCCTCGAATCCGTGGCAACCCGGATCGACGAGGCGCGCGATATCACCCGCTACCTCACGAGCCTTCTGATCTTCCTCGGCCTCCTCGGCACGTTCTACGGCCTCGCCATCACCGTTCCCGCCGTGGTCGACACGATCCGCGCGCTGGCGCCGCAGGAAGGCGAGACCGGGATGCAGGTCTTCGACAAGCTCATGGGCGGGCTCGAAAAACAGCTCGGCGGCATGGGCACCGCCTTCTCCTCCTCACTCCTTGGTCTTGCCGGGTCGCTTGTCGTCGGGCTGCTCGAACTCTTCGCCAGCCACGGCCAGAACCGCTTTTACCGCGAGCTGGAGGAGTGGCTGACATCCTTCACCCGCCTGTCCTTCGCCGGTGGTGACAGCGATGCCGCGCCCGACGCTGACGCGGTGGCGGGTGTCCTCGATCACATGGCGGGGCAAGTGGAGTCGCTGCAGACGATCCTCCGGCAATCGGATGCCGGCCGCGCGGCGGTGAACGAGCGGCTCGAAAGCCTGATCGCGGCCGTGGGCAATCTGACCCAAAGGCTCGAGGCGGAGTCCGGCACTTCGGCGGTGCTCGCGCGTATCGCGGACGGGCAGGACCGCGTCGCGAGCCTGATCGAGCGCAACGGTCCGGTCGCTGCGGGGCAAGAGGGTGGCGATGACGCGGAAAGCCGGATGCGGTTGCGGTCCATCGACGTGCAGCTTCTGCGGCTGCTCGAGGAGGTAGCGGCCGGGCGGCAGGAAAGCATGGCCGATCTGCGCGGCGATCTGGCGCAACTCACGCGCGCCGTCCGCGCCCTGGCGCGGCCCGACGCGGTGCGGAAGGGCTAACGGATGGCACTCGCCAAGGGGCGCAACGGTCAGCGGTTCTCGGCCAATATCTGGCCGGGTTTCGTCGACGCGATGACCGCGCTCCTGATGGTGCTGATGTTCGTTCTGACGATCTTCATGATCGTCCAGTTCACCTTGCGCGAGACGATCGACACCCAGGGCGACGAACTCGCCGCGCTCAACGAGCAGGTCGCCGGCCTTGCCGATGCGTTGGGTCTTGAACGCGCCCGTTCGGCGGAACTCGAGGGCGAGGTGTCCGGCCTGAGCGCCGACATCGCGGCGGCCCAGGCTGCCGCCGACCGCCAGACGGCGCTGCTCTCCACGCTCACCGCCAAGCTCGAGGGGCAGGGGGCGGAACTCACCGCCGCGCAGGCGAAGGTCACGGCATTCGAGACACAGGTCGCCAGCCTGCTTGCCGAGCGCAACGCGGCCCGCACCAAGGCCGAAGCCATGACCGCGGAGCGCGACACGGCCCGCGGTGCGGCCGAAGCCTTGATCGCCGAGCGTGACGAACTGAAATCGGCGCAGGAGGCGCTGAACCTCGCGGTTGCGGCGGCGCGGGCCGAAGTTGACGAAAAGGCGGAGGCCGCGCGCCTTGCGGCGGCCCGGCGCTATGCGCTGGAGGCGCTTGTAAACGATCTGCGGGCGAAGCAGGAGTCAGCCGCCGAGCAGCTGAGCGAGGCGGAGGCCACGCGCCTCACGGAGGCCGCCGCCGCCGCCGCTCTGCGCGAGAAGCTGAAGGGGGCTGAGGACGAACTGACCGCGATGACGCTGGCGCTCGAGGAACAGCGCCGCCGCGCCGAGGAGACGCTGACGCTTCTGGCCGCTGCCCGCGCCGAACGGGAAGCGGCGGCCGGGCAGGCGGAGGAGACGCTGAGCGAGGCGGACCGCCAGAAGGCGCTGCTCGCGACCGCGAATGCGGCCCTGGCCGAGGAGCGTGCGGCATCGGCCGAAGCCGCGCGCAAGGTCGCGCTGCTGAACCAGCAGATCCTCGCGCTGCGCAGCCAGTTGGGCGGGCTGCAGAACCTTCTCGACGCTTCCGCGGCCCGCGATGCCGACGCGAAGGTACAGATCGAGGCGCTCGGGACCCGGCTGAACTCCGCACTCGCGCAGGTGGCGAGCGAGCAGCGCCGCCGCGCAGAGCTGGAGGAGGCCGAGCGCAAGCGCTTGGAGGCCGAGGCCGCGGCGCTGAAGGAGGAAACGAAGGAGCTTGCCCGCTACCGCTCGGAGTTCTTCGCGCGGCTTTCGCAGGTGCTCGCCGGACGCGAGGGCGTGCGCGTCGTCGGGGACCGGTTCGTCTTTTCCGCCGAAGTCCTGTTCGAACCCGGCTCGGCGGATCTCGCCGCCGAGGGGCGCAGTCAGATCGCCAATGTGGCGACCACGCTTCAGGAGCTTGCGGTTGCGATCCCGTCCGAAATCGATTGGGTAATCCGTGTCGACGGCCACACCGACAACCTGCCGCTCTCGGGCTTCGGCCGGTTCCGCGACAACTGGGAGCTCAGCCAGGGGCGGGCGCTTTCGGTGGTGCGCTTCTTGCAGGGCCAGCTTGGCTTCCCGCCGGAGCGCCTCGTCGCGGCGGGATTCGGTGAGTACCATCCGGTGGCCGAGGGCGACACGCCGGAGGCGCGGGCGCAGAACCGGCGGATCGAACTCAAGCTTACCGAACGGTGAGCGGGCCGGACGCGCCGGACCGGAGAGCGTGACCGATGAGCCTACTCGTCCAACCCCGGCTGATCAACGACCCATGCGGAGATCCCGGTCTCTATCTCGACTTCCGCTTCGGCCGCCGGGCGATGCTGTTCGATCTCGGCGACACCGCGCCGCTGTCGCCACGAGAACTCCTCCGGGTGTCGCATGTCTTTGTCAGTCACGCCCACATGGATCACATTGCCGGTCTCGAGCGGCTCTTGCGCCTGCGCCTGCACAGGCCGCTGCCGCTCCATCTCCTTGGGCCGGCCGGGTTCGTCGGCCAGATGGAAAGTCGGTTCGGCTCCTATACCTGGAACCTGCTTGACGAGACCTCGGTTGATTTCCGAGTCACCGTGCATGATTTTGAAGGCGGGCGGATCACCCGGGCCGCCGAGTTCTGTGCCCGCAGGCGTTTTCGCAGATGTGATGTGGCAGTGCCCGATCTGAGCACCGGCCTTGTGTTGAGCGAACGCGAATTCGAGATCCGCGCGGTCGCACTGGACCACGGCATCCCGTCGCTGGGGTTTGCATTCCGGCAGCGCCTTCGCGTGAATGTCTGGCGCAGCGCGCTCGATGAGTTGGGGCTTCCGGTCGGTCCGTGGATCGACATCGCCAAGCGGGCGCTGCGCGACGGATTGCCTGACCGCCACCGGATCGCGGTGCCCGGGGCCGGGGAGGTTCCGCTCGGCCTCCTGCGCGCGCGGGTGTTCCGGCGCGAGAAGGGGCAGCATTTCGCTTATGTGACCGACGCCGCCGATACCGCGGACAACCGCGCCCGCATCGTCGAGCTTGCCCGGGGCGCGGATCACCTCTTCATCGAAGCGGTCTTTCCCGAGGCCGACCGCTCCTTCGCGACCACGTCGCGCCACCTGACGGCGCGGGCGGCCGGAGAGATCGCGCGGGCGGCGGGCGTGGCCGGACTCACGCCGTTTCACCACTCCGCGCGCTATGCCGACGCCGCCGCGGCACTCGCGGCCGAGGCGCTGGCGGCCTATGCGACTGGCTAATCCGCCCGGAGCCTTTGCTCGGTCTGCCGCGCGGAAGATCGGGAAAACGCAGTCGTAGCCGACGGGGGCGCCCGTTTTCTTGTTCCGGCCGGGGCCGGCACAATCTTTCCGCCACACGGTCCAAACGAAACGCGGCCGGCACCGGGAAGGTGTCGGCCGCGTGTGTTCGTGTCAATCCAGGCTCAGTCCGCGGTCAGGAGCGGTGGCTTCGAGCCGGCAATCCGCGCCTTCTGCGGCTCCTCGATCTCGAGCACGATCGCGCCGTCGCGTACCTTCACATGAACGACGCCACCCTTCGTGAGTTTGCCGAACAGAAGCTCCTCGGCGAGCGGCTTCTTGATGTGTTCCTGGATCACGCGAGCAAGCGGACGGGCGCCCATCCGGTCGTCGTAGCCCTTCTCGGCGATCCAGTTGGCCGCTTCCGGGGTCAGCTCGATATGGACGTGGCGGTCCATCAGCTGCGCCTCGAGCTGCAGGACGAACTTGTCCACGACTTGCAGGATCACTTCGCGCGGCAGCGCCGAGAACGAGATGACCGCATCGAGCCGGTTGCGGAACTCGGGCGTGAACGTGCGTTCGATCGCGGCGGTGTCTTCGCCCTCGCGCCGGTCACGGCCGAAGCCGATCGCGGACTTGGCAAGCTCGGCCGCACCTGCGTTCGAGGTCATGATCAGCACGACGTTGCGGAAATCGACCTGCCGGCCGTTGTGGTCGGTGAGCTTGCCGTGGTCCATCACCTGCAGGAGGATGTTGAACACGTCCGGATGCGCCTTCTCGATCTCGTCGAGCAAGAGCACGCAATGCGGATGCTGGTCGACGCCGTCGGTCAGCAGCCCGCCCTGGTCGAAGCCGACATAGCCCGGCGGCGCGCCGATCAGCCGCGAGACGGCGTGCTTCTCCATGTACTCGGACATGTCGAAACGCAGAAGCTCGACGCCGAGCGTATCGGCGAGCTGCTTGGCGACCTCGGTCTTGCCGACGCCGGTCGGACCGGCGAAGAGGTAGTTGCCGATCGGTTTTTCCGGTTCGCGCAGGCCCGCACGAGCCAGCTTGATCGCGGAGGACAACGCCTCGATCGCCTTGTTCTGACCGAAGACGACGCGCTTGAGGGTCTTCTCGAGATCCTTGAGGATCTCGGCATCGTCCTTCGAGACGTTCTTCGGCGGGATCCGCGCGATCTTGGCGACGACGGCCTCGATCTCCTTCGGGCCGATCGTCTTGCGCCGCTTCGATTCCGCCACCAGGTGCTGCGCCGCGCCGGCCTCGTCGATCACGTCGATCGCCTTGTCCGGCAGCTTGCGGTCGTGGATGTAGCGCGCCGAGAGTTCGACCGCGGCCTTGATCGCATCATGCGTGTAACGCAGGTCGTGGTGCTTCTCGAAATAGGGCTTCAGCCCCATCAGAATCTTGACCGCATCCTCGACCGTCGGTTCGTTCACGTCGATCTTCTGGAACCGGCGGCTAAGCGCGCGGTCCTTCTCGAAATGCTGGCGGAACTCCTTGTAGGTGGTCGAGCCCATGCAGCGCAGCCGTCCGCCCTGGAGCGCGGGCTTGAGCAGGTTCGACGCGTCCATCGCCCCGCCTGAAGTCGCCCCGGCGCCGATCACGGTATGGATCTCGTCGATGAAGAGGATCGCGTCGGGATGGTCCTCGAGCTCCTTCACGACGGCCTTGAGCCGCTCCTCGAAATCTCCGCGATAACGAGTTCCGGCCAAGAGCGCGCCCATGTCGAGCGAGAAGATCGTGGCATGTTCGAGCACCTCGGGTGTCTCGCCGCGCGTGATCTTCAGCGCGAGGCCCTCGGCGATGGCGGTCTTGCCGACACCGGGCTCGCCCACCAGCAGGGGATTGTTCTTCCGCCGGCGGCACAGGACCTGGATGCAGCGCTCGATCTCCGCCTCGCGGCCGATGAGCGGGTCGACATCGCCTTTCTTGGATTTTGCGTTGAGGTCGATGCAGAACTTCGAGAGCGCCGATTCCTTGGCCTCTCCATCCGCCTGCGAGGTCGGATGGTCCTCCTGCTCCTGTGCGCCGGTGATCGGCCGGGTTTCCCCGAAGGACGGATCCTTGGCCACGCCATGAGCGATGAAATTCACTGCGTCGTAGCGGGTCATGTCCTGTTCCTGCAGGAAGTACGCGGCGTTCGATTCCCGTTCCGCGAAGATCGCGACGAGAACGTTGGCACCGGTGACCTCGGTCCGGCCCGAGGACTGGACATGGATCGCGGCCCGCTGAATGACCCTCTGGAACGCGGCCGTTGGCACGGCCTCCGACCCGTCCACATCGGTCACGAGCGTCGAAAGGTCGTCGTCGATGAATTCTACGAGCGTCTTGCGCAGTTCCTCGATGTCGACCGAGCAGGCGCGCATCACTTTTGCGGCGTCCGGCTCGTCGATCAGGGCGAGGAGCAGATGTTCGAGAGTTGCAAGTTCATGGCGCCGCGCATTGGCCAAGGCCAGCGCCGCGTGGATTGCCTGTTCGAGCGTGTTCGAAAATGACGGCACGTTCGTGCTCCTTTCCCATCCAGCAGGGTGGCCCGTGGGCCGGTACCTACTTTCGCCTCATACTATTAAAGTTCGGTGGAATTCGGGCGGCTTCAAGTGTTTTCTTGCCGATTTCGCCCAATGCTCGATCAGTGACGCAAAATTTGAACGATTTTCGGCCTTTCGTGACCGATTCGTGCCTAATCGGTTCGGAAATGTGACAGGTCAGAACCGGTCTTTGCGCGCGCGGATCTCGGCGAAGACCTCGGCGTCGCCCGCGCCCTGCATGCCGAGCGCGGTCTTCACCTCTGCAAGGCGTGCGCGCAGGAACGGGTTCGTCGCAAGCTCCTCGGCGAGGGTCGAGGGAACGGTCGCACGCCCTTTCGCACGCGCGGCGTCCACCGATTTCGCACGTGCCGCCAGCGCGGCGTTCCCCGGCTCGATCGTCAGGGCGAAGCGGGCATTCGACTGGGTGTATTCATGGCCCGAACAGACCAGTGTTTCCGGAGGCAGGGCCGCCAGCCTGCAGAGACTGTCCCACATCTGGTGAGCGGTGCCCTCGAAAAGCCGGCCACAGCCGAGCGCCATGAGGCTGTCCCCGGTAAAGACAATTCCCGAGTCTGCGAAATGGTAGGCGATATGGCCGATGGTATGGCCGGAAACGTCGATCACAGTGCCTCTGCACATTCCGATCCGAACGGTGTCGCCCGCGGTGACCGCCTCGTCCAGCGGTGGCAACCTATGGGCGTCGGCCGCGGCGCCGATGACGCGGGCGCCGGTCGCGGCGGCAAGGGAGGGGACGCCGTCGATGTGGTCGCCGTGGTGGTGGGTGATCAGGATGTGGCTAGCCCGCCAGCCCCGGGCGGACAGGGCGTTGAGGATCGGCGCTGCTTCTGGGACGTCCACGACGGCGGTCGCGCCGGTCGCGACATCATGGGCGAGGTAAGCGTAGTTGTCGCTCAGGCAGGGAACGGTGACGATTTCCAGGGGCATGGCGTTTCGTGTATGTTTCCGTATGCTTCCACTGACTTTTGCCGATGGAAGCGACGGGCGCAATGCATCTCGACGTTCTCGACCTGAGGAATTTCTACTACCGCACCCAGCTCGGGCGCGTCGCCCAGAAGGCCATTCGGGATCAGGTCGTCGATCTCTGGCCGCCTGCGAAGGGTCAGACGGTGGCCGGATTCGGATTCGCCGCACCCTTGCTGCGCCCCTATCTGGCCGAGGCGCGGCGCGTGGTCGGTCTGATGCCCGGACCGCAGGGCGTGATGCCCTGGCCCGCCGGGATGGAGAACGTCTCGGTCCTCTGCGAGGAGACGCAATGGCCGCTCGAGACGGGCATGGTCGATCGGCTCGTAGTGCTGCACGGCCTGGAGACGTCGGAAAATCCGACGGCGCTGCTTGACGAGTGCTGGCGCGTGCTCGGCCCGGGAGGCAGGGCGCTCTTCATCGTTCCGAACCGGTCCGGCCTCTGGTCGCGCTCGGACCGGACTCCGTTCGGTTATGGTCGCCCCTATTCGATGAGCCAGCTCGACGGCCAACTCCGCCGCCACAACTTCGCGGCCGAACGCCAGCAATCCGCGCTCTTCGCGCCACCAAGCTCGCGCCGCTTCTGGCTGCGCACCGCACCGATGTGGGAACGCTTCGGACACCGCGTGTCGTCGGTTCTGGCGGGCGGCGTGCTGATGCTCGAGGTTTCGAAACAGGTCCACGCGCCACAGCGCCCGGGCCTCGCGACCGCGGTACGGCGGCCGCTGAAAGTGCTCGAGGCGCTCCCCAAGCCGACGGCCGAGCCGGCGTGACTCGCGGCCAATGAAACAGGATTCTGTTTCGTATCCGTACTGTTAACGCCCAAACCCGCGCTGCGAAAAAGCAACATTTCCCGCCGTGTTTGGAGAATCTTCGGGAACTCTTTGAAAAGGCAGAAAAACCCTCGTCCCAATAAGTTCGTCAAGGCGGTTGCTAGGTCCGGACGGCTCTGCTACACCCGCGCCGAACTTCGGCCGTGCGCGTCCGCGCACGCCATAGGTGGCCTCTGACCTGACAATAAAAAAGAGGCGATGGGACAGAACAATCGGAAGGGTGGACGTGTCCGAACCAGCTTCGATTTCCGCAGGGATCGCCGGTCGCTATGCGACGGCCGTGTTTGAACTCGCCAAGGAGGCCAATGGCCTCAAGGCGCTCGAGGGGGATGTGGACGCGCTCGGCGCCGCGCTGGCGGAAAGCGCGGATCTGCGGACGCTGATCGCCTCCCCGGTCTATTCGCGCGAGGAGCAGGCCAAATCGGTCGGTGCGCTTGCTGCGAAGATGGGGCTCTCCGCGACGCTCGCCAATACGCTCGGCCTGATGGCTTCGAGCCGCCGGCTCTTCGTGCTGCCGCAACTCCTGACGGCCCTGCGCGACATGATCGCGGAGGAGAAGGGCGAAGTGACCGCCGAGGTTACCGCCGCCGCCGCGTTGACCAAGACGCAGGCCGAGAAGCTCGCCGCGTCGCTCAAGAAGACAGTCGGCAAGACCGTCAAGCTCGACACCACCGTCGATGAAAGCCTCATCGGCGGCCTTATCGTCAAAGTGGGCTCGAAGATGATCGACACCTCGATCCGCTCGAAGCTCGCTTCCCTGCAGAATGCTATGAAAGAGGTCGGATAATGGGAATCCAGGCAGCCGAGATCTCTGCGATCCTTAAGGAGCAGATCAAGAACTTCGGTCAGGAAGCAGCGGTGGCCGAAGTCGGCCGCGTGCTTTCGGTCGGTGACGGCATCGCGCGCGTCCACGGCCTCGACAACGTCCAGGCGGGCGAGATGGTCGAGTTCCCGGGCGGCATCCGCGGCATGGCGCTGAACCTCGAAGTCGACAACGTCGGCGTCGTTATCTTCGGCGACGATCGCTCGATCAAGGAAGGCGACACCGTCAAGCGCACGAAGTCCATCGTGGACGTGCCGGTCGGTGACGAGCTTCTCGGCCGCGTTGTCGACGGTCTCGGTAACCCGATCGACGGCAAGGGCCCGATCAACGCCAAGACCCGCTCGGTGGCCGACGTGAAGGCCCCCGGCATCATCCCGCGGAAATCGGTGCACGAGCCGATGGCGACCGGCCTCAAGTCGGTTGACGCGATGATCCCGATCGGCCGCGGCCAGCGCGAGCTGATCATCGGCGACCGCCAGACCGGCAAGACCGCCGTGGCGCTCGACGCGATCCTGAACCAGAAGACCTACAACGACGCCGCCGGCGACGACGAGTCGAAGAAGCTCTACTGCGTCTACGTCGCGATCGGCCAGAAGCGCTCGACCGTCGCCCAGCTCGTGAAGAAGCTGGAAGAGACCGGCGCCATCAACTACTCGATCGTCGTGGCCGCGACCGCCTCGGACCCCGCGCCGATGCAGTTCCTCGCGCCCTACTCGGCGACTGCCATCGCGGAATACTTCCGCGACAACGGCCGCCACGCGCTGATCATCTACGATGACCTCTCCAAGCAGGCCGTGGCCTATCGCCAGATGTCGCTGCTCCTTCGCCGCCCGCCCGGGCGCGAAGCCTATCCGGGCGACGTCTTCTACCTGCACTCGCGTCTCCTCGAGCGTTCGGCGAAGCTGAACGAAGATTTCGGCGCGGGTTCGCTGACGGCTCTGCCGGTCATCGAAACCCAGGGCGGCGACGTGTCGGCCTTCATTCCGACCAACGTGATCTCGATCACCGACGGCCAGATCTTCCTCGAGACGGAACTCTTCTACCAGGGCATCCGCCCGGCCGTGAACACCGGTCTGTCGGTGTCGCGTGTGGGCTCCTCGGCCCAGACCAACGCGATGAAGTCGGTCGCCGGCCCGGTGAAGCTGGAACTGGCGCAGTACCGCGAAATGGCGGCCTTCGCGCAGTTCGGCTCCGACCTCGACGCCGCGACGCAGAAGCTCCTGAACCGGGGCGCGCGCCTGACCGAGCTGATGAAGCAGCCGCAGTACTCGCCGCTGACCAACGCGGAAATCGTCTGCGTCATCTTCGCCGGCACCAAGGGCTTCCTCGACAAGCTTCCCGTCAAGGATGTCGGTCGGTTCGAGGCGGACCTGCTCAAGTACCTGCGCACCAATCGCAAGGACCTTCTGGACTGGATCACCAAGGAAGACCCGAAGATCAAGGGTGAAGCCGAGGACAAGATCCGGGCCGCGATCGCCGAGTTCGCCAAGACCTTCGCTTAAGCGAGGGGAGGGACAGGGATATGCCCAGCCTTAAGGACCTTAAGAACCGGATCGGAAGCGTCAAGTCGACGCGGAAGATCACCAAGGCCATGCAGATGGTCGCGGCGGCCAAGCTCCGCCGCGCCCAGGAGGCCGCCGAAGCCGCCCGGCCCTATGCCGAGCGGATGAACGCGGTCATGTCTTCGCTCGCCGCGTCGGTCGGCGGGTCCGATGCGGCGCCGCGGCTTCTGGCCGGGACCGGTGCCGATCAGACCCACCTTCTGGTCGTGATGACGGCCGAGCGGGGCCTCTGCGGCGGTTTCAACTCGACCATCGTGCGGCTTGCCCGCACGAAGGCGAACGACCTTCTGAAGCAGGGCAAGACGGTGAAGATCCTGACCGTCGGCAAGAAGGGCCGCGAGCAGCTGAAGCGCGATTTCGCGAAGTATTTCGTCGCGCATATCGATCTCTCCGACGTCAAGAAGATGGGTTACGACAATGCGCAAGGCATTGCGCGTGACCTGATCCACCGCTTCGACCACGGCGAGTTCGACGTCGCGACGATCTTCTTCAACCGCTTCCAGTCGGTGATCTCCCAGGTCCCGACCGAACAGCAGGTGATCCCGGCGAAGTTCGACGCGGACGCGGAGGAAGGCGCCTCGACGCTCTACGACTACGAGCCCTCGGAGGAGGAGATCCTCGCCGACCTCTTGCCGCGCGGGGTGGCCACGCAGGTCTTCACCGCGCTTCTGGAGAACGCGGCCTCGGAGCAGGGCGCGCGGATGACCGCGATGGACAACGCCACCCGCAACGCCGGCGACATGATCGACCGGCTGACCATCGAGTACAACCGCTCGCGTCAGGCCGCGATCACCAAGGAACTCATCGAAATCATTTCGGGCGCCGAGGCGCTCTGACGAAACCGGAGAAACTAGATGGCAAAAGCACCGAAAGCAGCTGCCGCAGCGGGCCGGGTGACGCAGGTCATCGGCGCCGTCGTGGACGTACAGTTCGACGATCAACTCCCGGCGATTCTGAACGCGCTCGAAACCGACAACAACGGCAAGCGTCTGGTTCTCGAGGTTGCCCAGCACCTCGGCGAGAACACGGTCCGCACCGTCGCCATGGACGCGACCGAGGGCCTCGTGCGCGGCGCTGCCGTGACCGACCTCGGCGAGCCGATCTCGGTTCCGGTCGGCAACCCGACGCTCGGCCGCATCCTCAACGTCATCGGTGAGCCGGTCGACGAAAAGGGCCCGGTCAAGGCCAAGGAAACCCGTCCGATCCACCAGCCGGCCCCGGCCTTCTCGGAACAGTCGACCTCGTCGGAGATCCTCGTCACCGGCATCAAGGTCATCGACCTTCTCGCCCCGTACTCGAAGGGTGGCAAGATCGGCCTCTTTGGCGGCGCCGGCGTGGGCAAGACGGTTCTGATCATGGAACTGATCAACAACATCGCCAAGGTGCACTCGGGCTTCTCGGTCTTCGCCGGTGTCGGCGAGCGGACCCGCGAGGGCAACGACCTCTATCACGAGATGATCGAGTCGGGCGTTATCGTTCCGGACGATCTGGAGAAGTCCAAAGTGGCCCTTGTCTACGGTCAGATGAACGAGCCGCCGGGAGCCCGGATGCGCGTCGCCCTCTCGGGCCTGACGCTGGCCGAGCAGTTCCGCGACCAGTCGGGCACGGACGTTCTCTTCTTCGTCGACAACATCTTCCGCTTCACCCAGGCGGGTTCGGAAGTGTCCGCACTTCTCGGCCGTATTCCTTCGGCCGTGGGCTACCAGCCGACGCTCGCCACCGACATGGGCGCGATGCAGGAACGCATCACCTCGACCAAGGCGGGCTCGATCACCTCGGTGCAGGCCATCTACGTTCCGGCCGACGACCTTACCGACCCGGCGCCGGCGACCTCGTTCGCTCACCTCGACGCCACCACGGTTCTGTCGCGCGCCATCTCGGAACTCGGCATCTACCCGGCCGTTGACCCGCTCGACTCCACGAGCCGGATCCTCGACCCGGCCGTTGTCGGCGAAGAGCACTACAACGTCGCCCGCGATGTCCAGGGTATCCTCCAGCGCTACAAGTCGCTGCAGGACATCATCGCCATCCTCGGCATGGACGAACTGTCGGAAGAGGACAAGCTGACCGTGGCCCGCGCCCGGAAGATCCAGCGTTTCCTCAGCCAGCCCTTCGACGTGGCGAAGGTCTTCACCGGTTCGGACGGCGTCCAGGTGCCGCTCGACAAGACGATCGCCTCGTTCAAGGCCGTCGTTGCCGGCGAGTACGACCACCTGCCGGAAGCCGCCTTCTACATGGTCGGCGACATCGACGAAGTGAAAGCCAAGGCGCAGCGTCTGGCCGCGGAAGCGGCGTAAGGGGGCGAGATGGCCGATACGATGCAGTTCGACCTCGTCAGCCCTGAACGGCGGCTTGCCTCCGTTCAGGCCCGCGAGGTTCGCATTCCGGGCGCCGATGGCGACCTGACGGCAATGCCCGACCATTCGCCGCTGATCACGACGCTGCGTCCCGGCATTCTCACTGTCGTCACCGCCGAAGGCATGAACGACTATGCCGTCATCGGCGGCTTCGCCGAGATTTCGGCAGCGGGCGCCTCGGTTCTGGCCGAGCGTGCGATGCCGAAAGCCGAGGTGAAGGCGTCCGACATGGACGCGCTCATTGCAGATGCGACGGCCGAGGTCGCCGAGGCCCCGGCCGAGGGCAAGGACGCCGCGAACAAGCTCGTTGCGGACCTTCAGGCCCTGAAGGCCGCGCTCGGGCTCTGAGCCTCAGATATGCGACGCGATCATCCGGGCGGCCTTCGGGCCGCCCGTTGCTTTTCGTGGACGGCCGATGAATTATCGAGACACAATCTCAACCGGATCTATGTGTCCGTGTCAGAACCAATTTACCAATTGTCTACCAGCATCCACTAGCTACGGTGGTGCTAAATCGGGGACTTAGATGTTGCGACTGAAGAGTCATTTGATTGGGGTCGAACGCGGCTCCGTTCTGTTGTTTTCGGATTTCGAAGAAGGCGGGCAGATGTGGACCGGAAACGGTGCGCGCGAGACGCGCCGCCAGGTCGGGTTTTCCGAGCGATTCCAGTCAATGCCGGTCGTTCAAATCTCGATGTCCATGTGGGACATGGACCAGATGACGAACCCACGCGCAGATATTTCGACGGGCCAGATAAAGCCCGATGGATTCGAGATCATTTTCCGCACCTGGGGGGACACGCGGATCGCCCGGATTCGCGCCGACTGGCTCGCGATCGGCGAGCTTCCCGATCCTGACGCGTGGGACGTGACCTGACGCGCTGAGGCGCGACTTCGCGCGGTCTTCGAGCGGCTTCCGGTCAGCCGCGCGAATACATGCCCTCGTAGATCGGCCCCAGCGTCTCCGCGTCGAAGAGCGAGGAAACCGAGGTTCCCGACCAGATGTTCATGATCGCCTGAGCAAAGAGCGGCGCGGTCGGAACGATGCGGATGTTCTTGGCCTTGCGGACCGGTTCGGTCGGCTCGATGGAATCGGTGATGACAAGACTCTTCATCACGGAATTGGCAACCCGCTCGACCGCCGGTCCGGACAGCACGCCATGGGTGATGTAGGAATGGACCTCGCTCGCGCCGCCCTGGATGAGCACTTCGGCGGCCTTGCAGAGCGTGCCGGCGGTGTCGCAGATATCGTCGACGATGATGCAGGTCTGGCCCGCGACATCGCCGATCACGGTCATCTCGGCGACTTCGCCCGCCTTCACGCGCCGCTTGTCGACGATGGCCAGCCCGCAGCCGATCCGCTGGGCGAGTTCGCGGGCGCGCGCCACGCCGCCAACGTCCGGCGAGACCACGGTGATCTGGTCGAGCTTGCCCTTGAAGTGATGCTCGATGTCGAGCGCGAAGATCGGCGCGGCATAGAGGTTGTCCACCGGAATGTCGAAGAAGCCCTGGATCTGTGCGGCATGGAGATCCATCGTCAGCACCCGGTCGACTCCGGCCTCGGTCAGGAGGTTGGCGACGAGCTTCGCTGAAATCGGCGTCCGCGCCTTGGCGCGGCGGTCCTGGCGGGCATAGCCGAAATAGGGGATCACGGCGGTGATCCGGTCGGCCGAGGAGCGGCGCAGCGCGTCGGCCATGATCAGGAGTTCCATCAGGTTGTCGTTCGCCGGGTTCGACGTCGACTGGATGATGTACATGTCCTCGCCGCGGACGTTCTCGAAGACCTCGACGAAGATTTCCTGGTCGTTGAAGCGCTCGACCCGGGCATCGACGAGCCCGACGCTCATGCCCCGGTGCATCGACATCCGCCGGGCGATGGCGTTGGAGAGCGTGCGGTTCGAATTGCCGGCGATCAGCTTCGGTTCGGTCATGGAGGGCATGGCGGGTCCTTGTCGTTGGCCGCAAAACCGGGCCGGATGACGGATTCGTGACGTTGCACCCCGCTTACCACCGGGCTAGCTTCCCGGCAAACCCGAAGGAGTGCCGGATATGCCACAGATCGACTACTTCCTGTCCACGATCTCGCCCTTCACCTATCTGGCGGGCACCCGGCTCGAGGCGATCGCGACGAAGCACGGTGCGACGGTGACCTACAAGCCGGTCGACATCGGCGCGGTCTTTGCGAGGACCGGCGGGACGGCACTCAAGGACCGGCACGACAGCCGCAAGGAATACCGGCTGCAGGAGATCGCCCGGCAGGCGGCGAAGACGGGGATGAAGATCAACCTCCAGCCGATGTTCTGGCCGGCGAATGCCGCGCCCTCGTCCTACGCGATCATCGCGGCGCAGGCGGCAAAGGCAAAAGGCGCCGAGGGCGATCTCGGTGGCTTCGTCCAATCCATCCTCCGCGCCTGCTGGGCCGAGGAGCGCGATATTTCCGCCGACGAGGTGATCCGCGATCTCCTGACCATGGCCGGGTTCGAGCCCGATCTCGCCGACAAGGGAATGCTTCTCGGGGCCGAGACCTATGCCAACAACCTCGAAGAGGCGGTGAGCCGCGGCGTGTTCGGCTCGCCCTTCTACCTCGTCGACAGCGGCCAGCGGTTCTGGGGGCAGGACCGGCTCGACGACCTCGACCTGCACCTGTCCGGCAAGCTCTGATGCCGCTCGACGAGCGGGCAGGCCATCCGACCTTTTGGCAGAGTTTCGGCAAGGGTGCGCGGCCGGCGCTGGCGATCCACTGCTCGCTCGCCGCCTCCTCGGCCTGGGCGGGTGTCGCGTCGCGGCTTACCGATCGGGTCACGCTCACGGCCTTCGACCTGCCCGGCCACGGCAAATCGGCGGACTGGTCGGGCGAGGGCGATTTCCTGACGCTGGCCACGCGGATTGCCGCGAGTTTCGTCGAGGAACCGGTGGACCTCATCGGCCATTCCTACGGTGCGCTGGTCGCGATGCGGCTCGCGCGCGCGGCGCCGGAGGCGATCCGTACGCTGACGCTGATCGAGCCGGTTCTCTTCGCCGCCGCCAAGGGGTCCCCCGAATGGGAGGAGCATCTCGCCGCCGAGGGGCCGTTCCGCGCGGCTCTCGCGGCGGGCGACGACACCGGGGCGGCACGCGCCTTCATGCAGGTCTGGGGCGCCGGCGAGGACTGGGATCGGATGGAGCCCCGCGCCCGGGCGCGGATCGTGGAGAGGATCCGCCTGATCTGCGCGGGCGATCCCGCGACGCTCTCGGACAGCGCCGGTTTTCTGAAGCCAGACGCGCTCGAGCGCCTCGATATGCCGGTCTTGCTGATCCGGGGCGAGCAGTCGCCGCCGGTCATCGAGCGGATCGCGGAAAACATCGCGGCGCGGCTGCCCGATGTCGGCGTCGCCACCGTGCCGGGTGCGGGGCACATGGTGCCGATCACCCATCCCGACGAGACCGCCGGGCTGACCGGGGTCAATCTCGACCGCGGATGACCGAGAGAAAGGCGTCGATTTCCGTCTCTTGTGTCGCCCAGGAGCAGACGAACCGCGCCGCCAGCGGCTCGTCTTCCGGCCCCTCGGCCGAGGGGTCGACGGGCCAGAAATAGTAGTGCGCCCCGCGCTCCGTGAGCCGCCGGTGCAGGCGGCGCGGCAGGTAGGCGAAGACCATGTTCGCCTCGCGAGGATGGAGGAGCGAGGCTTCGGGCATCGCGGCGATCCCGGCGGCGAGGCGCTCGGCCCGGACATTGGCGCGGGCCGCGAGGCGGCGCCAAAGGTCGCCCGTCAGATAGGCCTCCATCTGGGCGGAGAGGAACCGGTGCTTGGAAAAAAGATGCCCGCCGCGCTTGCGGCGGAGCTCGAACTCCCAGGCTTTCGCGGGATCGAAGAGCACCACCGCCTCGACGCCCATGCAGCCGTTCTTGGTGCCGCCGAAGGACAGGACGTCGATCCCGGCCTTCCAGGTCATCTCTGCCGGGCTGCAATCCGCCGCGACGACGGCATTGGCAAAACGCGCGCCGTCCATGTGGACGGGCAGCGCATGGTCGCGGGCGATGGCGGTCAGGGCGGCGACCTCGGCGGGGCTGTAGACGGTGCCGGCCTCGGTGGTGTTGGTGATCGTGACCATGCCGCGCTGGTGGGAATGGACGAAGCCCTGCGGCGTCGCCTCGATGGCGGCTTTCAGTATGCCAGGCGTCAGCTTTCCGTCGGGCGCGGCGATGCGCACGATCTTGCCGCCGCCGATGTAGAACTCCGGCGCGCCGCATTCGTCGGTGTCGACATGCGCCGAGGCATGGGCATAGATGGCACCCCAGGGCGGGCAGTGGCAGGCGAGCGCCAGGGAGTTCGCCGCGGTTCCGGTGGCGACGAGATAGACCTCGGCCTCCGGCGCCTCGAAGGTCTCGCGGATGAGCGCCCGCACCCGCGCCATCGACGCGTC
The DNA here is from genome assembly GCF_025673475.1 of Albidovulum salinarum. Classification (NCBI taxonomy): domain Bacteria; kingdom Pseudomonadati; phylum Pseudomonadota; class Alphaproteobacteria; order Rhodobacterales; family Paracoccaceae; genus Albidovulum; species Albidovulum salinarum. The sequence goes on along the minus strand of NZ_JAOVQO010000013.1, from coordinate 38,535 downwards.
CGCGCCGTAGGAGGGCGCCGCGCCCGCGTTGACCGCGGTGACGGCGGCGAGGATCTCCGGCGCGGCGCTGGAGGCGTTGTCGGAGGCGAATTCCATTACAGGTCCTCGATGATGTGGTCTTCCCAGTCCTCTTCCGCGACCTCGAATTCCGGCAGGGTCCAGCCGCGCACCGACTCGTCGGCGCGGTGTACGCTTTCCGGGTCGCCGGAGATCAGCGGATGCCAGTCGAAGAGCGGCTTGCCCTCGTGCAGGAGCTTGTAGGCACAGGTCGAGGGCAGCCAGTAGGCGACCTTGTCGATCGTCTTCGGGGTCAGGACGACGCATTCGGGGACGAAGGTCTTGCGGTTCTCGTACTGCGTGCAGCGGCAGCTGTGGTCGTCGAGAAGGCGGCAGGAGATGCGGGTGAAGTAGATCTCGCCCGTATCGGCATCCTCGAGCTTGTTGAGGCAGCACTTGCCGCAGCCGTCGCAGAGCGCCTCCCATTCGGACGCGGTCAGCGTGTCGAGGGGGCGGTTCCAGAATCCGGGCCGGAGGGCTTCGCGAACGTTCGAGCTTTTCATGGCGCGCGACATTGGCCGAGAGCGGGCCTAAAGGGAAGGGCGATGATCCCGTCTGCGCGGATTTTCCGATGCAGACCGTTCTGCCCCGCGCTCAGAGCGCCGCGAGGATCGTCCGGGCGCGGTGACAATCCGCGTTCATCTGCTCCACGAGCGCGGGCAGGCCGTCGAATTTCATCTCGGGGCGCAGATAGTCGATCAGCGCGACCGAGAGGTGCTCGCCGTAAAGGTTGCCCTTGAAGTCGAAGAGGAAGCTTTCGAGATTGGGCTTGTTCTCGCCGAACATCGGCCGCACGCCGAGGCTCGCGGCGCCGTTGTAGCTGCCCTGATGCGGCCCGGTCAGGACATCGACCTTCACCGCGTAGACGCCGAGCTTCGGCAGGTGCAGCCCGCCGACCCCCATGTTGGCGGTCGGAAAGCCGAGATCGCGGCCGCGCTTGTCGCCGTGCAGGACCTCGCCCTCGATCCGGTGCCAGTGGCCGAGCATCTGTGCGGCGTCGCGCGGGCGTCCCTCGGCAAGCGCCGTGCGGATCGCGGTCGAGGAGATTTCCTCGCCGCCCATCTCGACGAGTTCGGCAATGGTCACGCCGAAGCCGTGGCGGCGGGCGCAGTCACGCAAGGTGTCGACATTGCCCTTGCGGCCCTTGCCGAAGCAGAAATCCGCGCCGACCGTGACATGGGCGACGCCGAGCCCCCGGACCAGCACCTCGGCCACGAAGTCTTCCGCCTCCATCCCGGCGAGATCCGCGTTGAAGGGGAGTTCGTAAAGCTGTTCGACGCCGAGCTTTTCCAGCCGGTGGGTCCGCGCCTCGGCGTTCATCAGGCGGAAGGCGGGGGCCTTGGGGGCGAAGAACTGGCGGGGATGGGGTTCGAAGGTGACGATGCCAAGCGGCGCATCGGCGCGGCGCGCCTGGTCGATCACCGCCTGGTGGCCGAGATGGACGCCGTCGAAGTTGCCCATCGCGACCGAGGCGCCCCGGTCGGCCTCCGCCAGTTCCGTCCAATGGAAATGCGTGCGCATCGGCCCCCGTGTGGCGGGAGCGCCCGCCGGATCAGTCGAACTTGCGGCTCGGCGCCAGAACCAGCGCCTCGCCCTTCAGGACGACCGTATCGCCCACCGCGCAATGGGTTTCAAGAGTGACGCGGCGCTTGGCGTGGTCGATCGCGGTGACCTTGACCTCGGCATAGACCACGTCACCGGGGCGGACAGGCGCCATGAACTTCAGCGTCTGGCCAAGATAGACCGTGCCGTGGCCCGGCAGCTGCTCGCCGATCACCGCCGAGATCAGGCCCGCGGTCAGCATGCCGTGGGCGATGCGCCCCTCGAAGATCGTCTCGCGGGCGTAATCCTCGTCGAGATGGACCGGGTTGCGGTCGGTCGAGACCTCGGCGAACATCTCGATGTCGCGGTCCGTGATCTCCTTCTGGAGATACCGGGTCATCCCGATCTCCAGGTCCTCGATGCAGATCGTCCCGCGCGGCTGATTGTCGAGCATCATCACGAATCCCAAACATCCATGTTGCAGTGCAGCATAGATGAGTGCGGGCCTCCGCGCAATCTGGGGAAGTAATTATTTTGCCGAAGTGGTGTCTGGATCGAAAGAATGTTGCCGTCTGGCAATAATCTATCGCAGGCGGCCGATGGCGAAGGTCGGCGCCATCTGCATCTCGTCGAGCCACGCGGTCAGCTTGCCCGGTTCGGGCGCCTCGACATCCGCGCCGAAGCGGGCCGCCTCGAGGCCGCCGGTGATGAAGAGCGTGTCGATCCCCTCGCCCATGCCCCCCTGAATGTCGGTGCCGATCCCGTCGCCCACGGCGAGGATGCCGGCGTCGCCGATGGCGGCGCCGGTGAGCGCGGTCAGCCGCCGCCGGGCGAGGTCGTAGATCGGCGGGTGCGGCTTGCCGAAATAGAGGCTCTCACCACCCATTTCGGTGTAGAGCCGCGCGAGCGCGCCGGCGCACCATTCCCGCCGCTCGCCGCGGTCGACGACGATGTCGGGATTGGCGCAGAGGAGCTTCAGCCCCTTCGCCTTGGCGTAGAGGAAGTCGGGCCGGTAGACCGCCGGATCGGCCATGGGATCGGCGGGGCCGGTGCAGACGATGCCCTCCGCTTCGGCGAGCGGCACGATCTCGATCCGGGCGGGGTTGTCGAGGATCTTCAGCGGCTCGAAGAAACCCATGTCGGTCTCGGGGTTGCCGATGAAGTGGACCTTGTGGCCGACCGCGCCCTGGAACATCGCCGCCCGCGCGCTGTCGCCCGAGGTCGCGATCGTGTCCCAGGCGTCGCGCGGCACGCCGATCTGGTCGAGCTGCGTTGCGACGCCGGCGCGCGGGCGGGGCGAGTTGGTGACGAGAACGACCTTGCCGCCACTGGCCCGGTAGGCCTGAAGGGCGGCCACGGCGGCGGGGAAGGGGCGCAGCCCGTCATGGACGCAGCCCCAGAGATCGCAGAAGAGCGCGTCGTAGCCGGCTGCAACCTCCGACAGCGATTGAATGATCCGGGTCATGGGCGCCTCCTCGTGTTGCGGCCCTTGTTACAGGCCGGGCCGGAAAAAGGTAAGGGCGCCCGAAGGCGCCCTCATGCAACGTTTTCGGCGGCTCAGAGTTTCAGCGCCGGGATGATCTGCTTCTTGCGGCTCATGATGCCGGGCAGGACCACGGTGTCGCCCGTCACCTTCGCGCCGAAGCTCGCCTCGGCGAACTGCTTCACGAGGTCGTTCGGCACGAGAAGCGTCGCCTCTTCCTTGAGGATGTCGACGACGAAGAGCAGGACCTGGTCGGCGCCGTCCTCTTTCGCGACATCGATCATCGAGGCCATCAGGCTGTCCTTGCGGTCGAGCACCACCTTCGGCGCGGTCGTCTCCAGCACCGAGACGCGCAGCTCCTTGCCGGCGACGTTGTATTCCTTGGAATCCATGCGCAGCAGTTCCGCGTCCGAGAAGGCCGAGACGTCGGATTTCGCGGCGAAGAGCTCGGCTGCGTAGTCGGGGATCGAGATGCCAAGCTCGGTGGCCAGCTTCTCGGCCACGGCGCGGTCATGCGCGGTCGTGGTCGGCGAGCGGAACTCCAGCGTGTCGGAGAGGATGCAGGAGAGCATCGCGCATTTGATGCTCTCGGGCATCTTCGCCGCGTCATCGCCCATCAGGTCGTGCATGATGGTCGCGGTGCAGGCGAGCGGGCGGATGGTGATGTCGATCGGCCCCTTGGTCTTCAGCCCGCCGGCGAGGAGGTGGTGGTCGATGATCTGGACCACGTTCGCCTCGTTGATCGAGGCGGGAAGCTCCGCCGGGTTGTTGGTGTCTACGACGACGCAGGTTTCGCCGGCCGCCACGTCGGCGATGATCTCGGGCTTCGGCAGGTCCCAGCGCTTCAGGACGAAGGCGGCTTCGGTGTTCGGCTCGCCAAGGAGGACGGGCGTCGCGGGGGTGCCCTTCACATCCGAGAGGTACCAGGCCCAGATGATGGGCGAGCCGGTGGAGTCGGTGTCGGGGGACTTGTGGCCGAAAACCTTGATCATGTCTGTCATCCATCAGGGAGAATTGGAAATCGCCGGCCTTATAGGCGCTGCGATCGGGCTTGTCACCCATCGGTGAGGGGCATTCGGTGAGTGCCCCGCGCAAGTGCCGGAGCCCAGGGCGGACGGCCCCCGTCGCGGCGCGCGCGGCGAGGGCCGTTCCAGTTCTTCGTCCGGGCGCTTCGCCGCCATCGGCGGCGGGTTCCCGGATCCGCGCTGTGTCAGCGGGTCGGGATGATCAGGATCTCGACCCGGCGGTTCTGGGCGCGGCCCTCGGGCGTCAGGTTCGAGGCGACGGGCTGGTTCTCGCCCTGGCCGAAGGCGGCGATGCGGCCGGGGGCGACGCCGCCGTCGCGGATGATCGCGCCCACCGCGCTGGCGCGGCGCTGCGAGAGGTCGAAGTTGTAGGCCGCGGCGCCGGTGTTGTCGGTGTGGCCGATGACCTCGACGCGGCTGTCGGGATGGCGGTTGAGGTTGTCGGCCACCGCATAGAGGTCGCCGATGATGCCGGGATTGACCGAGGCGCTGTCGACGGCGAAGAGGATGCCTTCCGGCATGATGACGCGGAGCTGGTTGCCCTCGTTGATGACGCGCACGCGGTCGTTGACGATGGCGCGGTCGAGTTCGGCCGCCTGCTGGTCGAGGTTGCTGCCGACCATGCCGCCGATCAGGCCGCCGGCCACCGCGCCGACGATCGCCCGGTCGCGTTTGTCGATGCCGCCTTCCCCCGTCAGCGCACCGGCGAGCGCGCCGACGCCCGCCCCGGTGAGCGCACCCTGGCGGGTCCGCTGGTTCGGGTCGTTCGGATTGTACTGGTCGACCGGCGTGCAGGCCGCCAGCAGGATCGCCGCGGCGGTGCCGCCGGTCAGGAGGGTGGTGAAACGCATGAAAGCTGCTCCGCTTGGTGTTCGTTGTGCGTTAAGTGTGAGATTAGCGACTGTTAGGCAATAACGCAGGCGGGGAAAAGCGGTTCCGGCAGCATTCCGCGCATCATGTCGCGGTGGCGGATTCGGCGTCGGCGCGGGCGGCTTCCCAGGCCAGCATCGCGCGCTTCACCGGCAGGCCCCAGTGATAGCCGCCGAGCCCGCCGGATTTCCTCAGTGCCCGGTGGCAGGGGATGAGCCAGCTGACCGGGTTGCGCCCGACCGCGGTGCCGACCGCGCGCACCGCACGGGGATTGCCGATCCGGCTGGCGATGTCGGAATAGGTCGACACCTGGCCCGAAGGGATCGCGAGCAGCGCCTCCCAGACCTTGATCTGGAACGGCGCGCCGATCATGTGGAGCGCCGCCTCGCCCTTCTGCTCGAAGGCCGCCGTCACCCACGGCGCGATCGCCTCGGGCGCCTCCGTGAAAGAGGCGCGCGGCCAGCGGCCGGCGAGGTCGGCGAAGGCGTGGTCGCGGCCGCAGTCCTCGGCGAAGGCGATGCCGCAAAGGCCGCGGTCGGTGCCCATCGCGAGCGCGGCGCCGAAGGGCGAGTCGTACCAGCCGTAGCGCACCGACAGCCCCTCGCCCGCGCGGGCGTATTCGCCGGGGCTCATCGCTTCCCAGCGCAGAAAGAGGTCGTGCAGGCGGCCCGCGCCGGACAGCCCGGTCTCGGTTGCGGTGTCGAGCAGCGTGTGGCGTTCAGCCAGGAGCCGCTTGGCGAGGTCGAGCGTGAGGTACTGGCGGTAACGTTTCGGCGAGACGCCGACCCAGCGCGAGAAGACGCGCTGGAAATGCGCGGGGCTCATCGAGAGCCGGGCGGCGAGGTCGTCTAGGCCGAGGTCGCCCTCGGTCTCGATGAGGGCGAGGGCGCGGGCGATGACGCCGTAATGGTAGCCCCGGTCGGGCGGTTCGTTCAGCATGGTCTGTCTCCTTGACCCGAAGATAGGGCGCGGGGCGGGCGACGGCGACCCGAAAGCTGCGGTTTGGTGCTCAGGCCGCGGCGTCGGTTGGCGTGGCCAGCAATGCGGCGAGCCCGTCCGGGGCGAGGCCGGGCCGGAGCGGCCGGGCGGGGTCTGTCGCGGCGATGGCCGGGGCCGCGAGCTAGAGGCCGTCGGCCAGGATCAGCGCGGGCGTGTCGAGGAGCGGGAGAAACCCGAGGAGCGGGCCCGGCGACCGGGATCGCGACAGGTCGGCCGCATGCGCCAGCAGCTCGGCGGTGCCGAGCTGGGCGGCAAGGAGGGGTGCGCGGAGGAGGACACCGTGCTCCGGGCCGAGACGCAGCGGATCGTCCGGAAACCCGACGCCGAAGCGGCCCGCCGCGATCTCGACCGGACGGGCGAGCAGCGTGCCGGCGAGCGCCCGAAGCGGCCGGTAGCCGTGATCGCGGGTCCGGAGCCGGTCGCCGGGGCAGAGCCCTTCCACCGCGACCGGGCCGCGTGTGGTGGCGGCGCGGGTGCCCGCCGCGAGGCCCGTTTCGCTCCCCTTGCCGTCCCTCCCTGCCGGTCCGATGCGATGATCGCGCGGAACGGCGAAAGCCCGGTTAACAGGCGCGGGGAGCGGTAAAACGACGGGATCGGCGCGCTCAGCCCTTGCCGCGCCCCGGCCGCGCGGGCATAGACCGCTTCAATGGCACGCCAACTTGACTACCAAACGATCCGCGAGATCTTCACCCGCTTCCGCGAGGCCGAGGCCGAGCCGAAGGGGGAGCTCGAGCATGTCAATGCCTTCACGCTCCTCGTCGCGGTGGCGCTCTCGGCGCAGGCCACGGATGCCGGCGTGAACAAGGCGACGCGGGCGCTCTTCAAGGTGGCCGACACGCCCGAGAAGATGCTCGCCCTCGGCGAAGAGGGACTGATCGAGCATATCAAGACGATCGGGCTCTTCCGCCAGAAGGCGAAGAACGTGATCAAGCTCTCGCGCATCCTCGTCGAGGAGTGCGGCGGCGAGGTGCCGTCCTCGCGCGCGGCGCTGATGACGCTGCCCGGCGTGGGGCGCAAGACCGCGAATGTCGTGCTGAACATGTGGTTCCACTTCCCGGCGCAGGCGGTCGACACTCATATCTTCCGGGTCGGAAATCGCACCGGCATCGCTGCGGGCAAGACCGTTGAGGCGGTCGAGCGGGCGATCGAGGACAACGTGCCGGCCGAGTTCCAGCAACACGCCCATCACTGGCTGATCCTGCACGGCCGCTATATCTGCGTGGCGCGGAAGCCCAAATGCCGCGCCTGCCACATCCGTGACCTCTGTCCCTACGAGGAGAAGACGCTTTGACCAACCGCTATCAGGTGGTCGGCATCGGCAACGCGATCGTCGATGTCCTGACCCAGTGCGACGACGATTTCCTCGACTGGATGGGGATCGAGAAGGGGATCATGCAGCTCGTCGACCGCGAGCGGGGCGAGACGCTCTATGCCGCGATGAAGGAGCGCACCCAGGCGCCCGGCGGCTCGGTCGGCAACACGCTGGCGGGCTTGGGCAATCTCGGGCTGAAGACCGCCTTCGTCGGCAAGGTGAAGGACGATGCGCTTGGCCGGTTCTACGCGAAGTCGCTGGAGGGCGAGGGGACGGACTTCCCGAACCCGCCCTCGGCGCGGGCGGAGCTGCCGACCTCGCGTTCGATGATCTTCGTCACGCGAGACGGCGAGCGGTCGATGAACACCTATCTCGGCGCGGGGGCGGATTTCGGGGCGGAGGACCTCGACGAGGAGGTGGTGCGGGCGTCGGACTACCTCTTCCTCGAGGGCTATCTCTTCGACAAGGACCAGGGCAAGGCGGCGTTCCTCAAGGCCGCCGAAGCCTGCCACCGGGGTGGCGGCCGCGCCGGGATCTCGCTTTCCGACCCGTTCTGCGTCGACCGCCACCGGGCGGATTTCCGGCAGCTCGTCCACGACCAGATGGACTACGTCATCGGCAACCAGCACGAATGGTGTTCTCTCTACCAGACCGAGGACCTGGAGGCGGCGCTGAAGGAGGCGCAGGCAGATTGCCCGCTCATCGTCTGCACCCGCTCGGGCGCCGACGTGATCCTGTTGCGCGGCGAGGAGCGGGCCGAGGTGCCGGTGCACCGGGTGGTGCCGGTCGATGCGACCGGGGCTGGCGACCAGTTCGCGGCGGGCTTCCTTTACGGGATGGCCACCGGGCAGACGCTGGCGACGGCGGGGCGGATGGGCTGCATCGCTGCGGCCGAGGTGATCAGCCATTTCGGCGCGCGCCCCGAGACCGACGTCAAGGCGCTGTTCCGCGCGCACGGGCTGATCTAGACGCCGTTTTCGGGCGGGCCCGGCGGATCGCTACATATGGTCCGCTCGGCCCGCCGCTTCGAGCAGCGCCCGGATGCGCGCGATGCCCGGCCCGCTGGCTGCTTCAAGGCGGCTGACCAGCTCCCGCAATGCCGGATCGGGGCTTTTCTCGGCCGCCAGGAACAGCCGGGTGAACCCGTCGACCCTTGCGCCGGCGCTCCATTCCGCGAGATCGGGTTCGGCAAACCACAGGGCTTCGTTTTCCCGGCTCGCGAGTTCGCCGCGCAACCAGTCAATGGGCCGATCCGCCATCCGAACCGGCACGGCGAGGCGATTGCGCACGGCGTCGTCGGATCGGCGCGCTTCCAGAAGGGCGATTGCCGCCGCGCTGAATGTCGGCCAGCAGTGCTGGATGAATTGCAGCACGATGCGGCCGTGCTGGAAGACCGGCTCCGAGGGGCGGACCGGAACGCCGCTTGCGGCACAGTGGACGTGGACCGTTTCGCGGCCCGTCGGTATTTCGCCATGTTCGAGCATGATCCGGTCCGGCTCGATCGCCGTCACCCGGCCCTTTCGGATGACGTTGCGGACGCGGCGAAGCTGCGACAGTTCCGCCTCCGTGACCGTGGCGCAGTGAAACATCGTCGGCGTAACCTCGGGGTCGATCCTGAGAAGCGCGTTCTTCGTTTCGAGCCTGCGAAACAGATCGTCGATGTTCTTCGCGTCGCGCGCGGACTCCATGTCGATCACGTATTGCTCGATGGTCCCTGCGGCCACGTCTGACTGCGGCTGCATGCGCTTGCGGTTGTAGAACCAGCTGTCGCGGGGCCTGATCCAGAAGATCCGCTCGGGCGGAAGGTCCTGCTCGAGAAGCCACAACACGCAGTCTATCGCGGTCTTTCCGCCGCCGATGATGACGAAGTCGGTCGCGGGCCGGGTGATGCCGGGCAGGGCGTCCGGCGTCACGAGCCGGACGGACGGCGCAATCGGAAACGACGGCGGATGGGTCGACGGCAACCGGGTATCAGCATGGGTGCCGTCGACGATCCGGCGCCGCGCGTGCAGGATCGTGCGGGACCCGGTCAAGCGGGACGTGGCAAAACCACCGGGCCCGTACTCGTGGCTAGGCAGGAAGGTGACGCGGCCGCTGGCAAGGAATCGGTGGCGCATGACGTCGTCGAAGTAGCCGCAGATTGCGGCGCCGCTCGACAGTTCCAGATGGCCGCTGTTCCAGCCGACCCGGTCGATACGCCCTTCGCCGAGCGGGGCGGAGTTCACGCCGTAGAACGTTGCGGCGCTGTGGAGGCGCACGAACGGATAGGCGTCGTTCCAATGCCCGCCGGGCCGGGGGCGTCGGTCGACCATGACCAAGGTCGCGTCAGTTTCGGTGAGCAGCGTGTCCGTGAAGGCCATCGCCGCGGCGCCGATCACGACATAGTCCGCTGCGATCCCTGCGTCTGACATTGGCGCCGACATGATTGACGCACCGCGCTCTGCCGAGATCGCCGGCGGTGCTGGCGAAGGGTGCTAGCGCACTTCCTGGGCGATGGCGAGCATCCGCCCCGGCCGCCCCAGTTCACGGCGCAGACCTTCGCCACGACGAGACCGAGCGACAGCGCGATCTCGCACGATGTGCCTTCGATGATGTCCGAGTGGTGCTGCTAGGCTGCCCCAGGCCGTTTCACCCACCGATTTCACGGACGACGACAAGACGATCACGATGGTGGTCCGGCGTTTCGGGCACGCCCACTCTGTTCCAAGCTCGCCGTCAGACCGGACCGGCCTGAGGGGAATACCCGGCCGAACCCGAAGACACGGCACCTTGCGACGTAAACTTCTCCGGAAAGAAGGCTGCGGCGCAGGTGAAGACCGTGCAGAGCGCCTCTTCCTTGTCGTAGGGGGCGCTCATCGTCATCAGGTCCATCCAGACGCCTTCCGTGGTGACGCGCAGGACCCGGGCGATGCGCACGGGGTCGCCGGGCCGGCCGGTCTCGGCAAGAAGCTCGCGGCAGATCTCCTCAAGCACCCGGTTGTATTCCCGGTCGTTCGATCCGCATTGCTCCTGGTAGAGCGGCCGGCTTTGCGCTTCGCCCCAAAACGCGCACCAGGCCGCCAAGCGCGACGGCGTGCAGATCGTCGGGTTGAAATCGGCCCTGAAGATCGCGTCGAGGCGTCGCGCGGGGTCGGAACCGGCCGCTTCCAGCGCGGTCGTCCAGTTCCGCCGGTACTCCTCGGCAAGATAGGAGAGCGTCTCCGCGAGCAGCTTTTCCTTGGTCTCGAAGTGGAAGTTGACCAGCCCGTGCGACAGCCCCGCGTGGCGGGAGACGTCCGTCAGAGTGGTCTTGGCGTAGCCTTGCCGGCCGATGGTCTCGATCGTCGCCTCGATGAGCTGTTCGCGCCGGGCCTCGCGGCTCAGCTTGCGCGGCTGCGGCTGTTGGTCGGTCGTGCTGCTCTCGATCTCGGTCATCCTGCCCCGCTCCGGTCCTGCCCCCTCGCGTGCCGACAGACATACGCAATCCGTCACGATGTCAACTAGACCATATTTTGACTGGGCTGTCAGTCAAAAACTGATTGACAGCCCAGTCAAAATGCGTGTGAGATGGGAACGACAGCGAAGATCGGCCGACATTCCGTCATCCGGCCTTCGCACATCAACCAGAGGACAGGTCATGCGCGCGGCACCCCGACGCTCAATCGAAAAATCCAACGCACAGTTCCAGAAGGCCCTGAAGCGGCTGCCGCTCGGCGTGGCCTCGACGTTCCGGTACTGGGGCGACGACCGGACGATCTATGTCGATCACGGCAAGGGCGGGCGGATCTGGGATATCGACGGAAACGGCTATGTCGACTACCGCCTCGGCTACGGCCCGGCGATCCTCGGCTACGCAGATGAACGGGTCGACGCCGCCGCCCGGCGCGGCATGGAGGTCGGCGGCGTCTTCGCGCTCTCGACCGAGCGCGAGCTTGCCGTGGCGGATCGCATCGCGAAGATGGTGCCGGGCGTCGATCTGGTGCGTTACTCAAACTCCGGCACCGAGGCGGTGATGGCGGCGCTGCGGCTGGCGCGGGCGCATACCGGTCGCGACAGCTATCTGCTGATAGAGGGTGCCTATCACGGTCTCTTCGATGCCGCGATGTGGATGGCCAATGTCGAGGAGTGGAGCCAGCGCGGCGGCGGCGACCCGGAGGTCGTGGCCTATTCGAAGGGCATCCCGCAGGAACTGAAGACACTCGCTCATCTTGTGCCGATGAACGATCTCCAGCGGCTCGAGGACACGTTCAAGCGTCACGGCAACGAGATGGCAGCGATGCTGATCGAACCGATCCAGGGCAATTGCTGCGGGATCTCGGCCGCGGGCGACTATGTGCGGCTCGCGCGCAAACTCTGCGACGAGTATGGCGTCCTGCTGATCATCGATGAGGTCAAGACCGGTTTCCGGGTCGCGCGCGGCGGTGTGCAATCGCTTCTTGGTGTGACGCCGGATATCTGCACCTTCGCCAAGGCGATGGCCAACGGCTATCCGATCGCTGTGGTCGCCGGTCGCGAGGAGGTCATGCGGACCTTCCGCTACGGCGGCGCGGCCCATGGCGGCACCTACACCGCGCATTCCGTGAGCCTCGCGGCGGCCGAGGAATGCCTGCGCATCCTCGACGAAACCCCGGCGCTGGAGACGCTCGCGACATATGGCGAGAACCTGAAGGCCGGCATGTCCAAGATCCTGAACCGGCGCGGGATCGTGCATTCCTATGCCGGTCATTCCTCGATGTTCGGCCTCTTCTTCGCCGAGAAGGCGCCGGACAACTACCGCGACTGGAAGCGGTCGGACTATTCCTTCTACGACCAGATGGCCTATTTTCTCCACGATCTCGGGGTCATCTGCGAGCCCGACAGCCGCGAGCCCTGGTTCATGTGCGAGGCGCATGACGCGGGCTGTCTCGACGATACGTTGCAGGCGTTCGAGACCGCGGTCGACATGACGCTGGAGCACTTCGAAGCCGAGAAGCGCGCATGAACTACGATGCGGCGATCATCGGGGCGGGGCACAACGGGCTGGTGGCGGCCTGCTACCTCGCCCGTGCCGGGCTGAAGGTCGTCGTCGTCGAGAAGAACGACTGGATCGGCGGCGCCGCGGTGTCGCGCGAGCTGCATCCGGGCTTCACCTATTCCAACTGCTCCTATGTCTGCTCGCTCTTCCGGCCCGAGATCATGCGCGATCTCGAACTGCCGAAACACGGGCTGCAGGTACTGCCCTATGAGGGCGGCGCGGTCTTTACCCGCGACGGTGGCTATCTCGCGACCTTCCGCGATCACGACGCCAACCGCCGCGAGCTCGCGCGTCATTCGCCGCGCGATGCGGAGGCCTATGATCGCTACTCGCGCGACGTGATGCGACACTGCCGCTTCATCCGGCCGCTGCTGCTGCGCACACCGCCCGATCCGGCGACTTTCCGTCCACGCGACATTGCCGAACTGGCGTGGCTCGGCCGGAAGGTCGGCGAGATGTCGGAAGGGCAGATCTGCGACATGATCCGGTTCTGGACCATGTCGATCTCCGACTTTCTCGACGAGTATTTCGAAAGCCCGGTGATCAAGGCCTATCTTGCCGTCTCGGCGATCATCGGCACCGCGCTCGGCCCGATGTCGCCGGGCTCGGCCTATGTGCTGCTGCATCACTACATGGGCGACGTGGACGGCAATGTCGGCGCCTGGGGCTTCGCGCGCGGCGGCATGGGGGCGATCACGCAGGCGCTGACGGCGTCGCTCAGGGCAGCCGGTGGCGAGGTGCGGACGGGCGCCGGGGTCGAGAAGGTTCTCGTCGCCAATGGCCGGGCCACGGGGCTGCGGCTGGAGGGCGGCGAGGAGATCGCCGCAAGGCGCGTGCTGTCCAACATGGATGTGAAGCGGACCTTCCTGAAGCATGTCGACACGGCCGAACTGCCGCCCGCCTTCGTCAAGCGGGTCGAGACCTTCAAGAGCCGCGGCTCGTCGGGCAAGCTCAACATCGCCCTCGATGCCGCGCCGCACTTCCCGGCGCTTCCCGACGGCGCGCCGATGCTGAAGGGCGATCTCCACTTCACCGACAGCGTCGAGCGGATGGAGCGGGCCTATGACGACTGGAAGGCGGGGCATTTCAGCCGCGATCCGTTCCAGGACACGATGATCCCGACGATGATCGACCCGACGATGGCGCCGCCAGGCAAGCACTTCATGTCCTGCTTCATCCAGTACGCGCCGCCGAAGATCGAGGGGCGCGACTGGACCGACGCTGACCGCGACGCCTTCGGGCAGACGGTCATCGACCAGATCGCGGAATATTCGCCGGGCTTCAAGGACCGCATCCTGCATATGGAGGTGCGGACCCCGCGCGAGTTGGAGGCCGAGGTCGGTCTCACCGACGGCAACATCTTCCAGGGCGAGCTGACCTTCGACCAGCTCCTCTTCAACCGCCCGGTGCCCGGATACGCCCAGTACAAGACGCCGATCCGCGACCTCTGGCTCTGCGGTTCGTCCGCCCATCCCGGCGGCGGCGTGATGGGCGCGCCCGGCCGCAACGCGGCTTCCGAAATCCTGCGCGATCTGCGCGCAAAGACCGAGATGAGGCAGGCCTATGCCGTCGTATGACACCATCATCATCGGCGGCGGAACGAACGGGCTCGCCTGTGCTGCACGGCTCGCGAAGGCGGGCAAGCGCGTCCTCGTGCTCGAAGCCGCCGAGCGCGCGGGCGGCGGGGCGACCGGCGCGGCGCTCGCGCCAGACCTTGCGCCCATGCCGCTCGCGCATCTTCTCACGACGCTCGACCCGAGGGTTCTGGACGGGATGGAGCTGGAGCGGCACGGGCTGAGCTATGCCGCGACCGGGCTCACGACGACGGCGCTGTCGCCGACCGGCGATCATCTGGTTCTGGAGGGGCCCGCCGGGGCAGGGCTCTCCGGCACGATCGACGATGCCGGGCGGGCCGCATGGGAGGCGCTGCGCCGGCGTCTGATGAGTTTCGCGGAGGCCCTCGCGCCGTTTCGCGCCGTCACGCCGCCACGGATCGCGCGGAAGGCCGGGAACGACAATCTGAAGTTGGCCCGCATCGGCCTCGGGCTCCGCCGGCTCGGCCAGGACGAGTTCCGCGAGTTCCTGCGGATGGCCCTCATCAACATCGCGGACGTGCTCGAGGACGAGATCGCGGACGACCGGCTGCGGGGGCTCGTCGCCTTCGATGCGGTGCTCGGCGCCTGGCTCGGGCCGCGGTCACCGAACTCGCTGATCCTCTACCTCAACCGCCTTGCCGGAGAGGCCGCCGGAACGCGGGCCGCGCTGGCGCTGCCGCGGGGCGGCATGGGCGCGGTCGCCGACGCGATGGCGCGGTCGGCCGAAGCCGCGGGCGTGACCCTGCGCACCGGCGCGCGCGTCGGGCGCGTGCTGATCGAGGAGGACCGGGCCTGCGGTGTCATCCTCGCGGACGGCGAGGAGATCCGGGCCGGTCTCGTCGTCTCGGCGATCGGGCCGAAGGCCACGTTCCTCGATCTGGTCGGGGCGCGGCACCTCGATACCGGCTTCGTGCGTCGCGCCACGAATATCCGCGCACGCGGCGGCGCTGCCAAGCTGCATCTCGCGTTGAAGGGCGCCCCCGACTTCCGCGGCGCCGACCCGGCGACCCGGCTGGTGATCGCGCCGGATATCGCGTCGGTGGAGGAGGCCTTCAACGCGACGAAATACGGCGAGGTTCCCGAACGCCCGGTCATGGAGATCGTGCTGCCGAAGGCGCATGAGCGCGAAGCGGGCGGCGGTCACGTTCTGTCCGCCATCGTACAGTTCGCGCCCCACGCGCCGCGTGCCGGTCTCGACGAGGCGCGCCGCCGGATGCTCGCGAACACGCTTGAGGTTCTCGAAACCTACGCGCCGGGGATCGGCGGCCTGATCACGCATAGCGAGCTTCTCATGCCGCAGGACATCGAGGCGCGTTACGGCATGGCGGGTGGCAACTGGCATCACGCCGAACTCAGCGTCGAGCAGATGCTGTTCCTGCGCCCCTTCGCCGAAGTCGCCCAGTATGCGACGCCCGTCGCCGGCCTCTGGCTCGCCGGGGCGGGCAGCCATCCGGGCGGCGGTGTGTCCGGCGCGGCGGGCTGGAACGCGGCGGAGCGCATCCTCTCGGGGGTGGCGGCATGAAGGACCTGCGCCATCACTACGAAGCCCCGCTGCGGACGACGCCGTTCCACGACCGCATCGCGGCGGCGAACGTGCTGAACCAGTGGGGGCCTTGGGCGGGCTACACGACCGCGCTCGTCCTCGAGGATGCGGAGATGGAATATTCCGCGATCCGCAACACGGCGAGCCTTTACGACCTCTGCCCGATGATCAAGTACCGGATCGCCGGGCGCGACGCGGTGGATTACCTCAACCGGCTGACGCTCCGCGACGTTGCGCGCGTGGCCGTTGGGGCGGTGCAGTACACCGCTTGGTGCGACGACCGGGGCAAGCTTCTCGATGACGGCACGCTCTTCCGGCTCGGCGAGGCCGAATTCCTGCTCTGCTGCCAGGAGCGCCATCTGCCGTGGCTTCTGGACTCGGCGATCGGCTTCGAGGTGTCGGTGCACGACGTCACGGCGGAGATTGCCGCGCTTTCGCTTCAGGGGCCCTGCACGGCTTCGGTGCTGGACGCGGCCGGGTTCGACGTCTCGGCGCTCAAGCCCTACCGCTTCGCGTCCTTCCCATTCGACGGCGGCGATCTGATCATCTCGCGCACCGGCTTCACCGGCGATCTCGGGTATGAGCTCTGGATCGAGCCCGCTCTGGCGCTGCCGCTCTGGGACCGGCTGATGGCGGCGGGAGCCTATTGCGGCATCCGCCCGGTCGGGTCGCACGCGCTCGACATCGCGCGCATCGAGGCGGGGTTCCTGGCCGCGCACGCGGATTTCGTGCCCGCCGACCAGGCCCTGCGCGAGGACCGCGTGCGCTCGCCATACGAGCTGGCGCTGGACTGGATGATCGACTTCGGCAAGGGCCATTTCAACGGCCGCCGGGCGCTTCTTGCGGAGCGTGACGGGCAGACCTCCGAATGGGCCTTCGTGGCGCTCGACATCGAGGGCAACGTAGCCGCCGATCACGCGATCCTCTACGACGGCCGCAACCGCGAGGTCGGCCAGATCACCTCGGCGGCCTGGTCGCCGTCGGCCAAGCGCAGCATCGCGCTGGCGCAGGTGCGCCGTCCGCATCACGCCGGGGCGAAGGGCGGACTCCGGGCCGAGATCTATGCCCTGCGCGAGCTGCATTACGTGAAGCTGATGATGACGGCGCGGATGACGGAGCGCCCCTTCTTCGCCCCGCCCCGCCGCCGCACGACCCCGCCCGGACGCTTCTGAGGACAAGCCGATGACCGAACACCGCCATCCCGCCTCGCCGCTCCTCGATCACTGCCCCGAGACCCTTCCGGCGGCGGCCTATGTCGATCCGGACTGGTACGAGCGCGAGCGACAGGCGATCTGGTCGCGGAACTGGATCGCGGCGGGGCGGCTTTCGGACCTCGCGCCGGGGACGATGCGGAGGTTCGATCTGGCGGGCCACAACGTTGTTCTCTGCCGCGATGGCAAGGGCACGGTGACCGCCTTCCATAACGCCTGCCGCCACCGCGGATCGGAACTGTGCACGAAGGACCGGCAGGAGCTCGGCAAGCTCATCCGCTGCCCCTATCACGCCTGGGCCTACGACACCGGAGGGCGGCTCGTCTCGACGGCCCACGCCACGCCGACGGAGGATTTCCGCAAGGAGGATCATGGCCTCTTCCCGGTCCGCGTGCGGATCTGGAACGGCTTCGTCTTCCTCTGCCTCGCGGATGAGCCGGAAGAACTTGCCCCCGATCTCGGGCTCGCGGCGCTCGACAACTGGCCGATGGAGGACCTTCGCACCGGGCACCGCGTGGTCAAGGAGATCGCCTGCAACTGGAAGGTCTTCTGGGAGAATTACAACGAATGCCTGCACTGTCCGGGCATTCACCCCGAGCTTTGCGACATGGTTCCGGTCTACCGCGACGGGATCATGTCGCCAGAGGAGGCGCCCGGCTGGACCGGCGACGCCCCGAGACCCCCGGCCCTGCGCGAAAAGGCGCGGACCTGGACCATGACGGGCGAGCCCTGTGGCCCCGAGTTCATGCGCCTGACAGCAGAGGAACGCGCCAACGGCCACAACTTCGTGACGATCTATCCCACGATGTTCGTCGTCGCCCATGTCGATTATGTGCGCTCCGTCTCGCTTATGCCGCTCGGGCCGGAGCGGACGCGGCTCACGGCGGAATGGCTGTTTTCGGAGGAAACGCTGGCCCAGCCGGGGTTCGATGCCGCGTCGGTCGCGGAGTTCGCGACGCTCGTAATGTCCCAGGATGCGGAGGCCTGCGAGATGAACCAGCGCGGGCTCCGATCCGCCCGATATGCAGGCGGCCGCCTCATGCCGCAGGAATTCGACATCCTGAGGTTCCACGACTGGGTGCGCCGACAGATGGAGACGACCGCAGGAGAGACGCTATGAACCAAAGCTTGAAAGCCATTCCCGTTCCGAACGACTGGGACCGCCGCGGCCTTCCCGGCTGGACCTACCACTCACAGGCGCTCTTCGATCTCGAATGCTCGGAGGTGCTGCTGACGCATTGGCAGATCGCGGGCCATGTGAGCGACGTTCCGGGGCAGGGCGACTGGCTGGCGTTCGACTTCCTGAACGAACGGGCGCTGATCGTCCGCGGCAAGGATGGCGTCGTGCGCGCGTTCCACAACCTCTGCCGCCACCGCGGCGCTCGGCTGGTCGATGGCGAGGCGGGGCAGTGCAAGTCGGCGATGGTCTGTCCGTTCCACGGCTGGGTCTACAATCTCGACGGCACGCTCAGGGGGGCGGCGCGGCCCGAGAGTTTCGGCGACTTGGACCGGGGCGAGTTCGGCCTGAAGCCGGTCGAGATGGAGATCTGGCACGGGTTCATCTTCCTGCGGTTCCGGCCCGGCCCGCAGCCCAGCGTCGCCGAGCTCATGAAGCCGTTCGACGCCGATTTCGAAGCCTATCGCGCGGAAGAGCTGCTCTCCACGGAGGCCTTCGGCCGGTGGTCGTTCGAACCGCTGCCGGTCAACTGGAAATCGGTGCGCGACGTGGACAACGAGGGCTATCACGTCGCGATGGCGCATCCCGCCCTTCAGGATCTTTACGGCCGGAGCTACCGGGACCTGGTCTATCCGGGCGGGATATCGCATTCCATCGGCGAGTTCGGCGACCAGCCGGGCCGGCTCTGGTCGGTCAAGCTCTACACGAAGTTCAGCCCCGAGCGCGAATGGCTGCCGGAGCGGTTGCGGCGCAGCTGGAGCTACTACGGCATCTTCCCGAACTCGGTCATCGCCTTCACCCCGGACGGCGCGCAGTATTACCACGACATTCCGCTCTCGCTGAACGAGACCGTCGTTGGCGGGCGGCTTTACCGGCGCGCCCACGAGACGCGCGAGGAGCGGGCGGCGCGCTACCTCGCCTATCGGATCGATCGGGAGACATCCTACGAGGACCAGCAGCTCTCGATCTGGTCCAACGAGTCGATGAAGTCTTCAGCTTTCGACAACTTCCACCTGTCAGATCTCGAGTTCGGCGTGCGGGCCCATCACGACCGGCTGCGCGCGCTGCTTCCGGTCGTGACGCTGGATGCGGCGCCACCGGAGGATGAACTCGCCCACGTCAACGAAGAAATGCGTAGCGCCGGCGCGAAAACCCAATAACATCAGTAGGTACGGCGAAGACCAAGGGAGGAGACAAGGCATGACACAGCTGACGAGACGAACGACGCTCACCGCGATCGGGGCGGCGCTGGCGACACCCTATGTGCGCCCGTCCTGGGCGCAGTCCGGAACCGTCAACGTCTACAACTGGGCCGACTACATCGGCGAGACGACGCTCGCCGATTTCGAGGCACAGACCGGGATCGGCGTCGTCTACGACACCTATTCCTCGGCCGAGGAGATGCAGGCAAAGATGCTCGCCGGATCGACCGGCTACGACGTCGTCGACCATGCCGGCATCGACATGCCGCGGGTGATCGCGGCGGGCATCTACGAGGAGCTCGACAAGTCGCTCCTGCCCAACTGGAAGAACCTCGACACCGAGATCCTGCGCATCCTGTCGGGCTGGGACCCGGACAATAAATACGGCATGCCCTACATGTGGGGCTCGGTCGGCTTCACCTACAACGTCGACATGGTGAACGAGCGGATCCCCGATGCCGACATGACCTCGATGGACCTGATCTTCAATCCCGAGAATGCCGCGAAGCTCGCCGATTGCGGCATCTCGATCCTCGACAGCCCGACCGACATCATGCTGATGGTGCTGAAATACCTCGGGCTCGACGGCGACACGACGAATGTCGAGGACTACCAGAAGGTCGTGGAGGCCTTCAAACCGATCCGCCAGTACATCCGCACCTTCGACAACACGAACTACCTGAACGCGATCCCGAACGGCGAGCTTTGCGCCATCAACAACTGGTCGGGCGACTACGCGACGGCGGCGGGCCGCGCGGCCGAGGCCGGGATCGAGATGAACCTCGCCTATTTCGTGCCGAAGACCGGTGCGCCGGCGTGGGTCGACGTGATGTGCATCACCTCGGACGCGCCGAACCGCGACAATGCCTACAAGTTCCTCGACTTCATGATGCAGCCGGAAGTCGCGGCGGGCTGCACCAACTACACCTATTACGCCAATGCCAACGTACCCTCGCGGGAGTTCGTGCTGAAGGAGATCCTCGACGATCCGGCGGTCTATCCGGATGCCGAGACGATCGGCCGGATGTGGGCGCCGAAGCCCTTCAGCGAGGAGCAGGACCGCGCCATCACCCGCGCGTGGCAGGAGATCAAGTCGGGCTGATCGCCCATCGCGCATTTGCCACCACCTACCGGAGGAGACCGCCGAGATGCCCGAACCGGCCACCACTGCCGACGCGAAGATTGCGCAATTCCCGCGCGCCGTCGCGCCGGCCATCAAGGAAACGCCCTTCATCCGTATCGAGGGCGTCACCAAGAGGTTCGGAGCCTTCACGGCGGTCTCCTCCGTCAGCCTCGAAATCCGCAAGGGCGAGATATTCTCGCTCCTCGGCGGCTCGGGCTGCGGCAAGACCACGCTTCTGAGGATGCTCGCCGGGTTCGAGGACCCGACCGAGGGGCGCATCTTCATCGACGGCCAGGACATGACCGACCTGCCGCCCTACGAGCGCCCGGTGAACATGATGTTCCAGTCCTACGCGCTCTTTCCCCACATGACGGTCGAAAAGAACGTGGCCTACGGGCTGAAACACATGGACATGACGCCGTCCCAGCGTTCGGATCGAGTGCGGGAGATGCTGGCGCTCGTGCAGCTCTCCGACTTTTCCCACCGCAAGCCGCACCAGATTTCCGGCGGCCAGCGCCAGCGCGTGGCGCTCGCGCGCGCGCTTGCCAAGCAGCCGAAGCTTCTGCTGCTCGACGAACCGCTCGCGGCGCTCGACAAGAAGCTGCGCGAGGCGACGCAGTTCGAGCTCATGGACATCCAGGACAAGACCGGCACGACCTTCATCGTCGTGACGCATGACCAGGAGGAGGCGATGACGCTCTCGTCGCGCCTCGCGGTCATGGACAAGGGCCGCATCATGCAGACCGGCACCGCGACCGAGGTCTATGAGTATCCGAATTCGAAGCTGGTCGCCGGCTTCATCGGGTCGATCAATTTCTTCGACGCCACGGTCCGCGCCACCCAGGGCGACACGGCGGAGGTGGAGGTGCCGGAACTTGGCGGCATGGTCGAGGCGCGCGCGATTCCGGGGCTGACGCCCGGCCAGCCGATCACGCTGGCGATCCGGCCCGAGAAACTCACGATCTCGCGCGGGAAGCCCGCGACGGCCAATGCCTTTCCGGGCAAGGTCCGCGACCTCGCCTATTTCGGGAAGGATTCGCTCTACCGCATCCAGATGCCCTCCGGTCGCGTCATGTCCGTCAACTCGGTCAATGCGCGGCGCGTGGGCGAGAACGAGCGCGTCGCCGACTGGGAGGACGCGGTCTGGCTCTCGTTCGAGCCGGCGGCAGCGATCCTCCTGAAGGACTGAAGCGATGGAAGCGGCGCATCGGTCACCGGGATTTCGCAGATGGTTCAACCGGCGCGGCTGGATCAAGATCACGATCGCCACGCCCTATGTCTGGCTCTCGCTGTTCTTCCTGCTGCCCTTCGTCATCGTGATCGCGATGAGCTTCGCGACGCGCACGCCGACCGCGCCGCCGTTCTCCTTCGGCGGCGACTATCCGGTGTTGAACACCAACCACTACGCGCGGCTGATCCACGACGACCTCTATGTCCGCGCCTATCTGAACTCGATCGGCAACGCGACGCTCGCCACGCTCATGTGCCTCCTGATCGGCTACCCGATGGCGCTGGGCCTCACGCGCGTCAGCCGGTCGTGGCGCAATGTCCTCCTGATGCTGGTGATCCTGCCCTTCTGGACTTCGTTCCTTCTGCGGGTCTATGCCTGGATGGGGCTGATGGGGACCAACAGCTGGTTCAACAAGCTCCTGACCGGCGCCTATAACTGGGTGATGCCCGCCGACATGGCGCTGCGCTACATCCCGATGATGAACACCGGCTTCGCTGTCGTGCTGGTCACGGTCTACTCCTACCTGCCGTTCATGATCCTGCCGCTCTACGCGAACCTCGAGAAGCTCGACCTGTCCTTGAACGAGGCGGCGATGGATCTCGGCTCGCGCCCCTTCCAGGTCTTCCGCGACGTGACGCTTCCCTTGTCCCTGCCGGGCATCATCGCAGGGTCGCTCCTGGTCTTCATCCCGGCATCAGGCGAGCTGATCATCCCCTCGCTCGTCGGGTCGTCTTCGCGGCCGATGATCGGGCGCGTGATCTCGGACGAGTTCGCCTCGGCGCGGGACTGGCCGATGGCGTCCGCCGTCGCGGTGGCGCTGCTGCTCCTCCTCGTCGGGCCGCTGATGGCCTATACCTATTTCGAGGGCAAATCGCTGGAGAAGAAGAAGGCGGAGGGAGAGAGCTGATGAACCGCCGTCCGGTCTTCCTGATCACGATGCTCTGCTTCGGCTTTGCGTTCTTCTACATCCCGATCCTGTCGATGATGGTCTATTCGTTCAACGGATCGCGCCTTGCGACCGTCTGGGGCGGGTTCTCGACGAAGTGGTATGTCTCGCTTCTGTCTAACCGGCAGGTGCTGAAGGCCGCGATCCTGTCGATCGAGATCGCCGTCCTCAGCGCCACCTTCGCCACCATCCTCGGCACGATGGCCGGGATCGCCATGGCCCGGTTCAAGCGGTTCCGCGGAAGGACGCTCTTTTCCGGGCTCGTGACGGCGCCCCTCGTGATGCCAGAGGTGATCACCGGCATCGCCTCGCTGATGCTCTTCATCCTGATGGCGGAGTATATCGGCTGGCCCGCGACGCGCGGCTTCACCACGGTGACGCTCGCCCATATCACCTTCTCGATGGTCTTCGTGACCACCATCGTCCATTCCCGGCTCGTCCAGGCCGACGAGGCGATCGAGGAGGCGGCCATGGATCTGGGCTCCCGCCCCTGGCAGGTGATGAAGGACATCACCCTGCCGGTGATCTCGCCCGCGATCATGTCGGGCTGGCTTCTCGCCTTCACGATCTCGCTCGACGACGTGGTCATCACGAACTTCACCACCGGGCCGGGGACGACGACCCTGCCGATCCTGATCTGGTCGAAGGTGAAGCTCGGCGTGACGCCGGACATCAACGCGCTCGCCACGATCACCGTGGTGATCGTCGGGATCGGGGTCTTCATCGCCGGATGGCTTCTCAACCGGGCCGAGAAGGCGCGAGAGCGCGATATCCAACTCGCCTACCAGGCCAACCAATGACGTTGCCGGCCGACGACCTTCAGGCGCTCGCGGAGCTTCATGGCGGGTTCGGGCAACCCGGCTCGGGCCGGGTCCGCTATGCGGCGGCGATGCATTTCTACCGCAAGGGGCTCATGTCCGCGGAAGTGCTGGAGGTTTACCGCATCTGTTCGGCCCGCGATGGCGAGGACCCGGCCGGGCTTCTGAACGCCCGCGCTCTGAAGGCTGACATTCCGCCCCGGCCGCAGCCGGACCGGGAACTGGCGCTGCGCGGGCTTCTGGGCGAAATCGACCGCTATCTGGCGGGGCTTTCCGGGCCGGGAATCTCGGAGACCCGCGCGGGTCTCGCGGCGCATCGCGACGGTCCGGTGCGACCGGGCGCGCGGTCCGACCTCGCGGTCGTGCGCGCGCATCTTCCCGATGCGCTGGCGGCGTTCGCCACGGAGCGGCCCGCCCTCGCGGCCGCGATCGAGGAGGCCATGCCGCACCTTGGCTGGCGCGCCTATGACAGCTATCCGCCGGAGGAGATCGGTGCCGCTTTCCGCGCGGGCCATGCCTATGCCTCGCTGATCGGAGAGGGGGCGATCCCCGCCGAGGACGTCGACCTCGGCCTGTTCCTGATCGCACCGGGTCTGCTCTATCGCGACCACGCCCACAGCGCGCCCGAGCTCTATGCGCCTTTGACCGGGCCGCACGGCTGGCGCTTCGCGCCCGACGCCCCGCTCGTGATCAAGCCGGCGCATGAGCCGGTCTGGAACGAGCCCGACGTGCCGCATCTGACGAAGGTCGGGCCCCGGCCGTTCCTCTGCATCTATTGTTGGACGAAGGACGCGAACGAACCGGCGCGCATCATTCCGGCCGGGGACTGGGACACGCTCGAGCGCGGCGTGATCGAGGCCTGAGGGCACGGCCGCCGGGCAAGCAGGGAGAAAGGACGATGGAAGCGGAAGGCGGAGAACTCTACCACAATCGGCTCGTCGCGACACTCGAAGCCCTCTGGGGTACGGGGTTCCTGTCGCCCGGCGGACCGGACGAGGTGGGCCGCGTCGTCGCCGGCATCGACATCGGCGGCAGGGCGGTACTCGACATCGGCTGCGGTGCGGGCGGGATCGACGTCGCGCTGGTGCGCAACCACGGCGCGGGCTACGTCTCGGGGATCGACGTCGAGGACACGGTGCTTGCCCGTGCTCGCGAGGTGATCGGCGAGGCCGGGCTCGGCGACCGCATCGGATGCCTGAAGGTCGCGCCGGGCCCGCTGCCGTTCCCGCCTTCGTGCTTCGACATCGTGTTTTCCAAGGATTCCATCGTCCACATCCCCGACAAGCACGCGCTCATGCGCGAGGTGTTCCGCGTGCTCCGGCCCGGCGGTTGGTTCCTCGCCTCGGACTGGCTGATCGGGCATGACGGCGACCCGAGCCCCGAGATGGCCGCCTATATCGCCGCCGAGGGGCTCGATTTCGGCATGGCGTCGCCCGGACGCTACCGGGACGCGATGGCGGTGGCGGGCTTCACGGACATCACGATCACGAGCCGCAACGACTGGTATCGCGCCGCGGCGAAGTCCGAACTGGAGCGGCTGAAGGGGCCGGTGGGCAGGGCGGCGGCCGATGTCGTCGGGCAGGACTTCATCGACGAAAACATCGGCATATGGGAGCGGATGATCCCGGTTCTCGACAGCGGCGAACACTGCCCGACCCATCTGAGGGCTCGGAAGCCATGATCACGGCCGGGGGAGTGTCGAGAGGGAGAATTGTCTGCATGTCGCAGCGCCGCGCCCTGCGTCGGTGTGGCATTCGGATTCTGGTCTGAAAGGCGGTTCCGATGCGGCCCGCCGACACGATCGTTCTCAATGCGCGCATCGTCACGATGGACGGCGCCGTCCCCCGCGCGCAGGCCTTGGCGATCCGAGACGGGCGTGTCGCCGGGCTGGGGTCCGACGCCGATATCCGCGGCATGGCCGGTCATGCCACCAAGCTGATCGATGCGGGCGGCAGGCTCGTCCTGCCGGGCTTTCAGGATACTCATATCCATCTTCAGGATGGCGGGCTGGATTACAGCCAGAATGCCGACCTCACCGCTGCGCGGACGCCGGGCGAGCTTGTCGCCACGCTGTCGGCCTTCGCCGCCACGCACGAAAAGCCCTGGGTGAACGGGACGGGATGGCTCGCGGTCATCTTTCACGCCGGGAACCTCGACCGCCATCTCCTTGACCGTGCGGTGCCGGACCGGCCCTGCCTGATCGTCTCCTCCGACGGCCACAGCGCCTGCCTGAACACACTCGGCTGCGCGGCGCTGGGGTTGACGGCGGAGACGCCGGATCCCATGAACGGCCATTTCGTGCGCGGCGCGCGCGGAGAGCCCACCGGAATGCTCTATGAAAAGGCCGTCGACTGGGCCGAAAGCCGGATGCCCCGACCGACGGACGCCGACTTTACCAAGGGCGTGTTGTGGGCGCAGGCGCTCGCCCACAGCCACGGCTTCACGGGCGTCCTCGATCCGCGGGTGGAGGAGCGGCACATCCGCATCTACAGGGATCTGGACACTGCGGGTGATCTCACTCTGCGCGTGGCCTCGGCGGCGCTCGTCAATGCACTCGACACGACAGCGGAGGCGCTGGAGCGGCTTTCGGATTTTCGCGCGATGACCCGTGGTCCGCGCTTCAAGGTCCATTCGGCCAAGTTCTTCCTCGACGGGGTCATCGAGAACCGCACCGCAGCGATGATCGCCCCCTATGCGGACGAGACCGGCGGCAACGCGCCGCTGATGTTCGATCCCGGCCAGATCGCGGAGATGTTCACCGCGCTCGACGCCGCGCGGTTCCAGATCCATGTCCATGCCATCGGCGACATGGCAGTGCGCGCCGCGCTCGACGGGTGCGAGGCGGCGCGCGGGGCGAACGCGGACTGGCCCTCGCAACACCAGATCGCCCACATCCAGTTCATCGACCCCGCCGACCTTCCGCGATTCCGCCCCCTCGGTGTCATGGCGAACGTGCAACCGCTCTGGGCTAGGAACGAGCCTGCCGTCACCGATGCCGCCGTGTCGCTGGTCGGCAACGACCGCAGCCGCTGGATCTACGCCTTCCGCTCGCTCCTCGACGCGGGCGCGGGCATGGCGCTGTCGAGCGACTGGGGTGTCTCGACTCTCAACCCGTTCGAGATCATCGAAACCGCCGTCACGCGCCAGCCGCCCGTCGCGGAGGGACGGGTGCCGCCGTTCCTGCCTGAGGAGCGCATCACGCGCGCCGAAGCCATTGCGGGCTACACCGTGCAGGCGGCAGCGGCGGCCTGGCGGAGCGCCGATACCGGGACGCTCGGCATCGGTAGGCATGCCGATCTCGTCATGCTCGACCGCGATGTCTTCGTCTGCCCGGTGCACGAGATCGGTGCCACGCAGGTGGACATGACGATGGTCGGCGGGGTCGTGGTGTTCGAACGGGCGTGACGCCCCGGCCGGCCGGGGTGTCAGCTTTCAGAACGGCTGGCGTTCGATCGTGAAGCCCTCGCGTTCCAAAAGTGCCAGCACGCCCTCCTCCCCGGACAGGTGCATCGCGCCGAACGCCGCGAAAGCCGGCCCCTCCTCGGCCGCGGCTTCCAGCACCGGAAGCCAGGCGTGGTTACGCCGGTTGACCAGCGACTCTTCCATTAGGACCAGATCGCCGTCGACCTCGTCGCGCGTCATCCCCGGCAGATCGTAAGCCGCGAGCCGGCCGAGTTCCCACGACAGCCGGACATCCTCGGCGAAATAGGCCTCCGTCAGCGTGGCGGCGTAGTCCTCGGCCTGCTCGCTCATGGCGAGCGTCGCGCGGATCATGTCGAGCTGCTTTTCCGGCGGCACCGCATCGAACAGCCCGAAGATCGTGTCGTAGGGTTCCAGCGCCCGCAACGGAATTCCCCGAGCCTCCGCGCGAGCGATGATGCGCGCATCGAGGCCGCTCGAACCCGCCCCGATCTCCGCCATGGCGCAGGGCGGGATGCCGAGCATCATCGAGACGTACCAGGGCCGCATCTTCGAGGCGAGGACGGCCGGGACGCCGCGCTCGCGCATCGCGTCCACCAACATCTGCCAGTCGGTCTCGTCGAGGCGCTCGGGCAGGGTCGGGCCGGAGGTGGTGAACAGAAGGTCAGGCCGCCGAGTCATTTCGGACTTCAGCTTCTCCATCTCGTCCGGTCCCGCCTCGACCAGGACGACCGTCGCCTCGTCGAGCGCATGGGCAATGCGCTCGAGCACCGCGTCGTGGCGTGGATCATCGAGGTGGTAGGTGCCGACGAGGAACAGCCGCGCATCGCCGCGCTGGGCCAGCCAGGCATTGCCGCGCGCATAGGGCACCGCCGAGATGGCGGCGTCGATCGCGGCACGGTCATCGGGCGCCATTGTCGGGGCGAGGTCCTCGCCGTTGCAGGCGGCTGCCGCCGCCCTCACGGTAAACGCCAGGATGAGCCAGACCAAGGCGGTGCGAAGCATCGGAACTTCCTCGCTGCATACAGAAATTCACTGTCCGGGCATCCTTGCACGGACGGCGTGGCAGGGCCATGTGAAAGTCGCAGAAATTTTGCGCGACGCAGGAGTTGACTCGCGCTGGGGCGACGCCTAACTACGGCTCGTTGGCACTCACCCGAAGAGAGTGCTAACCATCCTTCAACCTGGAACCCCAAGGGAGAGTGACCAGATGAATTTCAAACCGCTTCATGACCGTGTGCTGGTCAAGCGTGTGGAAAGCGACGAGAAGACCAAGGGCGGTCTGATCATCCCCGACAGCGCCAAGGAAAAGCCGGCCGAGGGCGAAGTCGTGGCGTGCGGCGAAGGCGCGCGCAAGGATTCCGGCGAGTTGATCGCGCCGTCGGTCAAGGCCGGCGACCGCATCCTCTTCGGCAAGTGGTCGGGCACGGAAGTGACGATCGACGGCAAAGAGCTGCTCATCATGAAGGAAAGCGACATTCTCGGCATCATCGCCTGAGACCCCCGCTGACCTCGAATTCCATCCAGACAACCAGGAGAAGCCAACATGGCTGCTAAGGACGTCAAATTCAATTCCGATGCCCGTGACCGGATGCTCAAGGGCGTCAACATCCTCGCCGACGCGGTGAAGGTGACGCTTGGCCCGAAAGGCCGCAACGTCGTGATCGACAAGTCGTTCGGCGCCCCGCGCATCACCAAGGACGGCGTCACCGTCGCCAAGGAGATCGAGCTTTCCGACAAGTTCGAGAACATGGGCGCGCAGATGGTGAAGGAAGTCGCTTCCCGCACCAACGACGAGGCCGGCGACGGCACCACCACCGCGACCGTTCTCGCCCAGGCGATCGTCCGCGAGGGCCTGAAGTCGGTTGCCGCCGGTATGAACCCGATGGACCTCAAGCGCGGCATCGACCTCGCCGTGCACAAGGCCGTCGAGCACATCAAGGGCGCGGCCCGCAAGGTCGCTGACTCCGCCGAAGTCGCTCAGGTCGGCACCATCTCCGCGAACGGCGAGGCCGAGATCGGCCGTCAGATCGCCGACGCGATGCAGAAGGTCGGCAACGAGGGCGTGATCACCGTCGAGGAGAACAAGGGCCTCGAGACCGAGACCGAAGTCGTCGAGGGCATGCAGTTCGACCGCGGCTACCTCTCGCCGTACTTCGTCACCAACCCGGACAAGATGATCGCCGAGCTCGAAGACGCGATGATCCTCCTGCACGAGAAGAAACTCTCGTCGCTGCAGCCGATGGTTCCGCTGCTGGAGTCGGTCATCCAGTCGCAAAAGCCGCTCCTGATCATCGCGGAAGACGTCGAGGGCGAGGCCCTGGCCACGCTCGTCGTCAACAAGCTCCGCGGTGGCCTGAAGATCGCCGCCGTGAAGGCGCCGGGCTTCGGCGACCGCCGCAAGGCCATGCTGCAGGACATCGCGATCCTGACCGGTGGTCAGGTCATCTCGGAAGACCTCGGCATGAAGCTCGAGAATGTCGGCATCGACATGCTGGGCCGCGCCAAGAAGGTCTCGATCACCAAGGACAACACCACCATCGTCGACGGCGCCGGTGAGAAGTCCGAGATCGAGGCGCGCGTCGCCCAGATCCGCACCCAGATCGAGGAAACTTCCTCGGACTACGACCGTGAGAAGCTGCAGGAGCGTGTTGCGAAACTCGCTGGCGGCGTCGCCGTCATCCGCGTCGGCGGCATGACCGAAGTCGAAGTGAAAGAGCGCAAGGACCGCGTCGATGACGCGCTGAACGCGACCCGTGCGGCCGTTCAGGAAGGCATCGTCGTCGGTGGCGGCGTGGCGCTCGTCCAGGCGGCGAAGGCTCTCGAAGGCATGAAGGGCGACAACGGCGACCAGGAAGCCGGCATCGCCATCGTGCGCCGCGCGCTCGAAGCGCCGCTGCGCCAGATCGCCGAGAACGCCGGCGTCGACGGTGCGGTCGTGGCCGGCAAGGTCCGTGAATCGAAGGACCTCGCCTTCGGCTTCAACGCCCAGACCGAAGAATATGGCGACATGTTCAAGTTCGGCGTCATCGACCCGGCGAAAGTGACCCGGACGGCTCTGGAAGACGCGGCCTCGGTGGCCGGTCTCCTGATCACGACCGAAGCCATGGTCGCCGACAAGCCCGAGCCGAAGGGTGCTGCCGGCGGCGGCATGCCCGACATGGGCGGCATGGGCGGCATGATGTAATCACGCCGTTCCGCTTAGGAACAGGGAAGGGGCTCCGCGAGGGGCCCCTTTCTTCTTGGGAATGACTTGGCTGTGCGTCGGATCGGTGTGGGCCCCGAACGGGCGGTTACCGATCTTGATCGACCGATAACTGTGCCCGCGACCGGGGTGTGTTAGTCTGCCGTCCGATGGCCTGTGAAGGAGACAGTGGCATGCCATACGCCGAACTCAATGGCGCGCGCATTTACTTTTCCGACACTGGCGGAGATGGCGACACGATCGTCTTCTCGCACGGGCTATTGTTCAGCGGCGCCATGTTCGAGGCGCAGGTGGCCCATTTCCGGGACCGATACCGCTGCGTTGCCTACGATCACCGAGGCCAGGGCAAGAGCGGCGTGACCAAGATCGGGTATGATATCGAGACCCTGACCGAGGATGCCGCGGCTCTCATCCGACATCTTGGCGTCGCACCGTGCCATTTTGTCGGTCTGAGCATGGGCGGCTTCGTCGGCATGCGTTTGGCGGCGCGCCATCCGGACCTGTTGAAGTCGTTGACCCTGCTCGAAACCACCGCCGACCCCGAGCCAAGAGAGAATGTCCCGAAATACCGGATGCTGAACTTCATCGCCCGCTGGATCGGTCTTTGGGCCGTCATCGGTCGCGTGATGCCGATCATGTTCGGACGGACATTCCTGACGGATCCGTCCCGGGCAAGGGACCGGGAACGGTGGTCGCAGGCGATCCTGTCAAATGACCGCGTCGGCATTACCCGCGCGGTCGCCAGCGTGATAGACCGCGACGGCTGCGTCGATCTTCTGGAGCGGATCGATCTGCCCGTCGGCATCGGTGTCGGAGACGAGGACGTGGCCACCGCGCCCGAAAAATCCCGACGCATGCACGCTGCCATCGGGGGATCGGAACTGGTCGTGTTCACGCGGGCGGGCCATTCATCGTCCATCGAGACCCCAGCACAGGTCAACGAGCTGATCGAGCGGACCATCCGGCCATGAACAGCCGCTGGACGTGATCTCCAGGGGATGGTGCGCGAACACCTCGGCGATTCGTCGATTTCGCGCGACCGTCGGCCATGCTCCGCAATGCGGGCGCGTGGCTGGTGGTCGACGCACGCCCTCCGTCGCCACGACGCAACGCTGCTCCCGTTTCCGGAGAAGAAACCACGCCCGCCATGATCCGCGTTGGGCGCAGGACTTAACCCCTCCGGTCGCGCGACGAAGGCCGTTGGCGGCGCGGGCATGGCGGTGTACGCAGGGCCATGCGACTGCTCTTGCTCACCGCGCTGACCATGACGGCGTTCGCCGCGAATTCGGTGCTGAACCGGATGGCGGTCGGGACGGGGCTGATCGGTCCGGTCGATTTCGCGGTGATCCGGCTTCTGGCCGGGGCGGGCATGCTCGGGGCGCTGGTCGGGCTGCGGGCACTGGCCGGGCGCGGCGCGGTCTGGCCCGGTACACGGGGGCGGGTCGCGGGATCCTTGTCGCTGCTCGTCTATCTCTTCGGCTTCTCGTTCGCCTATCTCGCGCTCGATGCCGGGTCGGGGGCGCTCATCCTCTTCGGGATGGTGCAGGTCACGATGTTCGCGGGCGCGCTGGCGCTAGGCGAGCGGGTGCCGGCCCGGCGCTGGGTCGGGGCGGGAATGGCCTTCCTCGGGCTGGTCTACCTCCTTACGCCGGGATCGGGCGCCGGCGAGGTCCTGCTGCATTCTGCGCTGATGGCGGCGGCGGGGATCGGCTGGGGCTTCTACTCGCTCTCGGCGCGGGGCGCCCGCGACCCGCTCGGCGCCACGGCCTGGAACTTCATCCTCGCGGTGCCGGTGGCGGGGCTCGTCTTCGCATACGCCCCGGCGGACGCGGTTCCGGCGACGGCGGCGGGGGTGCTCCTCGCGGTGATCTCGGGCGCGGTGACTTCGGGGCTTGGCTACGCGCTCTGGTACCGCGTGCTGCCCGAGCTTGGCGCCGCGCGGGGCGCGGTGGCGCAGCTCACCGTGCCGGTGATCGCGCTGGTAGGCGGGATGGCGCTTCTGGGCGAGGTCCTTACCCTACGCTTCGCGCTCTCGGCGATCCTCGTCCTCGGCGGCGTCGCCTTCGCGGTGCGCCCGGCCCGTCAGGCATAGGCGATGGCGAGGATTTCCAGCTCCGCCCGCCCCGCCGGGCGTTTCCACTCCACCACGTCGCCCACCCGCGCGCCGAGAAGCGCGCGCGCGAGCGGCGATTGCGGCGCGATGCGGCCGAGGCTCGCGTCGGCCTCGTCCTCGCCGGTGATCTCGTAGACCGCCTCCGCGCCGTCCTCGTCGGCCACGGTCACCCGCGCGCCGAAGGCGACCTCGCCCGAGGGCTGGTCAGCCGGGTCGACGGGGATCGCCGAGCGGAGCCGCGCCTCGACGTAGCGGATATCGCGCTCTGCGGCCTTTTCCGGCAGCTTGTCGAGCCGCTCGGCGCGCGCCTTGAGCCGGGCAAGCTCGGCCTGGAGTGTCGCGAGCCGGTCGCGCAAGGCCTTGAGCCCGCGCGGCGTGACGTAGTTCGGATGCGGCGAGACGGGAAGATCGGGGAGGGGCTCGTTGTCGGGCCCGTCCTCCTTCACAAAGGCGCGGCTCATTGGACGATGACCTCCAGCGGGTCGTAATGGGCGGGTCCTTCCGCGCCGAAGGCGATGCGCGGCAGGCTGTCGGGCTTCAGCCGGATATCTTGCAGCTCTTCTCGCGCGAAGAAGCGGCGGGTATGAACGACGCGCGACGGGTCCGCCCAGCCGGGATCGAGCCGGCCTCCGGTGATCGTGCAACGGAAGAAGAGATCGACCTGATGGAACCCGGTGCGCGGATCGTGAAACTCGTTGACCAGCGCGAGCGGCCCGACCGCGATGTCGAGCCCGCATTCCTCGTGCACCTCGCGTTTGAGATTGTCCGGCAGCGAGCGGCCCGGCTCCACCCCACCACCCGGCGCACACCAGAGATCCGAGCGCCGGCCGGCAAAGGCGTTGACGAGCAGAAGCCTCCCCTCGGCGAGGATTATGGCGCGGGTTGCCAGACGGGGCAGTCGGGATTTCATCGCGCCAGAGTGACGAAGCGTCGGGGCGAGAGCAAGGGGCTCGCTTCGCGGGCGAGAATTTCTTATGTCAGAACCATGATCAAGCCGCTGCTTCTCGCCCTTGCGACCATTGCCGCCGGCCCCGTGCGGGCCGATTGCATCGTGCTGCTGCATGGGCTGGCGCGGACCGACACGTCGTTGCTGGTGATGAGGGCGGCGCTGGAGCGGGCAGGGCACCAGGTGATCAACGTCGACTACCCGTCCACGAAGGCGCCGGTCGCCGAACTTGTGGCCGAATATGTCGGCCCCGCGGTCGGACAATGCGGCGCGGAGCAGGTGTCGTTCGTCACCCATTCGATGGGCGGCATCCTGGTCCGGGCCTGGCTGGCCGACAACCGGCCGGAGCGGATGGGGCGGGTGGTGATGCTGGCGCCGCCCAACCACGGCTCGGAGCTGGTGGACGCCTTCGGCGATCTCGGCCCGTTCCGCTGGATCAACGGCCCGGCGGGGCTGGAGCTTGGCACCGGGCCGGGAAGTGTTCCGAACGCGCTGCCGGCGGTCCAGTTCGACCTTGGCATCATCGCGGGGAACCGGTCGCTCAACCCGGTCTATTCGGCGGTGATCAAGGGCGAGGACGATGGCAAGGTCAGCGTCGACAGCACGCGGATCGGCGGGATGCGGGATCATATCGTGCTGCCCGTCACGCACACTTTCATGATGAACAACCCGCTGGTGATTGCCCAGGTTCTGGAGTTCCTCGCGGAAGGCCGGTTCGACCACGACCTCACCTATCTCGAGGCCGCCGAGCGGCTGATCGAGTGAGCCTTGGCGACTTGGTCGCCGGGTCCGGCTGCGCTACCCTGTGAATGGCCGCGGCGCCTTGCAACGCCGCTCGACCTCAGACAGGGGGATTGCCATGCATACCGGACTGTCGACCGCCGTCCTCTGGTGCGGCCTCGCGCTGTCGGCCACGGCGCAGGACCTCACCGCGGGGCGCTGGATCGACCTCACCCATCCCTTCAACGAGAACTCGGTCTACTGGCCGACGGCCGAGATGTTCACCAAGACCGAGGTCTTCCACGGCCATACCGAGGGCGGCTGGTTCTACTCGGCCTATAATTTCGCCGCCGCCGAGCACGGTGGCACCCATATGGACTCGCCCATCCACTTCGCCGAAGGGGCGCATACGACGGATCAGGTGCCGCTCGACCGGCTCATCGGGCCGGGCGTGGTGATTGACGTGGCGGAAAAGGCGGCGGCCGATGTCGACTACCGCGTGAGCGCCGCCGATATCGAGGCGTTCGAGGCCGAGCACGGGCCGATCGGGGCCGGCACGATCGTGCTCCTGAACACCGGGCGGGCCGGGCTCTACGGTGACCGCACCGCCTATATGGGGACCGACGAGCGCGGCGAGGAGGCGGTGGCGAAGCTGCATTTCCCCGGTCTCGGGGCCGATGGCGCGGCGCTGCTGGTGGAACGCGGGATCGCCGCCGTCGGGATCGACACGCCGTCGATCGACTATGGCCAGTCGAAGGATTTCGCGGCCCATGTCGAGCTCATGACCCACAACATCCCGGCCTTCGAGAATGTCGGCGACATGAGCGATCTTCCCGCGACTGGCGCGATGATCGTGGCGCTGCCGATGATGATCGAGGGCGGCTCGGGCGGCCCCCTCAGGATCGTCGCGCATCTGCCCGGGGGCTGACGCTTAGCGCGGGGTGACGCGGTTCACATGGCCCATCTTGCGGCCCGCCCGCGCCTCGGCCTTGCCGTAGAGATGGATCGCCGTGTGCTTCTCGCGCGCGATCGCGGGGATGCGGGCGATGTCGTCGCCGATCAGGTTCTCCATCACCACGTCGGAATGGCGCGATCCGTCGCCCAAGGGCCAGCCCGCGATGGCGCGGATGTGCTGCTCGAACTGGTCGACGGCGCAGCCGTTCTGGGTCCAGTGGCCGGAATTGTGCACGCGAGGCGCGATCTCGTTGACGATGAGGCCCTTCTTCGTGACGAAGAGCTCCACGCCCATGACGCCGACATATTTCAGCGCGTTGAGGATCTTGGCGGCGAGGAGCACGGCGTCGGTGCGCTGGGCCTCGGTCAGCCGCGCGGGCACGGTCGTCGTGCTGAGAATACCGCCCACATGCACGTTCTCGCCCGGATCGAAGGCCGCGACCTCGCCGGTGAGGCTGCGCGCGGCGATGACCGAGACCTCGTGGCTGAACTCGACGAAGCCTTCGAGGATCGCCGGCGCGTCTTTCATCGCGGCCAGCGCCGCCTCGGCGTCATCGGGGGATTTCAGCCGCTCCTGGCCCTTGCCGTCATAGCCGAGCCGCCGGGTCTTGAGGATCGACGGCGTGCCGATCTCCTCGACGGCCTCGGCGAGGTCGGCGGCGTCGTCGACGGCGGCATAGGGCGCGGTCATCAGGCCGAGATCGCGCAGGAACGATTTCTCGATAAGCCGGTCCTGGCTGATCGAGAGCGCGCGGCGGTTCGGATGGATCGGGCAATGCGCCTCGAGCGCGTCCAAGGCCGAGGTCGGAATGTTCTCGAACTCGTAGGTGACGATGGCGACCGACTTCGCGAAGGCTTCAAGTGCGGCGAGATCCTCGTAGGGCGCGGTCGTCACGGCATGGGCGACATCGGCCGCCGGCGGATTGGCCATCGGCTCGTAGATATGGGTTCTGTAGCCGAGCCGCGCGGCGGCGACGGAGAGCATGCGGCCAAGCTGGCCGCCGCCGAGAATGCCGATCACGGAACCGGCGGGCAGGGTGTCAGTCATCTTTGGGCTCGTCGGGGATCGAGGCGGAAAGGGCGTCGCGCCAGGCATCGAGCCGGACGGCGAGGGCGGGGTCCTGAAGGGCGAGGATACCGGCGGCCATCAGCCCGGCATTGGCGGCGCCGGCCGCACCGATGGCCATCGTGGCGACCGGGTAGCCCTTGGGCATCTGGACGATGGAATAGAGGCTGTCGACGCCCGAAAGCGCCCTGGTCTGGACCGGCACGCCGATCACCGGGACGCGGGTCTTCGAGGCCATCATGCCGGGCAGATGCGCGGCTCCGCCGGCGCCGGCGATGATCACCTGCAAGCCCCGGTCCGTAGCCGCCTTGCCATAGGCCCAGAGCCGGTCGGGCGTGCGGTGCGCCGAGACGATCTTCGCCTCGTAGGCGATGCCCAGCTCGTCGAGAACCGATGCCGCCTCCTTCATCGTGGGCCAGTCGGACTGCGACCCCATGATGATGCCGACCTTCACGCTCATGGTGCTGTCCTTCACCCCCGGAATGGAGCGCGCACTATAGCGACGGGCGGGGGCGGGGCAAGGGCCCGAACCGGCGGATCGGGGGCGGATTGCGCCCGGTGGCGGCGGTTGACGGCGCCGGGGCCCGCGCTAGGGTGCCGTCATGACGCTTCTCGTCCTGGCGCTCACGACGATCCTCATGCTCTTGGCGGTGCTGCACATCGCCTGGGGAATCGGATTCTGGTTTCCGCTACGCGATGAAGCGGCGCTGGCGCGGGCGGTGATCGGCACGCCGGGCCGACAGGATATGCCGGGTGCGGTGGCCTGTTCGCTGGGCGCATCGGCACTGATGGCGGCGGCCTCGTTTCTCTGGTGGGC
This sequence comes from Albidovulum salinarum, assembly GCF_025673475.1. NCBI lineage: Bacteria > Pseudomonadati > Pseudomonadota > Alphaproteobacteria > Rhodobacterales > Paracoccaceae > Albidovulum > Albidovulum salinarum. Next base: position 2,167 of record NZ_JAOVQO010000013.1, on the reverse strand, counting down.
GCCGGGCCTGCCGCGCGACTTCGCGCTCGCGCTAACGGGCGCGATCCTCGCCGGACGCGGCGTCGCGGCGTGGCTGCCGGCCTGGCGCCGGCGCTATCCAGAGGAGCCCTTCGCGACACTCGACCGGCGGCTTTTTGGGCCGCTTTGCCTCGCGCTCGGCGCGGGGTTCTGGTGGCTCGCGGTCTGATTGGGGGTCAGGCGATGATGTCGGGGGTAAGGATGTCCTCGATCCGCGCGATCTGGTCCTTCAGCATCAGCTTTTGCTTCTTCAGCCGCTTCAGCGTGAGCTGATCGGCGCGGCCGGAGGTCTCCATCAAATGGATCGCCTCGTCGAGATCGCGGTGCTCCTGTCGGAGTACCTCGAGCTTGACGCGCAGAACCTCCGTGTTGTCCATTTCCATTCGGACGTTCATTCCATCCCTGTGTTCTTGAGTCGCGGCATCGCGGCCTTGGAAAGATAGCAATTCCGCGTGATTGCGGGAAGCATTTAGCGTCGCCATGCCTTGTCGCGGCGGCGCGAGATATCCATATTCCCAGTGCGGGACTGCCGGAAACCGGGGTTCCGCGATGTGTCGCTTGTATCCGAGGACATGCAGAGATGACAAAACTGACCTTTGCCGCCCACCCTTTCCTTCTGGGGTTCGACCAGTTGGAGCGATTGGTGGAGCGCACAGCCAAGTCCGGCAATGACGGCTATCCGCCGTTCAATATCGAGCAATCCTCCGAGCACGAGTTCCGCATCACGCTGGCGGTGGCCGGTTTCCGCGAGGACGACATCGGCATCACCGTCGAGGACCGGCAGTTGATGATTCGCGGCCGCCAGGCCGACGATGCCGACGAGGGCCGCGTGTTCCTGCATCGCGGCATCGCCGCGCGGGCCTTCCAGCGCAGCTTCGTTCTGGCCGAGGGCGTCGACGTCGCCGGCGCGACGATGGAGAACGGACTTCTCCATGTCGATCTGCGCCGCTCGGTGCCGGAGAAGGTGGTGCAGACGATCCGCATCACCAAAGGGTAAGGAGGTAGGGTAACATGCACACCAAGTACGACTTCGGACCCGAGGCGGGCGAGCGCATCGTCTATGTCCGCGCGGTGGAGGTTTCCGACCTGCCCGAGGAGATCCAGGCGCAGGCGGACGGTCTCGACACGCTCTACGCGGTCCATGATGCGAGCGGCGAGCGGCTGGCGCTGGTCAAGGACCGCGAGATGGCCTTTATCCTCGCGCGCCAGAACGACATGGCTCCGGTCAGCGTCCACTGAGCATCTGATTTCTTCGCGACGGATTTCGTCGCGCCACGCGTTCGGTCGAAGGCGGATGATATCCGCCGGGAATGTGTGAGGAGCAGATGAAACAGGCGTCAGGGTATACTCGCGTACAGATCGCACTGCACTGGATCGTTCTTGCGCTCATCGTCGTGAGCTATGGCAGCGGGAATGCGATTGCCTCCGCGTGGCGCGCCTTCGGTCGCGGCGAGGAGGTCGGACCGGGCGCGCTGCTCGTTCATGTCGTCGCAGGCGGCGCAATTCTCGCGCTGGCGCTCGCGCGGTTGTATTTGCGGCTTCGGCATGGCGCGCCAGCGGCGCCCGAGGGCGGCCATCCGGGCGTGAAGGCCGTCGCCGCAGTGACGCATTGGTCGCTATACGCGCTGATGATCGCGATGCCCGCCACCGGCCTCGCCGCTTGGTTCGGAGGGATTCGGGATCTGGGCGACGTCCACGAGGCGATGTTCAACCTTCTCGTCGCGCTGGTCGCCTTACATGTCGCCGGCGCAATGCTTCACCACTTCGTGTTGAAGGACGGGCTCTTGAGACGGATGCGCCGCGCAGGGTGACAGGGGTAAAAGAGAAGGCCCCGAGGAGTTCCTCGGGGCCTTCTCTATCTTTATGCGTCAGGCCCTGATCAGTCCCATCTGCTCAAGCTTCAGGATCACCTGATGCGCGCAGTTGTCGACGTCGACGTTCTCGGTCTCGACCTTGAGCTCGGGGTTCTGCGGCTCCTCGTAGGGATCCGAGACGCCGGTGAACTCCTTGATCTTGCCCTCACGGGCGAGCTTGTAGAGCCCCTTGCGGTCGCGGCGCTCGCATTCCTCAAGCGAGGTCGCGACATGGACCTCGATGAAGGCGCCGAAGGCCTCGATCATCTCGCGCACCGCGCGCCGCGTGGCGGTGT
>NZ_JAOVQO010000012.1:0-158729 GCF_025673475.1 Albidovulum salinarum | reverse complement strand
GAGCTCGCCCGCGGCGGTCTTGGCTTCCTCGGCCCTGAGGACGGCGCGGCCGTCCGACACCGGCGCGCCGTAGCTGCGCAGAAGGGCCTTGGCCTGGTATTCGTGGATGTTCATCGCTGATCCCCGTTCCATTCGGTCTGGCCCGCTCATCGCATGGGAGAGGCCCGTGACGAAGCGATAAATGCGGGAAAACCCGCCCGGAGGGGATAATTCGACATTTTGTGATCACGGCTCGAAAAAGTGTGATCACAAAGTCGAAAACCCGATTCGCGCGGGCCGAGATCAGTTGAAGTAGAGCGCGAAGCCCCCGGCGTTTCCGGCCGTCAGCCGCTCGAACGCGCGCCAGCTCTGGGCGCTGATGCGCGGGCCCTTCGCGGCATAGGGGTAGGCGCCCTTGCCGTGGATCCATTCGAGGATGTCGATGGGCGCGGGATCCTCGACATAGACGGACAGGTCGATCCCGTAGCCCGGCGGCAGCAGCGGATGCGGCACGAGGAGCCGGCCGTCGAGCACCGCCTCGGCATCGGCGAGAATGGCCTGCCAGGCCTCGGCCACGCCGGGCGGCAGGGTGACCGGAAGCGCGGCGCTCTGAGACGGGTTCGGGATCCATTCGCGGTCGTCGTCGGTCTCGGCGGTGAGCGCGGCCCAGAACCGCCGGTTCTCGGCGATCATCGCGCGCCAGTCGTCGCGGGCGGCGGCGAGCCGCGCGGGGTCGGGTTGCTGGCGGAGCGCGGTGAGGACGACGAGGAGCGTGTCGAACTCGGGCTCCATGCCGGGCTTCGGCAGGGTGTCGCGGCCGGGCAGCCTGGCCTTGGCCGACTGGAGTTCGGCGCGGATCATCTGCTGGTCGCGGAAGAGCGCGTTCCGGGCCTCGTTCAGGGTGCGAAGCTCCTCCAGAAGCGGGTCAAGTTCGGCCTTGAGCGCCTGTTTCGCGGTTTCGTCGGTCGCCGTGTGCATGGCTTCGACGAGTTCCCGCTGGCGCTCGCGCAGGGGCTTGAGCTGGTCCTCCAGCGGTTCCAGCCGCGCGTCCAGATCGCGCCGTTGCGCCTCGAGTGCGGCGATATCGGCCGCCACCTGGTCCATGTCGTAGAAATTCTCGATCTCGGGCGCCTCCGCCAGCGCAGCGCGGGCGCGGGCCATGTCCTCGAGCGCCGCGGTCGGGTCGAAGGCGAGGAAGAGGTTGCCGAAACCGCCGAGCATCCGGGTATAGGCCATGAGCCAGGCGTGATCGGCCTCGTCGAAGCGGATCGTGATCGGGGCGGCGAGCGTGCCGTCCTGTAGCGCGATCCGGCCGGCCCGGCCGAGCACGATCGGGGCGAGAAGCTCCACCGCGCCTTCGCCGTCGGCGCGCTCACCATCCGCGTTGAGATCGAACCAGAGGTCCTGCAGCGTCAGCTCGAAGGGCTGCGCTTCTGCACCGGAGGCGGAGAGGGTGGCGCGCGCCTGATCGAGATCGGCGAGGAAGGTCTCGACGATCCGCGACAATGTGTCGGGCGCAGCCGGCTTGGGGCGGGGGTTGATGTCCACCACGGGCCCGATGCGGAAGACCGGCACCATCCTGAGGTTCTGCCCGACCCCGTATTCATAGCGCGTCTGCAGCGCCTTCTCGACCGCGCGGAGGGTTTGCAGCATGCCGAGCTCGAATCCATGCGTCTCCGCCTCGCCCGCCAGCGCGTCGATCCGCGCCTGCAGACCGGGGGGCGTCTGGCTTTGGGCGGGAGAGAGGCTGGCCATCGCGAGGAGGCCGCCGAGGAGGATCGGGGGGAATAACTTGCGCATATGCTCAACACCTTGGATCAAAAGAAAAGCGCGGGCCGGTGACGGCCCGCGCTTCAGGAGATTCCAGTTTCGGCGCGAGGTCAAGCCAGCGACGGGTCGATCCCCTTGCAGGCGGCGACGAGGCCCTTCACCGCGTCGACCGACTTGTCGAACATCGCCTGCTCGTCGTCGTTGAGCTTGATGTCGACGATGCGCTCGACGCCGCCGGCGCCGAGGATCGTCGGCACTCCGACATAGAGCCCCTTGAGGCCAAAGGCACCGTCGACGTAAGCCGCGCAGGGCAGCAGCCGCTTCTGGTCCTTGAGATAGGCTTCCGCCATCTCGATCGCCGAGGCGGCGGGGGCGTAGAAGGCCGAGCCGGTCTTCAGGAGCCCGACGATCTCTGCGCCGCCGTCACGGGTGCGCTGGACGATGGCGTCCATGTTCTCCTGCGTGGTCCAGCCCATCTTGACCAGATCCGGCAGCGGGATGCCGGCGACGGTCGAGTAGCGCACCAGCGGCACCATCGTGTCGCCGTGGCCGCCGAGCACGAAGGCGGTGACGTCCTTCATCGAGACGTTGAACTCGAGGCTGAGGAAGTGGCGGAAACGCGCCGAATCAAGCACGCCGGCCATGCCGACGACCTTCTCGGCCGGCAGGCCCGAGAACTGCTGCAGCGCCCAGACCATGGCGTCGAGCGGGTTGGTGATGCAGATCACGAAGGCGTTCGGGGCATGGGTCTTGATGCCCTCGCCCACCGACTTCATGACCTTGAGGTTGATGCCCAGAAGATCGTCGCGGCTCATGCCGGGCTTGCGCGGCACGCCGGCGGTGACGATGCAGACGTCGGCGCCGGCGATGTCGCTGTAATCATTGGCGCCCTTGAGCTTCGCGTCGAACCCTTCGACCGGACCGGACTGCGCGATGTCGAGCGCCTTGCCCTGCGGCGTGCCTTCGGCGATGTCGAAGAGGATGACGTCGCCGAGTTCCTTGATCGCGGCGAGATGGGCGAGGGTGCCGCCGATCTGCCCCGCGCCGATGAGGGCGATCTTGGGTCTGGCCATGATTTGTCTCCGGGTCCAGGTGAATGTCGCGGCATTGGGTAGCCCCTCGCGGCCCGTCGCGCAAGTCCGCTGCGCTGCGGCATCACGAGATTGCTTTGCGCCGGGCGACCCATCGGCTATGCCGGGCGACATTGTCGGGCGGGGTTCCGGGTGATGGAAGGCGGCGTCTTCTGGGCGGTTGCGGTGCTGGCGGCGGTGCTCGTCGGTCTGTCGAAGGGCGGGCTGCCGGTGGTCGCGATGCTCGGGGTGCCGGTCCTCGCGCTCGTGGTGCCGCCGGTGACGGCGGCGGGGCTGATCTTGCCGGTGCTGATCGCCTCGGATGTCTTCGGGCTCTGGGCCTACCGCCGCGTCTTCGACCGGCGCGTGCTCGCGATCCTCGCCCCGGCGGCGGTCCTCGGCATCGGCTTCGGCTGGCTGACGGCGGCGCAGGTGTCCGAGCGGCTGGTGACCGGGATCGTCGGCGCGATCGGGCTTGTGTTCGCGCTGAACCTCCTGCTGCGCCCCGCGCCGCCGGCGGCCCCCGGACCGGCGCGGGTCGGGCCGGGGCTCTTCTGGGGGGCGGTCGCGGGCTACACGAGCTTCGTCAGCCATGCCGGGGCGCCGCCGTATCAGGTCTACGTGCTGCCCCTGCGGCTGGAGAAGGCGGCCTTCGCCGGCACGGCGACGGTGTTCTTCGCCTTCGTCAACGCGGTGAAGCTCGTGCCCTACTGGGCGCTCGGCCAGCTCTCGCCGGCCAATCTCGGCGTCGCGGCGGTGCTGATGCTGCCTGCCGTTGCGTCGGTCTTCGCCGGGGTATGGCTGGTCCGGGTGATCCCGACGGAGCTCTTCTTCCGGCTGGTGACCTGGGCGCTCTTGCTGATTTCCCTGAAGCACCTCTTGTCGGTGGTCTGACGGGCGTCAACGGTGATTGCCGGGTGCGGACGGGCCGGTGCGCCGAAGGCGTACTCGGTGGCGAGGATCACCCCAACGAAGCCGAGCGACAGGGCGAAAAGCTGCTGTTTCATGGGCGTCCCTTCCTATGGCCCGCGCTTCCGGCGGGCGGTGACGGGGCGATCCTGCGCCGCGATGCGGTAAATGTGGTTAACCCGGCGCGCGCCCGCGTTCCGGTGCCGGGAATCTGCTAGGATCGGTCCCGTGCAACATCGGAGGGACAGATGGGCAACGACCGGATCGACCTCAGATCGGACACCGTGACCGCGCCCGGCGAAGCGATGCGCGCCGCGATGGCCGCCGCCCCCGTCGGCGACGACCAGTACGGCGAGGATCCGAGCGTCAACCGGCTCCAGCAGGTTGTGGCCGAGCGGCTCGGCAAGGAGGCCGCGCTCTTCGTCGCGAGCGGCACGATGGCCAACCAGATCGCGCTGAAGCTCCTGACCCGGCCCGGCGACGAGGTGATCGTCGGGCAGGAGGTGCATGTCGCCTGGCACGAGACCGGCGCCGCGCCCGCCAATGCCGGGGTGCAGTTCGCGGCGATCGGGAGGGGCGGGCTCTTCACCGCCGCCGATCTCGACGCCGCCTTCAAGCCCGCGGGCCATGTCGTCTACCCGCCGACCACCCTCGTCGTGGTCGAGAACACCCACAACCGCGGCGGCGGCATCGTCTTTCCCCACGCCGAGGCCGAGGCGGTCTGCGCCCGCGCCGCCGCGCTCGGGATGGCGAGCTATCTCGACGGCGCGCGGCTTTTCAACGCGGCCTGCGCGACCGGGCTGGCGCCGGAACGGCTCGCCGCGCCCTTCGACCTCGTGTCGATCGCGCTCTCGAAGGGGCTCGGCTGCCCGATCGGCAGCGTCATCGCCGGGCCGGCCGAGACCATCGCCCGTGCCATCAGGATCCGGCGGATGCTCGGCGGCGCCTGGCGGCAGGCCGGGATCGTCGCCGCCGCCGGGCTCCACGCGCTCGACCACAACATCGACCGGCTCGCCGAGGACCACGCCAATGCGCGGCTGATCGCCGGGGCGCTGGCCGGGGCGAAGGGGGTGGCGCTCGACCTCGCGACGGTGCAGAGCAACATCGTCGTCTTCGACCTCGCGCCCGGCGCGCCCGACGCCGCGACCCTCGTGCGGCGGGCGGCGGAGCGCGGGGTGCTGCTCGTGCCGTTCGGGCCGCGCCGGGTCCGCGCCTGTACCCATCTCGACGTGAGTCGAGAGGCCTGCGCCGCGGCGGCCGGGATCCTGTGCGAGCTTCTCGCCGCCTGACCGGCGGGTTTTCGCGGTCGCGAAGAAATTTCTGCGCTGCGGCATTTATGGGCTTGCGGAATCTGCCGGGAATGTGGTCATTTGCGAAATAATATTGCGAGGAGAGTTCGATGCCCCTTTCCGACGACCGGATGCGCCCCTACCGCTCGGTGCTCTACATCCCCGCCGCCCGCGAGCGTGCGCTGGAAAAGGCGCGCGAACTGCCGGCCGACGCGATCATCTTCGACCTCGAGGACGCGGTGGCGGCCGACGAGAAGGACAATGCCCGCGCGCTCCTCGCCGGTGTGCTCGCCACGGCCGATTACGGCACCCGTGCGAAGATCGTGCGGATCAACGGGCTCGACACGCCCTGGGGGCGCGAGGACGCCGCCGCTTTCCGGGGCGCGAAGGTCGACGCGATCCTCATCCCCAAGGTCGGTTCGCCCGCCGATGTGGATGCGGTGGCCGCCCTCATCCCCGACGTACCGCTCTGGGCGATGATGGAGACGCCCGCCGGCATCCTCAACGCCGCCGCCATCGCCGCCCATCCCCGGCTCGCCGGGATGGTCATGGGGACCAACGACCTCGCCAAGGAACTCGGCACCCGCTTCCGCCCCGACCGCGAGCCGATGGTGGCGAGCCTCGGGCTCTGCCTTCTGGCCGCCCGCGCCTTTGGCCGCATCGTCATCGACGGCGTCTACAACGCCTTCAAGGACGATGACGGATTGCGGGCCGAATGCCGCCAGGGCCGCGACATGGGCTTCGACGGCAAGACCGTGATCCACCCCGCGCAGATCCCGGTCGCCAACGAGGAATTCGCCCCCTCCGAGGCCGAGATCGAGCTCGCCCGCCGCCAGATCGAGGCCTTCGACGCCGCGCAGCGCGCCGGTCAGGGCGTGGCCGTGGTCGACGGCAAGATCGTCGAGAACCTGCATGCCGTGACGGCAAGGCAGATCCTCTCGCGCGCCTCGGCTATTGCGGAACGCGCGATTTAGGGGAAACTGCGGCCCGGTTTCCCCGGCGCGCGAGGTGCGACATGCAAGTGATGATCCTTGGCCTGGTCCTCTGGACCGTGGCGCATCTCTTCAAGCGGGTGGCGCCCGGCCTCCGGGCGCGGCTCGGCGTCCTGCCGGGCAAGATGCTGGTGTCCGTGCTCTCGATCGCCGCGCTTGCGCTGATAGTGATCGGCTACCGCCGCGCCGGGGTCGATCCGGTCTACACCCCCTGGCCCGGCATGGGGCATCTCAACAACCTGCTGATGCTGATCGCGGTCTTCCTGATCGGCGTGCCGCATTCGAAGGGGATCGTGAAGACGAAGCTGCGCCACCCGATGCTGCTCTCGGTGGCGCTCTGGGCGGTGGCGCATCTTCTGGTGAACGGCGACATGGCCTCGGCCGTGCTCTTCGGCTGGCTCGGGCTCTGGGCCCTGGTCTCGATGGCGCTGATCTCGTCGCAGGAGCCCTGGACGCCGCCGGCAACCGGCAAGCTCCGCTCCGACCTGATCGGGGCCGCAATCACGCTCGTCGTCTACGCGCTGATCGCGGGCGCGCATTACTGGCTCGGCTACAGCCCGTTCCTCGGGACCTACGGATGAAACTCTACCGCTTCCTCTCCGACGACGACACCTCGGCCTTCTGCCACAAGGTCACCGCCGCGCTCAATCGCGGCTGGGCGCTTCACGGCGCGCCGACCTACGCCTTCGACGCCGCGAAGGGCGTGATGCGCTGCGGACAGGCGGTGGTGAAGGAGACGGCGGGCACCTACACACCTGACATCAGACTGGGCGAGCAATGAAGACCAATCCGGGCCGTTTCTTCGAAGACTACACCCTCGGCGAGGTGATCGCCCATGCCGTGCCGCGCACCGTCTCGGGCGGCGAGCGGGCGCTCTACCACGCGCTCTACCCGGCGCGGGGCGCGCTCTATTCCTCGGACGAATTCGCGCGGGCCTCGGGCCTCGCCGCCGCGCCGATGGACGACCTCATCGCCTTCCACACCGTCTTCGGCAAGACCGTGCCCGACATCTCGCTCAACGCCATCGCCAATCTCGGCTATGCCGAGGGCCGCTGGCTGAAGCCGGTCTGGCCCGGCGACACGCTCCGGTCGGAATCCGAGGTCATCGGGCTGAAGGAAAACTCGAACGGCAAGTCGGGCGTCGTCTATGTCCGCACCCGCGGCCTGAACCAGGCGGGCGAGGCGGTGATGGAATACGTCCGCTGGGTGATGGTCAGGAAGCGCGACGCGAGCGCGCCCGCGCCCGAGACCGTGATCCCCGCGCTCGCGCCCGCCGTCGCCGCCGCCGACCTGGTGATCCCCGAGGGGCTCGATTTCTCCCATTACGACTTCACGCTCGCCGGTGAGCCGCACTGCTGGGGCGACTACGCGATGGGCGAGCAGATCGACCACGTCGACGGCGTCACCGTCGAGGAGGCCGAGCACATGCTCGCCACAAGGCTCTGGCAGAACACCGCCAAGGTGCATTTCGACGCCACCCAGCGCGAGGACGGCAAGCGGCTGATCTACGGCGGCCATGTTATCTCGCTCGCCCGCGCGCTCTCGTTCAATGGCCTTGCGAATGCTCAGGTGATCGTCGCCCTCAACGCCGGCGCCCATGCCAACCCCTGCTTTTCCGGCGACACCGTGCGCGCCTGGTCGGAGGTGCTCGACAAGGCCGAAACCGCGGCGCCGGGCGTCGGCGCGGTCCGGCTGCGGCTCGTGGCGGTGCGCCACGGCGCCGAGCCCTTCGCGCTGAAGGGTGACGACGGCAAGTACCGGCCCGACGTGCTTCTCGATCTCGACTACTGGGCGCTGATGCCGATGTGATCGGATCGCGATGGACCGGAACGGGCAGGCGCTGCTAAACTTCGGCCATGACACGGTTTCGCGCCGCCCTCGCCGGGGCCCTGAGCCTCGTCGCCCTCACTCCGGCGCAAGCCGGGGCCTGCGAACTCGCGCTTCTTCTTGCGGTCGATGTCTCGGGGTCGGTCGACCGGCGCGAATACGCGGTGCAGATGCGCGGACTGGCCGAGGGGCTGCGCGATCCGGTCGTGACCGAGGCGCTCGTCCGGGGCCAGGCGGTGGTCGCGCTGATGCAATGGACCGGCGCCTCGCGTCAGGACCTCACCATCGGCTGGACCAAGGTCGGCTCCGTTGCCGACCTCAAGGCGCTGGCCCGCCGGGTCGAGACCGCGCCGCGGATCTGGACCGAGTTCTCCACCGCCATCGGCGAGGCCCTGAGCTTCGCCACCGACGTCGTGATCGACGCACCAGCCTGCCGCCGCCGGGTGATCGACATCTCAGGCGACGGGCGTTCGAACGAGGGCGCCGAGCCCGCCGAGATCCGCCCCGACCTCGAGGCGCTGGCGATCACCGTGAACGCGCTGGTGATCCGCGGCGACGACGAGGGCCTGCCGGACTATTTCGCGCAGAACGTGATGACCGGCGGCAATGCCTTCGTGGTCACGGCCGAGGATTACGACGAGTACCCCGAGCGGATGCGCCGCAAGCTCCGCCGCGAGACCGAGCGGCAGATCTCGGCGGACGAGGACGCAACGATCCGCCCGGCCGCGCTGCGCTGAGGGCCGCTCCTCGCCTCAGCATTGGGCCGCAGGAAGCGCCATCTCCGCCATCCGCTCCATCAGCCAGCTGCGGAACGCCCGCGCCGGACGGCGGAGCGTGCCCGGATCGGGATAGATGAGGTGGTAGTATTCCAAGCCCGGCACCGCGACGCCCGGCAGGCAGGGCACCAGCCCCTGCGCCCGCACGATCGGGTCGCTCGCCGGCGCGCGGGCGAGCGCGATCCCGGCGCCGTGGCCGGCCAGCGCCGCCGCCATCACCGTCGAATCCACCATCACCACCCGTGCCCCGGCGCCGAGGAGCCGCAGGCTCTCGAACACATGCGGCCAGCCGGCGCGGTGGGTCGCGACCTCCAGCAAAGGATGCGCCAGAAGGTCGGCCGGGGCCTTGATCCGCGCCGCGATCTCAGGCGTCGCCACCGGGTAGAGCACCTCGCCGATAAGCCGGTCATGGGCGCGGCCGAAGGCCGAGGGCGCGCCGAAGATGATCTTCAGGTCTGAAAAGGCATGGGTGAAGTCCTCGACCGCGTTGCCCGTGGTCAGGGTGAGCGCGATATCGGGATGGCGGGCGGTGAAATCGGTGAAGAGAGGCGCCAGCACGCCTTGCGCGAAGATATGCACCGCCTGGACGTAGAGCCGCTCCTCCCGCGCCCGGCCGAAGAGCCCCGCCGTCGAGGTCTCCAGCGAGACGAGCGACATCTGCACCGAGGGCAGGTAGGCCCGCCCCGCCTCGGTCAGCCGCACCGCATGCGCGTGCCGGGTGAAAAGCGGCATGCCGAGATGGCTCTCCAGCGCCTTGACCTGCTGGCTGACGGCAGGGGGCGACATGTTCAGCTCCGCCGCCGCGCGGGCGAAGCTTTCGGTCCGAGCCGCCGCCTCGAAGACGCGGAGCCAGTTCAACGAGGGGATGCGGGTGCGGTCCATGCGGGGAGGATAAGCTCAGCTTAACCTGACCGGCAAGAGATACCGTTCTGAACTTTGGCGCATCCGCGTTAGCGTTCCCCAACGCGACGGACAGGAGACTGCGATGTGTGTACCCTTGATCGAAGGCCGCCTCACGGAGGCCGAGAAGGCGAGATACTGGGAGGACGGCTATCTCTTCCCGATCCAGGCGATTCCGGCCGAAAAGGCCCGCGCTTGGCGCTCGGAACTGGAGACAATCGAGCATGACTGGCTCGACGCCGGCCTGCCGCTGCCCTTGAACACCTACAAGCGCGTCAACGCCAACTGTGTGCTGCCGTTGGCGCACCGGATCGGCACCGACCCCGCGATCCTCGACATCGTGGAGGGCATCCTCGGCCCCGACCTCCTGATCTACGGGGTGGAGTTCTTCGTCAAGGAGCCGCGCACCAAGCATAAGGTCTCGATGCACCAGGACTTGACCTACTGGGGCCTCGGCGCGATCGACGGCATGGTGACGATGTGGCTGGCACTCTCGCCCGCGACCCGCGCCTCGGGCTGCATGGAGTTCGTGCGCGCGAGCCACCTCAACCCGATCCTGCCGCACGAGGACACCTTCGCCGAGGACAACCTCCTCTCGCGCGGACAGGAGGTCAAGGTCGACGTCGCCCCCGAGGACCGGGTGCCGATCGAGCTCATGCCCGGCCAGATCAGCCTCCACCACGGGCTGACGATCCACGGCTCCGGCCCCAACACCACCGACGACCGCCGCATCGGCGCCGTCGTCCGCTACGTGACCCCGGAAATCGCCCAGCTTGTCGGCGACAAGGACTACGCGATGCTCGCCCGCGGCGCCGACCGGGTCGGCAACTTCATCAACTACGCCGCCCCCACGGCGAACTTCACCCCCGCGAGCCTTGCGCTCTACGAGGAAATCCGCTCCGCTCAGGCCAAGTTCCTGATGCAGGGCACCACCAACGACAAAGGTCTGTACGCAGAGGCACGCTAATGGAAAAAGTCAGCTTTACCCAGATGAAGGACGGCACGAAGGAAGAATACGAATTCCTCACCGCCCACGAGATCGACCACACCAAGCACACCGCCGACCGGCTGCTGACGGCCCTCGTCGACCTCGACAAGAGCCTCTCGGGCTACCAGATCACCCGGCTCGGCCATTCGGTGCAAAGCGCCACCCGCGCCTGGCGCGACGGCGCCGACATCGACTGGGTGGTCTCGGCCCTCCTCCACGACATCGGCGACATCTACGCCCCCTACAATCACGACGAATACGCCGCGACGATCCTGAAGCCCTTCGTCCGCGAGCAATGCTCCTGGTGCGTCCAGACCCACGGCGACTTCCAGATGCTCTACTACGGCCACCATCTCGACGGCTTCGACCAGAACAAGCGCGAACGCCACCGCGGCCACCCCTATTTCGACGACTGCGCCGAGTTCTGCGAACGCTGGGACCAGGCGAGCTTTGACCCCGACTACGACGACCTGCCGCTCGAATTCTTCGCCCCGATGGTCCGCGAGGTCTTCGCCCGCAAGCCCTACGACCCGAAGGTCATCCGCCGGGGCGAACGGGTGCCCTTGACGGATGCGAAGGTCGCCGCCGAACGCTGACGGGGCATATGGGCAAGCCGCGCGATGCGGACGGAACGCCGCCCGGCCCTTGCCAAACCCCGCCAACGCGGCTATAGGGCGCCACTCGAATACCCCGCGAGGCCGGCCAAGTGGCATTGCCGAGTCGCGCGTTCACTCTGACGAGGAGATGGAAATGCCCAAGATGAAGACCAAATCGGCCGCCAAGAAGCGGTTCAAGATGACGGCCTCGGGCCGCGTCAAGGCTGGTGTCGCCGGCAAGCGTCACGGCATGATCAAACGCTCGACGGACTTCATCCGCAAGGCGACCGGCACGATGCTGCTGGCCGACGCGGATGCGAAGATCGTCAAGAAATACATGCCGTACAACCGCTGAGGAGAGTGACCCATGTCCCGCGTTAAATCCGGCGTCGTCACCCACGCCCGCCACCGCAAGGTGATCAAGAAGGCGAAAGGCTACTACTCGGCCCGTTCGCGCAACTTCCGCACCGCCACCCAGGCCGTCGACAAGGCGCAGCAGTACGCGACCCGCGACCGCAAGGCCCGCAAGCGCAATTTCCGCGCGCTGTGGATCCAGCGGATCAACGCCGCGGTCCGGGCGCTCGACGCCGAAATGACCTATTCGCGCTTCGTCAACGCGCTCTCCAAGGCCGGGATCGAGGTTGACCGCAAGGTGCTCGCCGATCTCGCCGTGCATGAGCCGGCGGCGTTCGAGGCCATCGTCGGAAAGGCGAAGGCCGCGCTCGCGTAAACTCTCTCTCCAGAGGGACAGTGTGAACCCCGCGAGTGGCCGGAACGGCCGTCGCGGGGTTTTTCTTTGGCGGCCTTGAATTCGGGGGGCCGTGTGATAGCAGAAGGCCGGTAGCCGCCGGAGGGTCATATGGACGGATTGGACACGCTCAAGGGCAAGTATCTGGAAGGGATTTCCGGGGCGGGGGACGAGACCGCGCTGGAGGAGATCCGTCTTGCCGCGCTTGGCAAGAAGGGCGAGATCTCGCTGAAGATGCGCGAGCTTGGCCAGATGGACCCCGCCGTGCGGCAGGCCGCCGGGGCGGCGCTCAATCGGCTCAAGGACGAGATCGACGCCGCGCTTCGCGCGAAGAAGGCGGCGCTGGCGGATGCAGCACTCGACGAGCGGCTGAAGGCCGAGTGGCTCGACGTGACGCTGCCGGGGCGGCCGCGGCGGATGGGGACGATCCATCCGGTGAGCCAGGTGACCGAGGAAGTGACCGCGATCTTCGCCGACATGGGCTTCGCGGTGGCCGAGGGCCCGCAGATCGAGAGCGACTGGTACAATTTCGACGCCTTGAACATCCCGCCCGAGCATCCCGCGCGGCAGGAGCATGACACGTTCTTCATGGCCCGCGCGGAAGGCGACGACCGGCCGCCGCATGTCTTGCGCACCCATACCTCGCCGGTGCAGATCCGGGCGATGCAGACCCACGGCGCCCCCCTGCGGGTGATCGCGCCGGGCCGGGTCTACCGGATGGACATGGACCAGACCCACACGCCGATGTTCCACCAGGTCGAGGGGCTGGCGATCGACCGCGACCTGTCGATGGCCAACCTGAAATGGGTGCTGGAGGAGTTCTGCCGGGCGTTCTTCGAGGTAGATACGGTGGAACTGCGCTTCCGCGCCTCGCATTTCCCCTTCACCGAGCCCTCGGCCGAGGTCGATATCCGCTGCTCCTGGGAGGGCGGCCAGCTGAAGATCGGCGAGGGCGACGGCTGGATGGAGATCCTCGGCTCCGGCATGGTGCATCCGAAGGTGCTGGCGGCGGGCGGGATCGACCCGAACGAATGGCAGGGCTTTGCCTTCGGGCTCGGCATCGACCGGCTGGCGATGCTGAAATACGGGATCCCGGATCTGCGGGCGTTCTTCGAGAGCGATCTCAGGTGGCTGAGGCATTACGGCTTTGCCGGCCTTGATTTGCCGACGGTGCATGGGGGGTTGAGCAGGTGAGTAATTACGTTCCGTTGCTCGTGACAATTATCGGCGCAATTGTCGCTGGCATAACCTATGTCGTGCAAAAGAAAATAGATCGAGGGGAAACACTACTGCGCGAGAAGAAAGAGGCTTATCGCTCTTATCTTGCTGCGCTTACAGACGTCTCGAGAGATGCGCTATATGCGAGTATCGATGACGCACACATGCGCGTGCTAAATGAAACAAATGCGCGTGCTAGCCACGCCTACGACTCTGTTCAGCTCTATGCTAGCGAGCAGGTGTTACGCACCGCGGCGGCTGTTGAGACAGCGCTTTTGGACTGGCGCCTTTCGCTTTCCGAAGAGCAGAAGCACGGTGATGCTGATGCAAGAAAGAATTTTCTCATCAAGCGCAGTGAGCTGATCAAGGAAATGCGCATCGAGCTTTTTGGCGATGAGAGCGTTGATCTTGCGACTTCAGCTAGTCTCCAAAGAATGCTGTGGAATGGCGCAAAATAGCGCGCCTTGGGGCAGGTTGAACCTCGCCTGACGAATGGAAAAACAAAATGAAATTCACCCTCTCCTGGCTGAAAAAGCATCTCGACACCGCGGCCTCGCTTGCCGAGATCACCGAGGCGCTCACCGATCTCGGGCTCGAGGTCGAGGAGGTCGTGGACCCGGCCGAACGGCTGGGCGCGTTCCGCATCTGCCGCGTGATCGAGGCGGTGCAGCATCCGAATGCCGACAAGCTCCGGCTCTGCCGCGTCGCCACCTACCCGGACGGCCCCGGCGGCCGGATGGAGGAGGTGCAGGTGGTCTGCGGCGCGCCGAACGCGCGGACCGGGCTCTACGGCGTCTTCGCGCCCGTCGGCACCCATGTGCCGGGCACCGGGGTGGACCTCAAGCCGGGCGTGATCCGGGGCGTCGAGAGTAACGGGATGCTCTGTTCGGAGCGCGAGCTGATGCTCTCGGACGACCACGAGGGCATCATCGACCTGCCCGAGGAGGCCGAGCTTGGTGCGCGGTTCATCGACTGGAAGGGTCTCAACGACCCGATGATCTACATCAAGATCACCCCGAACCGGCCCGATGCCCTGGGCGTGCGCGGGATCGCCCGCGACCTCGCGGCGCGGGGGCTGGGCAAGCTCAAGCCGCAGGCGGTAGAGCCGGTCGCGGGCAGCTTCAGGAGCCCGATCGGGGTGACGATCGACGAGAGCCTGAAGGAGAAGGGCTGTCCTCTCTTCACCGGGCGGGTCATCCGGGGCGTGAAGAACGGGCCGAGCCCGGAATGGTTGCAGCGGCTCCTCCTTGAGACCGGGCACCGGCCGATCTCGGCTTTGGTCGATATCACCAACTACTTCACCTTCGACCAGAACCGCCCCCTGCACGTCTTCGACGCCGACAAGGTGAAGGGCGGCCTGCGGATCCATGCCGCGACGGGCGGCGAGGAACTGGAGGCGCTCGACGAGAAGACCTACCGGTTCCAGCCGGGCATGATGGTGATCTCGGACGACGAAGGCCCGGAGAGCATCGCCGGCGTGATGGGCGGGGCGCCGACCGGCGTGACCGAGGAAACCGTCAACGTCTTCCTCGAGAGCGCCTACTGGGACCCGATCACCATCGCGACGACAGGCCGGGCGCTTCGGATCCATTCCGATGCGCGCTACCGGTTCGAGCGCGGGGTGGACCCGGCGTTCACCCTGCCGGGGCTGGAGATGGCGACGCGGATGATCCTCGATCTTTGCGGCGGCGAGGCCTCGGAGGTGGTGATGGACGGCGCGGTGCCGGACACCGCGCGGGCCTACCGCTTCGATCCGAAGCGGGTGGTCAGCCTCGTCGGCATGGACATTCCCGAGGGCGAGCAGCGGGGCACGCTGGAGGCTTTGGGCTTCACGCTGGAAGGCGGGATGGCGAGCCCACCGTCGTGGCGGCCGGACATCCTCGGCGAGGCCGATCTCGTGGAGGAGGTGGCGCGGATCGCGTCCCTGACGAAGCTCGAGGGCAAGCCGATGCGGCGGGCGCGGCCCGGCGTGCCGAAGCCGGTGCTGACGCCGATGCAGATGCGCGAGAAGGCGGCGCGGCGGATGCTCGCCGGGCTCGGCTACAACGAATGCGTGACCTATTCCTTCATCGACGCCGAGGCCGCGACCTTGTTCGGCGGCGGCACCGAGGCGACGCGGGTGGAGAACCCGATCTCCTCGGAGATGACGCATATGCGGCCCGATCTTCTGCCGGGGCTGCTGGCGGCGGCGGCACGCAACCAGGCGCGGGGCTTTGCGGATCTGGCGCTCTTCGAGGTCGGGCCGGCGTTTGCCGGCGGCGAGCCGGGGGAACAGTCGCTTCATGCGACCGGGCTTCTGGTCGGCGCCTCGGCGGCGCGCGATCCCTACGGCTCGCGCCGGGCGGTCGATCTTTACGACGCCAAGGCCGATGCCGAGGCGGTGCTGTCGGTCCTCGGCGCGCCGGCGCGGATGCAGGTCAGCCGCAAGGTGGCGGGCTGGTGGCATCCGGGACGCGCGGGCGTGATGGGGCTCGGTCCGAACGCTCTGTGCGCCTTCGGCGAGGTGCATCCGAAGGTCTTGAAGGCGATGGGCGTGAAGGGCCCGGCGGTGGCCTTCACGGTCTTCGTCGAGAAGGTGCCGTTCCCGAAGGCGAAGTCCGCGACGCGGGCGGCGCTGGGGATCTCCGACCTGCAGGCGGTGGAGCGCGATTTCGCCTTCGTCGTCGACAAGGGAGTCGAGGCGCTGACGCTCGTGAATGCCGCGCAGGGCGCCGACAAGGCGCTGATCGAGGCGGTTTCGGTCTTCGACCAGTTCACCGGCGAGAAGGCCGAGGCGCAGATGGGCGCGGGCAAGAAGTCGCTCGCGATTTCGGTGCGCCTGCAGCCGCGCGACAAGACCCTCACCGACGAGGAGATCGAGGCGGTTTCCGCGAAGATCGTCGAGAAGGTCGCCAAGGCCACGGGCGGGGTGCTGAGGTCGTAACATGCGCTGGCTGGCGCTTCTGCTGGCGCTGGTGGCCGGGCAGGTTCGGGGCGAGGCCTTGTGCGTCGTCCCGCTCGCCGGCGGTGGGCCGATCACGGAACTGGAACGGGAAGATCCCAGGCGCATCGCCTGGGACGCGACCGTGATTCCGGGTTATCCGTGGCTGATCGTCAAGCCGCAGAGCCGCTATCCGCTCTACACGGTGCGGGGACTGCGGTTCGAGGAACTGGGCGCGGATTACCCGGCCACGGATCTATCCCAGTACAAGTTCTTCGCGCAGCGCCGCGACGGGAGCGTGATCGGCTTTGGCGCGAATCCGCGCCAGCTCTGGCTGCTGGAGCCGGGCGCGCGGGAGTTCAGGCCGGTGCCGGGGCTTCGGGACTATATGCTGAGCCGATATGATCCAGAACAGGACCGGATCTACCAGTTGCTTCGCGACGGCAGGCTTTATGAAGTCGCGAACGGACGGCAGCGCCTTTCCGAGCTGAACGGCCTGTCCTACTCAAACCGGGACGGCTTGGACCTCGGCGGAGACACCGCGCTGCCGCGATATGTGCCCGTCCTCGGCGGATATCTTGCCGCGTCCGACGGCCAGATCTGGTTTCACCCCGAGCGCGGCGGGATGTGGGAGCCGCTCGACTTCGGCGAGCCGGTCGCGCTGGGGTGGCGATTGCCGGAAGCTCCGGTTCTCGTCGACAGTGGCGGGCGGGTTATTCTGGACATGCCCATGCAAGTTTTCGTGCTGGATGCGAGCGGCGCGGTTCCGAGGCTTCTTTACAGCGTCGCGACGCGGCGCCGGCCGGTCATGGCCGGTGGGCGTGCCATCGTCTGGCGCGTTAATGGCCGGTCGACATGGTTCGAGCGTGTCATCCTCGGAAACGATTCCGATGAATGGCTGCCGGACCTCGTCCTCTTGGGGCCGAATGGGGTAGAGCCGGTCCCGGGCAGTCCGGTTCGGGCGCGCAATGCCGAGCAGGAGGGCCTTAGGCTGGGGCAGTCTGATGCGCGGAACATGCCCGTGCCCGGGCGGGATCAGGTGATCGTCGAGGACGACGAGCGGAATCGCTACCTGTGGGACGGAACGCGGATGGTTGCGATGCCACAGCTCGCGCCGTCGCGCATTGGCCGTTATGTGCGTTTCGCCCGGCTCGGGGATCTCGACGTCTTCCTCAGCGAGCAGGGGTTCTTCTCGTTCGACGCGGATTTCGCGGTCGAGAAGCTGCCGATGCCGTTCGAGCCCTCCGGCCTTCTGTCCCCCGTGCATTCAGAAAACTTCGGCGGGTCGTTCCTCGTCGCGCCGGATGGCGGGGGGCTCTGGCTCACGCGGGACGGTCGCGACTACGAGCCCGTTGAGAACCGCACCAATGCGAAGATACTGGAAGTCGTCGCCGACATCCCGGAGCGCAGGGCGACACTCGTATCGACTGGGGGCGGAGCGGCGCTGCTTCTCGACTGCGCGCAACGGAGGTAGGATGGAAGCGTCCCGAACGCGGGAGGTAATCGCCGAGGCGGATGTCGTCATGGTGCTGCAGGGGCGCGAGCCCCCACGCGCGCCGAAGGAGATCGAGGCGGTTTCCGCGAACATCGTCGAGAGGGTCGCCAAGGTCACGGGCGGGGTGCTCCGGGGCTGATTCTGGATTGTCCGTCCCGGCCGCCGGTGCGATCCTGCATCGGCGACCGGGAGGGTGACATGCAGGTCAGGGCGCTTCTCTTCGATATCGGCGGCACGGTGTTTGACTGGCACACGCCGATTGTTACCACCTTGCGGCGGCACAGGGAGTTTGCGGGTCTCGATCATGCGGGGTTCGCGCGTGAGTGCCGGGCGGCATTCCTCGAAGAAGCGGGTGTCGCGGCCGAGGGCGTCTCCGGCCGGCGCGGTTCTGACGAGATGCTCGCGGGCGTGATGGACGCCCTTCTGGCGCGATCCGGCCTGCTGCCGGACGCCACGGTGCGGCGCGATCTCCACGATGCGTGGCGGAGGATGCCGGCATGGCGCGGAGCCCGCGACGGCCTTCGCGCGCTGCGCCTGACATACCCGGTCCTGCCGCTGACGATCCTCAGCTGGCCGATGGCCGCCGGCTCGTCGAGGGTGAGTGGCCTCGAATGGGACGGGTTTCTCTGCTGCGAGATGATCGGCAGCTACAAGCCCGATCCGGACTGCTACGCCCGTGCGGCGGAGATCGTTGACTGTCGGCCCGAGGAGATCGCCATGGTGGCCGCGCATCCGAGCGATCTGCGCGCGGCCAGTCTATGCGGATACCGCACCGTCTACGTCTTGCCGCAGATCGAGGATCCGGGCGAGGACTACCACGCGGACGGGCTTGAGGACGAGTTCGATCTGGTCGCCGCGGATTTCGACGATCTCGCCACCAGGCTGTCGCCGGGCGCTTGGCGCGGCTGATACGCGCTGTTCGTGTGATGCGCTGGCGGGCGTGCCTTCAGGTTGCCTGCCCCAGAAAATCCGCGAGAAGGTCGAAGACCAGACGGATGCGCCGGCTGGTGTGGAGTTCGCGGTGGGTGGCGAGCCAGATCGGGAAGACGATCGGCGGCAGTTCCGGCAGGATCCGCTCCATGCCGGGATCGCGGCGGGCAAGCTCGTCCCACATCGGCGCGATGCCGAAACCCTGGCGCGCGAGTTCCCAGGCGACGATGCCGTTCTCCGAGCCGATGCGGAAGTTCGCGGTAGACAGCGGCATGCCGAGCGGGCGGAGGTAGTCGAGCATCCGCTCGTTGTCGCCGAAGCCCACGAAATCGTGCCGGGCAAGGTCGGCGAGGCTTTGAGGTCTCCCGCGGGCGTCGAGATAGGAGCGGGCGGCGTAGAAATGCGCCTCGGCCTCGCGCACGAGGCGGGCGACGAGGTCGGGCTGCTCGGGGCGGACATGGCGGATCGCGATATCGGCCTCGCGCCGCATGAGATCGCGGATGTCGTCGGCGGCGACCACGTCGATCTCGAGCCGCGGCGCGGCCTCCCTCAGGCGCTTCAGCGCGGCCGGGAGGACATAGGCCGACATGCCCTCGCTCGCGGTGATCCGCACCTTGCCCTCGATCGACTGCGACTGGCCCGCGGCGGCGAGCGCGACGCGGTTCGCGGCCTCGCCCATCGCGCGGACATGGGCCAGAAGCTCGCGCCCCGCACCGGTCAGTTGCAGCGAGCGACCGATGCGTTCAAAAAGGAGGAGGCCGAGATCGTCCTCGAGTGCCGCCACCTGGCGGCCGAGCGTCGGCTGGGTGAGGCCGAGAACCCGCGCGGCGGCCGAAAGCGAGCCTTCCTCGGCGGTGGCGAGGAAGGCGCGGACATGGTTCCAGTCGAAGCGGCCGGGACGATCATTCATGCGTATATGTATAAGCCAACTGCGGATTTCGGCAATTCCCCGAGGGGAAACGCATGGATAATCTTTGCGGTAAAGGAGACACGACATGCAGACCGCAGCGAAGTTCTGGGATGGCATCGCCGAGAAATATGCGAAGTCGCCCATCCGGGACATGGAGTCCTACACGTACACGCTGGAGCGGACCCGCTCCTACCTTTCCCCGGACGACCGGGTGCTGGAGCTTGGCTGCGGCACCGGATCGACCGCGCTGCTTCTGGCGCCGCGCGTCGGCGAGATCACGGCGAGCGATGTCTCGCCGGCGATGATCGCGGTCGGGCGGCGGAAGGCCGAGGCGGAGGGGGTTTCGAACATCCGCTTCACCGCCGTCGATGTACTCGACGAGGCGCCGGGCGAGGGGGAATATGACGCGGTTCTCGCCTTCAACCTCCTGCATCTCCTGCCCGATCCGGAGCGGGCCCTGCGTCGGATCGCGGCGCGTCTGAAGCCGGGCGGGCTCTTCATCTCGAAGACGATCTGCCTGCCCGAACCGGGCTCGGGCTGGACGCGAGAACGGCTGGTGCTGACGCTTATGCGGGGGGCGCTGCCGGTCATGCAGCTTTTGGGAAAGGCACCCTTCGTGCGGTTCACGCGCATCGCCGAGCTGGAGGCGATGGTGACGGCGGCCGGGTTCAGGATCATCGAGACCGGTAACTATCCCGTCCAGCCGCCGCGGCGTTACATCGTGGCGCGGAAGGTGGCGGGCTGACCGGGGCGCCGCGCTTGGCCGGGGCGGGCGGGTCTGGCAGACTGGGACGGTTCCGATCGGAAGGAGGGCCGCATGTTCACCGACCGCGTCGAGGCCGGGCGGAAACTGGCCGACGAGATCGAGGCGCTGGCGCCGGAAATGCCGGTCGTGCTGGCGCTGCCGCGCGGCGGCGTGCCGGTGGCGGCGGAGATCGCGGCGCGGCTCGGTGCGCCCCTGGGGCTGATCCTCGTGCGCAAGATCGGCGTGCCGGGGCATGAGGAACTGGCGGCGGGCGCGGTGGCCGAGGGCGGCGCGCCGGTCTTCAATCCCGATGTTCTGGCGTCGATCCGGCGAGGCCCGGAGGATTTCGCCGATGCCGTCGCGGCCAAGCGGCGCGAGATGGCGGAACGGCGGCGGATCTATCTTGGCGACCGGGCCGAGCCTGACCTCGCGGGAGCGACCGCGATCGTCGTCGACGACGGCATCGCCACCGGCGCGACGCTTCGGGCCGCGCTCGGGGCGCTGAGGGCGGCGGGGCCGGCGGCGATCGTGCTCGCCGTGCCGGTGGCGCCGGAGGAGGCGCTGGCGGAGTTCGCGGGTCTTGCCGACCGGGTGATCTGCCTTCAGACGCCGCGCCCCTTCATCGCCGTCGGCGCGCATTACCGCGCCTTCCCGCAGGTGGCGGATGCCGAGGTCGTGGCGCTGCTCGATTCCGCCGACGGGCGCGGCGGCTAGCGCCGGGGGCTTGCCTTGCGGCCCATGCCCCGTGCTAGGCTCGCGCGGCGCAACATTTACCGGCAGGGACAGGATATGCTCAAGGAATTCAGGCAGTTCGTCGCTCGCGGCAATGTCATGGACATGGCCGTCGGGATCATCATCGGCGCGGCGTTCACCGCGATCGTGACCTCGGTCGTCGAGGACCTGATCAACCCGATCATCTCGCTCTTCACCGGCGGGCTCGACTTTTCCGGCCTCGGCGTCCGGCTCGGCGAGGGCGAGGGGGCGGCGGTCTTCGGCTACGGCAACTTCATCATGGCGCTGATCAACTTCCTGATCATCGCCTGGGTCGTGTTCCTGCTCGTCAAGGGCGTCAACCGGGTCAAGGACGCGGTGATGAAGGCCGAGGAGGCGTCGCCGGCGCCGTCCGGGCCGACCGAGATCGAGCTGCTGACCGAGATCCGCGACGCGCTGAAGAAAGGCTGAGGGGGCGGGCGCAAGGCAGGTGGCGCGATCGCGGGCCCGCGTGCTTTGCGGGCACTGCGGTCACCTCTCGGGCGCCGCCTCTCCGAGGCTTTGTTGCGCTCGTCGGTGAGCAGGACTCACTTCTCGAATCCAGAGCGTTAGCGCATGCTAGAACCATCTTGCGCCCGCTCCCGAATAGCCGACCGGTCGGACCTGACGCGTCGCCGTCCCCGCGTCTGGCAATGGCCGCGTAGCGGGCGCGGGTGGCGCAAGCGCCCTTTGCCGTCACCCTCTCGATGGCCCCGACCTCCGACGCATCGGCGTCGATGCCGAAAGGCACCTCCGGCCATGCGCGCCGCCTGGATGGCCCGTGTTTCCCGGCGAGCCACACCTCGTCATTCCCGGCCCTGATACCCCTCACCGGTTCGGCGTGCTGAAAGCCGGTACCGGCAATTCGAGCCCGGCCAGGTCCGGCAGGCTGGCGGCTTCCGTCTGCCCGCACAGCCCGGCGAACCGGCTGGAGTCGCATGGTGAGACCTTCACCCGATTTGCCCCACAAACCCCGGGGCGGAAAACAGCACATACCGGGCAGGCCCGGTGGCGAACCATAGGCCTGAAGGTCGTGGAAAAGCCCCGTCGACACGCCGCAACTTGGCAGCGTGACGCCCGGCCGTGCAAGCACCCTGCAGCGGCAACAGCCCGAAGCAGGCCGGCGGCAAGGGCAGAGCCCCGCCCCTTTCCCTTCCCGCGCCCTTTCGCTAAGGAAAACGCGACAAGGAACGGGACCCGACGATGCCGATGGAAAAGACCTTCAACGCGGCGGAAGCCGAAGAACGCCTCTACGCCGCCTGGGAAAGCGCCGGCGCCTTCAAGGCCGGCGCCAACGCCAAACCGGGCGCCGAGACCTTCTGCATCATGATCCCGCCGCCGAACGTGACGGGCTCGCTCCACATGGGTCACGCGTTCAACAACACGCTCCAGGACATCCTCGTCCGCTGGCACCGGATGCGCGGCTTCGACACGCTCTGGCAGCCGGGGCAGGACCATGCGGGCATCGCCACCCAGATGGTCGTCGAGCGCGAGCTGGCCAAGGACAAGTCCAACGCCACCCGCCGCGAGATGGGCCGCGAGAAGTTCCTCGAAAAGGTCTGGGAGTGGAAGGGCAAGTCCGGCGACACGATCATCACCCAGCTGAAGCGCCTCGGCGCCTCCTGCGACTGGTCCAGGAACGCCTTCACCATGTCCGGCGCCCCCGGTGCGCCGGCCTCGGACGAGGGCAATTTCCACGACGCCGTGATCAAGGTCTTCGTGGACATGTACAACAAGGGCCTGATCTACCGCGGCAAGCGCCTCGTGAACTGGGACCCGCATTTCGAGACCGCGATCTCCGACCTCGAGGTCGAGCAGATCGAGGTGCAGGGCCACATGTGGCACTTCAAGTACCCGCTCGCCGGCGGCGAGACCTATGAATACGTCGAGAAGGACGAAGACGGCAACGTCACGCTCCGCGAGACCCGCGACTACATCTCCATCGCCACCACCCGGCCCGAGACCATGCTCGGCGACGGCGCCGTCGCGGTCCACCCGTCGGACGAGCGCTACGCCCCGATCGTCGGCAAGCTCTGCGAGATCCCGGTCGGCCCGAAGGAGCACCGCCGCCTGATCCCGATCATCACCGACGAATACCCCGACCCGACCTTCGGCTCGGGCGCGGTGAAGATCACCGGCGCGCATGACTTCAACGACTACGGCGTCGCCAAGCGCGGCAACATCCCCTGCTACCGGCTGATGGACACCAAGGCCCACATGCGGGCCGACGGCGCGCCCTACGCCGAGGCCGCCGCCGTGGCCATGTCCGTCGCTCGGGGCGAAACGACGCTGACCGAGGCCGAGACCGACGCGCTCAACCTCGTCCCCGACGACCTCCGCGGCCTCGACCGCTACGAGGCCCGGAGCCGAGTGATCGACCAGATCACCGCCGAGGGGCTCGCGGTCACGGTCCTCACGAAGTCCATCGACAAGGAAACCGGCGCCGAGCACCTCGAACGCCTTCCCTTGGTCGATCAGAACAATATGATGCAGCCGCATGGCGACCGCTCCAAGGTCGTCATCGAGCCGATGCTGACCGACCAGTGGTTCGTCGATACCGCGAAGATCGTCGAACCCGCGCTCGACGCCGTCCGCAAGGGCATGGCCGCGCAAGAGGCCGGAGCCTTCGACCCGAACGCAGGCTATACCCGCATCCTCCCCGAACGCGACGCCAAGACCTATTTCCACTGGCTGGAAAACATCGAACCCTGGTGCATCTCCCGCCAGCTCTGGTGGGGCCACCAGATCCCGGTGTGGTACGGGCCGGAGATCGACTCCAGCGGTGAGCCCACGGGCCGAAACGTGATGGGCTGCGGCTCCGACTTGCCATCGGTCTCTGCCGAGATCATGAAAACTTATCAGCGATCTGAAGACTCCGGCTCGTCCATCCGGGTCGATCTCGTTACTCCGGATGACGAAGAGTATTCGTCAGAAACTTGCGGCGCGGGCAAAGCGACCCTAGTGCGTGAGGAGCACGGATTTGGGCAATCGTATCGCCTGTTTGAGCTTCCCAGCGGCGAGAAATATGCCGTTGTCAGGATCGACCGCGACCCCGACGTCCTCGACACCTGGTTCTCCTCCGGCCTCTGGCCCATCGGTACGCTCGGCTGGCCCGAAGAAACCGACGAACGGAAGAAGTACTTCCCGACCGACGTCCTCGTCACCGGCTTCGACATCATCTTCTTCTGGGTCGCCCGGATGATGATGATGCAGCTGGCCGTCGTCGATCAGGTCCCCTTCCACACCGTCTATGTCCACGCCCTCGTCCGCGACGAGAAGGGCAAGAAGATGTCGAAGTCCCTGGGCAACGTCCTCGACCCCCTCGACCTCATCGCCGAATACGGCGCCGACGCGGTCCGCTTCACGCTGACCGCGATGGCCGCGATGGGCCGCGACCTCAAGCTCTCCAAGGACCGCATCGCCGGCTACCGCAACTTCACCACGAAGCTCTGGAACGCCACCCGCTTCGCCGAGATGAACGGCGCGCTTCGCCGCGACATCGGCCATACGCCTGCCATACATTTTTCCGACACTTCGCATACCGTGAACCGCTGGATCATCGGCGAGACCGCCCGAGCCCGGCTGGCGGTGGACGAGGCGCTCGCGGCCTACCGCTTCAACGACGCCGCCAACACCCTCTACGCCTTCGTCTGGGGCAAGGTCTGCGACTGGTATGTCGAGTTCGCCAAGCCCCTGATGGATGGCGACGACGCCGCCGAGACCCGCGCGACGATGGCCTGGGTGCTCGACCAGTGCTACATCCTCCTGCACCCCTTCATGCCCTTCATCACCGAGGAGCTCTGGGGCCAGACCGGAACCCGCGAGAAGCTCCTCGTCCACGCCGAATGGCCGGAGTATGGCGCTGATTTCATTGACGAAACCGCCGACCGCGAGATGAACTGGGTGATCGCCCTCATCGAGGAAATCCGCTCCGCTCGCGCCCAGATGCACGTGCCGGCGGGCCTCAAACTCCCCCTCGTGATGACCGCGATGGACGAGAAGGGCCGCGCCGCCTTCGCCCGCAACGAGCCGATGATCACCCGCCTCGCGCGGCTCGACGGCATGACCGAGGGCACGGCCCCGAAAGGCGCGATCACGGTTCCGGTCGAGGGCGGCAGCTTCGCCATCCCGCTCGAGGGCGTGATCGACATCGCCGAAGAAAAGGCGCGCCTTTCCAAGACCTTGGAGAAACTGGAGAAGGATCTGAACGGCCTCAGGACCCGCCTCTCCAACCCCAAGTTCGTCGAAAGCGCGCCTGAGGAAATCGTCGAGGAAACCCGCGAGAAACTCGCCTTGGGCGAGGACGAGGCCGCGAAACTGAACGCCGCCCTGAAGCGCCTGTCCGAAATCGGCTAGGCTTCTTCATTGCCCAAATACCCCGGGGGTCCGGGGGCAGCGCCCCCGGCCTCGCCACCAGACGAGAGGCCAGCCATGACCGGACCCCGCTACACGCAACTCGTCGCAAGCCTCCCCGCCACCGTGCCCTTCGTCGGCCCGGAAACCCAGGAACGCACCCGCAACCGCCCCTTCGCCGCCCGGCTCGGCGCCAACGAGAACCTCTTCGGCCCCTCGCCGAAAGCCGTCGAGGCGATGGCGAAAGCTGCCCGCGATATCTGGATGTACGGCGATCCGGAAAACCATGACCTCCGCCACGCGCTCGCCGCGCATCACCGGGTCGAACTGGAAAATATCGTTGTGGGAGAAGGGATTGACGGCCTTCTCGGCTACCTCGTCCGGATGCTCGTCGGCCCCGGCGACGCGGTCGTCACCTCCGAGGGCGCCTATCCGACGTTCAACTTCCACGTGGCGGGCTTCGGCGGCACGCTCCACAAGGTGCCCTACCGGGGCGACCACGAGGACCCCGAGGCGTTGATCGCGAGGGCCAGGGACACCCGGGCGAAGCTCATCTACCTCGCCAACCCCGACAATCCGATGGGCTCGTGGCACAATGCCGAAACCATCTCCCGAATGATCGCGGCGATTCCGGACGGCACGCTTCTCGCCCTCGACGAGGCCTATGTCGAGCTTGCCCCCGAAGGCACCGCCCCCGCCATCGACGCGGACGACCCGAGGGTCATCCGGATGCGCACCTTCTCCAAGGGCTACGGCATGGCCGGCGCGCGGGTGGGCTATGCCATCGGTGAGGCCGGCCTCATCACCGCCTTCAACAAGATCCGCAACCATTTCGGCATGTGCCGCATCAGCCAGGCCGGCGCGCTCGCGGCGCTTCAGGACCAGCCTCACCTCGCCGACATCCGCGCGAAGGTCGCCGCCGCCTGGGACGAGATCGGGCGTATCGCCTCGGCGAACGGCCTCGTGGCGCTGCCCTCGGCCACCAACTTCGTGACGGTCGATTGCGGCCGGGATGGCAGTTTCGCGCGTCTCGTGCTCGCCGAACTCACCGCCCGCGACATCTTCGTCCGCATGCCCTTCGTCGCCCCCCACGACCGCTGCATCCGGGTGAGCTGCGGCCGCCCTGAAGACCTCGCCCGCTTCGCCGAGGCCCTGCCGGAGGCGCTGGCGGCCGCGCGCGGCTAACCAGCCCCGGCCACGACCTCGGCGGCCGCGTCGAGCGCCCCTGGCCCGTGGGGGATGTCGAGCGCGCGCATCCCGGCCTCCATCACCGCGAGCGTTCCGAGCGTCATGTGGGCGTTCACATGGCCCATATGCGCCACGCGCAGGAAATCGTCGCGGGCCGGATCGTCCGGCTCGGCCATGCCGATCCCGACCCCGAGCGTCACCCCTGCCACCGCTTCGCACCAAGCCCGGAGCCGCGCGGCGCCGCCGCCGCCGATCCG
Organism: Albidovulum salinarum; assembly: GCF_025673475.1. Classification (NCBI taxonomy): domain Bacteria; kingdom Pseudomonadati; phylum Pseudomonadota; class Alphaproteobacteria; order Rhodobacterales; family Paracoccaceae; genus Albidovulum; species Albidovulum salinarum. The sequence goes on along the minus strand of NZ_JAOVQO010000012.1, from coordinate 132,119 downwards.
CGCTGCCGTCACCGCATGGCTGCGGTCACCCGGGGCGGCGATGTTGAGTGCAATGTCACCGCCCCGACCCCAGGCGTCGAACGCCGCCCAGACCGCGCGGGCGAGCACGGCATGGCGCGCCCAGGCGGCCTCCAGACCCTCCTCGTGCAGCAGCATCGTCAGGGCTTCGCGCAGGCCGTAGAGGTGATGGGTCGGCGGCGTGCCGCCGAATCGGTGCCAGAACTCGGCCGGATCGGCGCGCGACTCGAACTCCCAATAGGGGGTGCGCAGGTCGGCATCGCGCGCCGCGGTCCGCGCCCGGTCCGAGAGCCAGAGGAGGCCGATCCCCGGCGGGCACATCAGCCCCTTCTGGCTCGCCGCGACGAGCACGTCGATCCCCCAGTCGTCCATCCGGAGCGCCTCGCAGCCGAGCGAGGCGACCGCGTCCACCGCGAGAAGCGCGGGGTGGCCGGCCGCGTCGATCGCCGCCCGGACCGCGGCGAGGTCGTTGCGGACCGCGGTCGCGGTATCGACATGGGTCACGAGAACGGCGCGGATCTTTCGATCGGTGTCGGCCCCGAGCGCCGCGGCAATGGCGGCCGGATCGGCCGGTCGGTGCAGGCCGAAATCGATCCTCTCGACCGCGACGCCCATTCCTTCGGCGGCATTGGCCCAGCCCGCTCCGAAGGCACCGGTCACCGCCACCAGCGCCCGGTCGCCGCGCGAGAACATGTTGGCAATCGCCGCCTCCCAGGCGCCGTGGCCATTGCCGACATAGATCGCGACGGCGGCGCGGGTCGCGGCGGCCCGGCGGAGATCAGCGAGAACCCCCTCGGCCATCGCGATCAGCTCGCCGGCATAGATGTCGGGTGAGCCGCGATGCATCGCGGCGAGCACGCGGTCGGGCACGACGGTGGGGCCGGGAATGGCGAGATAGCGGCGACCGTTCGACAGCGTCATCGTCTGGCTCCTCCTGTCAGGAACGACTATGCGCGGGCCCCGTCGCAGGTCAACCGCGTGGAGAGCCCTTTACCTCCCGCGCCCGGAACGGCATCTTGCCGGTCCCGCCCCCGAGGGCGGTCAGGAAGAAGGACGCGAACGATGACGGGCGAAGCCGCACCAGACCGCCGGGTGTTCGAGATTGCCGGGCGGGACGCGAAGCCGTTCCTGCAGGGCCTTGTCACGAACGATCTCGGGCGCCTGTCGGAGGAGCTCGTCTATGCCGCGCTCCTGTCGCCCCAGGGCAAGTACCTTGCCGATTTCTTTCTCGTGCCGGACGGGGACCGGATCCTGCTCGATGCCCACGCGACCCAGGCCGAGGCGCTCGGCCGGCGGCTCGCGATGTATCGGTTGCGGGCGGAGGTGACGATCACCCTGACCGATCTCAAGGTCACGCGCGGGCTCGGCGACGCGCCCGAGGGCGCCTACGCCGATCCGCGCCACCCGGCGCTCGGCTGGAGGCGCTACGGGACCGAGGCGGGCGGCGCGCCGCAGATCGACTGGGACGCGATCCGCGTCGCCCAGTGCATCCCCGAGACCGGGATCGAGCTGATCCCGGAGGAGAGCTACATCCTCGAAGCGGGCTTCGAGCGGCTCAACGGCGTCGACTTCCGCAAGGGCTGCTATGTCGGCCAGGAGGTCACCGCGCGGATGAAGCACAAGACCGAGCTCAGAAAAGGGCTCACCCGCGTGACAGTCGATGGCGAGGCTCCGGCCGGGACCGAGATCACCGCCGAGGGCAAGCCCGTCGGGCGGCTCTTCACCCGGTCCGGAGATCACGCAATCGCTTATCTTCGGCTCGACCGCGCGGGCGGCGAGATGCGGGCCGGTGCCGCGCGGATCGTGCTGGCATGAAAAAGCCGCCCGTCGGGGCGGCTTTCGGGTCAGGCAGTGCGGCGCGGCTCAGGCGCGTTCGCTGTATTCCATGAATTCGGTGTGGACGACGATGTCCTCGTCCTGGCCGATGAACGGCGGCACCATGATCCGGACGCCGTTGTCGAGGATCGCCGGCTTGTAGCTGTTGGCGGCGGTCTGGCCCTTCACCACCGGCTCGGTCTCCACGACCTTGCAGACGACCTTCTGCGGCAGCTGCATCGAGAGCGCCTCGTCGCCGTAATATTCGATCGTCGCGACCATGCCGTCCTGCAGGAACGGGCGGCGGTCACCGAGGAGGTCGGCCGGCAGCTCGATCTGCTCGAAGGTCTCGTTGTCCATGAAGACGAGCATGCCGTCGTTCTCGTAAAGGAACTGCTGGTCCTTCTGCTCGAGCCGCACCTGCTCGACCTTGTCTTCCGACCGGAAGCGCTCGTTGAGCTTGCGGCCGTCACGGAGGTTCTTCAGTTCGACCTGTGCGAAGGCGCCGCCCTTGCCGGGCTTGACGTGGTTGACCTTCACGGCAGCCCACAGGCCGCCGTCGTGCTCCAGGACGTTGCCGGGGCGGATTTCGTTGCCGTTGATCTTGGGCATGTCTCTAAACCTTGACGGAAGGTTGAATGGAACTGGGCGGCACATATATATGCCGGGCTTCGAGGTGACAAGCAGGCTAGATACTGTAGGCCCCGGAACGACCTATGCACAAGATGCATGGCAGTCATTCCAAAAGGGGAATACCGAATCGGGGGCGAAACACCATAGACAGCGGAACGCCGAGAAACACAAGAGCAAGAAGAACGGAAGTCAGGAAATGCGCGATTTCGTGGATGGCACCGCATTCAACTACGAGCAAGGCCAGAGGTCGCGTAAGCTTTTCGCGGCGGTGGTCCTTGCGGCGCTGGATGATGCGATTGCCGACGACAAGAAGTATGGCAACGGGCCGGAGCAGATTGCCCGCTGGGCGCGGTCGCGTGACGGCCGCGAGGTTCTGTCCTGTGCCGGGATCGACCCCAACGAGCGGGTCGTCAAGGGCCTGATGGAATTCGTCGGCAAGGGCATCCGTACCTCCGTCGCGCTGTCGCGCGAGGAAAGCGAACGGCGCCACGCGGCCGAGGAAGCCGAAGCGGCGTAAGCAGGCCGGCGCAAGCAAAACGAAAAACGCGCCCCTCGGGGCGCGTTTTTCGTTTCCGTTTCCAAGACCGGGGCGCGGTTCAGTCGGACTTGCGTGCGTCGAGCGCCCGTTGAATCTCGCGTCGAACCAGCATGCGCATGTTGCGGGTCACGCGCTCGCCGAGAGGTCCTTGCAGCTCCTGCCGGATCAGCTCGGCCACGAGCGCGCGCAGGGCTTCGATCTCGGCGTCCTCGACGTCGCCCTCGACATCATCGGACCAGAATGCGCTTGCTTGTCCGGGGGCAGCCGCGGGCTCAACGGCGGAGTCCGGCTCCGTCATTCCGGTGTCAGCAACCGCGTCGGCGGCCGTCAGATGGAGCCGGCGTGCCGGTCCGGGTTCCGCTGCCTCCTCGACCTCGATATCAGGATCGGGGGCCTCGGCCGTCTCATCGCGATCTGGCGACTCGGGCTGTACGTCCGGAGCGTCGGACATGGGGTTTTCGTCGTCATCGGTAAAGACCGCCCATGGCTCGTCATCGTAGCGATCCTGTGATGCCTCGGTGTGGCGGTCGCCCTCTTCGTCGGCCAAGTCGACATCTGCACTCGCTTCCGCGAAGCCCGGTGCGGAATCCCCGGCCGCCGGCTCGTCCGTCTCTAAGCCGTCTTCGATGAACTCCTCTTGCGCGAGGGCCTCGTCCGGCACCGCGATCTCGCTGCCGTCCGGCTCGAAGTCGTCGCCGATTCTGGCGACCGCGACCTCGAGTTCGGCGATCGTCGCCTCCAGAGACTGCCGACCTGTGTCGGCGTGCAGTGCTTCGACCGCCGTCGGCGACTCGAGGTCGGCGGCCGTATCGAGGGCAGCGTCGGCGCCTTCCTCGGCCTCCGGCAGCAGCTCTTTCTCGTTCCCGGCGACCCTCAGCGCGTCGGTCAGGACCAGCTTGTCATCCGAATCGTCAGGCGCCGGAGTCCGCTCTGGCGCGGGGGCCGGGCGATGGCGCCCATCCTCTGACACTAGGCGGCGAATCGAGGAAAGCACGTCCTCAATTTCCGGATTCGTCCGCAGATCAGACATGGAAACACCTCAACCGTTCGGACTCTCATTGTAGAGCGCCCCGGCCGAGCCGGCAACCGAGGCCGGCGCTCAGTTCCTGCCGATCGCCTTCATGACCCGATCGAGGCTCTCGCCCTGCACCGAGGTCAGCGGCGCGGACTTGACGGCGTTGTAATAGCCTTCCGGATCGTAGATCGGCACGCCAAGGCCCAGTTGCTCGGCCGTCAGCAATCCCATCGACGACAGGAGCGCATAAATCGCGATCTGGTATCTCGCCTCGGCGGAAATCCGGTTGCCGCGCGCGTCCAGAAGCTCCTGCTCGGCGTCGAGCACGTCGAGCGTCGTGCGGGCGCCGAGCTTGGCCTCTTCGCGTACACCGTCATAGGCGATCGTGGCGGCCTCTATCTCGAGCTCGGCGGCGGAGATCTGCGCACGCGCGACCTCGATCTCGGCCCAGGCGGTGCCAAGGTCGCGAACCACGTTCACGCTCGACTGCAGCAGCACCGACCGCGCCGCGTCACGCTGCGCGATCGACTTGCGATGCAGCGACGAGAGTCGGCCGCCCGCATAGAGCGTCTGGTTCAGCTCGACGCCGACGGATGACGAGTCGTTGCCGTCCTCGTCGATGCCGACCGAGGCCCTGCCGATGATCGTGGGCATCCGCTCCGCCGCCGCGAGCGTGACCTGGAGGTCGGCCGCACGCGCCTGGAACTGCGCCTGGCGAATGGACGGATGGCTGCGCTGCGCGATCGCGCGGGCTTCCTCGATCGAACGCGGCAGGGCGGGGCCGCGCGGCGCCGCCGCAAGGCTGCCGGGATACTGGCCGGTGGCCGCCCGATAATCCTCGCGCGCCACGGCAAGCTCGCGCTCGGCTGCGGCAAGACCGGCCCGTGCGGCGGCAAGCCGCGCCTCGGCCTGCGCGACGTCGGTCCGCGTGACCTCGCCGACGTCGAACTGGTCTTGGGCGGCGCGCAGCGTCTCGCTCAAAACACGGACCGAGTTCTCGTTGATCGCGACGTTCTCGACCTGGCCGCGGACGACGAAATAGGCACGGACAGCCTCGAGCAGCACGTCCTGCTCGACACCGATCAGCGACTGGCGGGTCGCCAGAACCGTTTCCTTGGCGATGTCGACCCCGATCCGGTTGCGGCCGAAATCCAGCAGCGTCCACTGCGCATTGAGCCCCAGAAACGACCTCAGCCCTTCGTTCTGCAAGTCGTTGGTATATCCGACGTCCAGCGCCCAGGCGGCAACCGGCCGCAGCGTCGAGACCGCGGTGGCCACGTCCTCGTCGGCGGCGCGCAGCACGGCGCGGTTCTGCTCGATGATATTGGAGGTCCGGTAAGCCGCAACCAACGCGTCGGCGAGAGTCTCGGCCCAGGCCGGAGCCGCCGCGACCAGCGAGAGGGCCGTTAGCCCGGCGGTCAGCGCACGCCTGGAGGGGAGGAATTTCGTCGAAGGTTTCATTCGGTCTCTCTCTCCCGTCGCCGTTGGCCGTCTCCCACTGCGGGAGCCGACCTAGAGTGTGAACGTCCGCTTTTGATCGAACCCCGGCAGCACCGGTGCCGAAGCATTGAAGGCCAGCCGCCAGGTCACCTGGCCGTCGGCCTTGTGGCCGATCCGGCAAAGCCCGAGCGGTCCTTCCATGAACAGGCAGGCGATGCGCCCGCCTTCCTTGAGCTGGGCGAGAACCGCGGCGGGCACGGTCTCGGCCGCACCTTCGACCACGATCGCGTCATAAGGGCCGTGCTTGGCGGCGCCGCCAGCAAGCGGAGCCTCGATCACCGCGGCATTGTCGGCGCCCTCGGCCGAGAGCCGGGACTGCGCCTGAGCGGCAAGCTCGGGATCTTCCTCGACCCCCACGACCGCCTCGGCGATCCGCGCGATCACCGCCGTCGTGTAGCCGAGCCCGCAGCCGATATCGAGCACGAGGTCGCTCGGCTGGATGTCGAGAGCGTCCAGCATCTTGGCGAGGGTCCGCGCCTCGAGCATCTCGCGGCCGGCGCCGATGGCGAGATTGCCGCCGACATAGGCGGCCTCGCGGCGAGAGCCCGGCACGAACGCCTCACGCGGGACCGAGAGCATCGCTTCGATGATCGGAAATTTCGTGACGTCGTTGGGACGGACCTGGGTATCGACCATCATCGTGCGAAGGGCGGCGAAATCGGTCATTGACTGAACTCATGGCATTGGCTTCAGGTTGCCCAACCTCTTGCCACAGAAAGAAAGGAGGGGCAACGGGGCAGGATGTCCTCAACTGGCAACTTCCGGCGCGCTATCGGCTTGCGCGACGATTTGGCATGGTATATCTCGCTTCCACCTCCGGCGGGTTGGCGGAGAGGTTACGCAGCGGATTGCAAATCCGTGAAGACCGGTTCGATTCCGGTACCCGCCTCCACTTACTTCTGAAACATGGGCTTGGCGGCCGGACGGTCGGGTGTGATGACTGGTGGGGCACACGCCCTAGGAAGCCGTTATCCCATCTAAGTTCTTCAAGACACGGGATTTCTCAATTCCGATGGCTACCCCACTGCCCCTGTGGCCAGGGCCCACTGATTTCGCGTCGGTGGCATGGTTCGGGCTCCGCAAGCGGATCTGAACATGACCAACCCATTCTAGCTGACGGATGGAGGAGGATCAGAAATCGGTTCAGCGGACCGTTTTCCCGACGACCCAGATGGTGCGTCTTCAACCGATCGCCGCTCGGTCGATCCACTGGATCGCTTGCTGACGCGCCTCGAGTCCCACGAGCCATGGCAAGCCGCGATTAGATGACCGGCGCGCGGCGAGTGGCATTGTCTTTATTAATCGCCATGGGTCGCGGTGGTGCGATGCACCTTGCGGGTGCGGACCGCCAAAGACCCTCTACAACCGCTGGAAGCGACGCGGCGACAGGGGGGGCTTCGCCCCGGATCGTGGAAGGTCTCGCCTCCGAAGGTCGGCGCTCCTGCACCACCCCGTGGGGCACCATCCAGGCTGGTTCCGGGAAGCACTGAAAGACAAGGGGATACGCCTCTGTATCCCCGGCCGTGAGTCCAACGCAAAAGCCGTCCGCTCCGACAAGCGCCGCGACATGCGGCGCAACCGGATCGAGATCATGTTCGGACGTCCGAAGGGCTGGCGCCGCGTCGCAACCTGATACGGCGGATGCCTTTTGAAGATCCATGTGTCTGGAACCCGGTCCGCGAAACCTGCCGCCGCCGCCGGGCGCAGATCACTTCATTGTCAGGGCGCCAAACTTGTGCGGCTCCGTGCTGCCACTTACCCTTCGGGCACCACTTTTCCCAAGCGGATGTCATCTGGATGTCCTGTCGTCAGGTATTTCACCGAAGGACTTCGACATGAGCGACAGAAAGCAGTGGCTTACCCTCGCCTTCCTCGCGGCTCTGGCCGCCGGGCCCGTCTTCGCCGATACCGAAATCACCAAAGACGTCGTGATGAGCCACCTTCAGGGTGTGGGTCAGTTCGATGTGGGCGCGGCGGTCGCGCCGTATGCTGACGACGCCACGCTCATCTTGGCCGACAAGGTCTACCACGGGTCCGACGAAATCCGTGGCTTCTTCAAGACCTTCTTTGCCGAGTTCTCGCAGGCCGACGTCTCCATGGAAACCGAAGCGCTCGTATTCGAGGGAAACACCGCTCTCACGACGTGGAATGCCGAGTCGCCGAACAATGTCTATGAATTCGGTGCGGATACTTTCGTTGTGCAGGATGGAAAGATCGTGACCCACACGATGGCCGCGCGCATTACCCCGAAATAGCGGCTCGCGATTTGGGCCGCGGCGGCGGTTCCTTCCCCGCCGACTTCAAGCAGGAGCAGTCGCCGTCCGACCCGGAAACGAAAAGGCCCGCCGGGGGGCGGGCCTTTGGCGTCGCGTGAGGGGCGATGTCAGATCTTCAGCGCGGCTTCGGCGGTGATCGTCTCGAGCCCGAGTGCCTCGCCCACGGCGGCATAGGTGAGCTTGCCGGCATGGACGTTGAGGCCGTTCAGGAGATGCACGTCGTCGGCGCAGGCCTGGCGCCAGCCCTTGTTGGCGAGGGCGAGCATGAACGGCATCGTCGCGTTGCCGAGCGCGATCGTCGAGGTGCGGGCGACGGCGCCCGGCATGTTGGCCACGCAGTAGTGCATGATGCCGTCGACCTCGTAGACCGGGTCCTGGTGCGTCGTGGCGCGCGAGGTCTCGAAGCAGCCGCCCTGGTCGATGGCGACGTCGACGAGCGCGGCGCCGGGCTTCAGCTCTTTCAGCTGCGCCCTGGTGATCAGCTTCGGCGCGGCGGCGCCGGGGATCAGCACGGCGCCGATGATCATGTCGGCCTGGCGTGCCAGCTCGATGATGTTGCCGGCCGAGGCATAGGAGGTCTTGAAGGTGCCGCCGAAGACGTCGTCGAGATAGCGCAGGCGCGGGATCGAGCGGTCGAGCACGGTGACATCCGCGCCCATGCCGGCCGCGATCTTCGCCGCATGGGTGCCGACGACGCCGCCGCCGATGACGATGACCTTGGCCGGGCCGACGCCGGGCACGCCGCCCATCAGCACGCCGCGGCCGCCGTTGGCCTTCTGCAGCGTCCAGGCGCCGACCTGCGGCGCGAGACGGCCCGCGACCTCGGACATCGGCGCGAGGAGCGGCAGGCCGCCGTTGCGGTCAGTCACGGTTTCGTAGGCGATGCAGGTCGCGCCGGAGGCGAGGAGGTCCTTGGTCTGCTCCGGATCGGGCGCGAGGTGGAGGTAGGTGAAGAGGATCTGGCCCTCACGCAGCATCTTGCGCTCACCCGCCTGCGGCTCCTTCACCTTCACGATCATGTCGGCTTCGGCGAAGACATCGGCAGCCGTCGGCAGGATCGTCGCGCCGACCGCGGTGTAGTCCGCGTCAGCGAAGCCCGCGCCGAGGCCGGCGCCGGTCTCGATCACCACCTGGTGGCCATTCGCGATGGCCTCGCCCGCGGCGTTCGGCGTCATGCCGACGCGAAATTCCTGCGGCTTGATTTCCTTGGGGCATCCGATCTTCATGGGGTCCTCCCGAAATATTCATGCAGGGCAGGATGGCGCAGGCGGCATGAAATTGCTTTGAGATTTTTCTGGTCATTTGGGGTAGCTTTCGTGATAACTTCGAAGAACATGGGATTTGTTCGAAGGATCTTGCGTGATTATGCAACTCGACGCGACGGACAGGCGAATCCTGACGGTTCTGCAGAAGCAGGGGCGGATCACCAATGCCGAGCTTTCAGAGCAGGTGAACCTCTCGCCCTCGGCCTGCCACCGGAGGGTGCAGCGGCTCGAGGAGGAGGGCTATATCGATGGCTTCGTGGCGCTCCTGAACGCGCGCAAGCTCAGGCGGCCGACCACGGTCTTCGTCGAGATCACGCTCTCGGGCCAGGCCGACGAGGTCCTGGAGGAGTTCGAGCGGGCGGTGAAGCTGGTGCCGGACATCCTCGAATGCCACCTGATGGCGGGGTCGGCGGATTATCTCCTCAAGGTCGTGGCCGAGGATACCGAGGATTTCGCCCGCATCCACCGCCAGTTTCTCGCCCGGCTGCCGGGGGTGGCGCAGATGCATTCGTCCTTCGCGCTCAGGACGGTGCGGCAGACGACGGCGATCCCGGTCTGAGGTCGTCGTTCAGTCGCTCCCCGGCCCGAAACGCCGTGGCATGACCCGGCCACTTTCATGGGCCTGACCGTCTCGGATCAGCAGGCTTGAGAAAGTTTCGCTGGCGGTAATTCGGATCAGAAGGTTTGAGAGCGTTTCGCTGGTGGCGATTCGGGCGGGCGGGAAGAAAAGCACTGTGCCGACGAGAATCTGAAGCACGACGACGATGTTGAGCCAGGTGCGGAACGGTTCTTTTTTAGTCTTATGCCGCAATCGGTGTTGCGCGAGTTTCGCGCCGCCGCCACCGAAAAACGCGGCGAGCAACAGAGTTTGCTCGGAGATACGCCAGTCGCCGGTTCGCGCCCTTTTCTTGTCGATGGCGAACAAGAGGTAGGAAAATGCGTTCGTGACCCCGAGAACGCCGACGATCCAGGGCACTAATTCCACGAATGCACCCATCAACCGCGCAGGCCGGTTTCTTCGAGGAGGCCCATGCGCTTGGCCTCGTAGTAATAGCCCTTGGAGTACCACATCACCGCCCGGTCGCGGTTGCCGCGCGCGACAAGCCAGGCGCCGCGCAGGTACTTGCCGGCGTAGCGCAGGTTGGTTTCGGCATCGAGGAGCCCCGCGGGGCGGCCGCGATAGCCCATCGTGCGGGCGGTCTGGGGATGGATCTGCATCAGCCCGTAGTAGGGGCCGTTGCGGGCTTCGGGGTTGTAGCCGCTCTCGCGCCGCACGACGCGGTGGATCAGATCCTCGGGCATGTCGTAGATGCGGGCGTATTTCGAGATCAGGCGGTTGACCTCGGCGGAGCCCTGCGGGCCGTCGCCACGGTGGCGGTGGCGCCGGGAGCCGCAGCCGGCGAGGCCGGCGAGGAGGAGCGCCAGGGCGGCGCGGCGGGGCAGGTCTGTCATCGGGGTCTCCTTCCGTCGCGATTTGGTAGCCGAGTGGCGCGGCGGGGAAAAGGGGGCGGGGCCCCGGATGGGCGCGGCGGGCGATTTGGTGTATGTTTCTCGCGCGGCGCCGGCGCGGACGCGCCGCGGTGCCGCCTGCAAATGGGGGGGCAAGACATGGCTTATGTGGACTGGGAGATCCGGGGGCCGAAGATCGCCGGGTGCAGCTGCGACTACGGCTGCCCGTGCGAGTTCAACGGGAGGCCGAGCCGGGGCTATTGCCGGGGGGTCGAGGCGCATCTGATCGAGAAGGGGCATTTCGGCGAGGTGCCGCTTGACGGTCTGGTGGTAGCGGCCTGGTATCGCTGGCCCGGCGCGGTGCACGAGGGCGGCGGCGAGGTGCAGGGCATCATCGACAAGCGCGCGAGCCCGGAACAGGTCGAGGCGCTGTTCAAGATCCTCGGCGGCGAGGAGCAGGAACCGACCACGATGTTCAACATCTACGGTTCGACGATGGAGAAGGAGTTCGATCCAGTCTTCGAGGAGATCCAGTTCGCCTGCGACATGGCGGCGCGGACGGGCTCGTTCCGGGTGGGCGACATGCTGCGGCTCGACATCGAGCCGATCCGCAACCCGGTGACGGGCAAGCCGCACCGAGCGCGGATCGTGCTGCCGGAGGGGTTCGAGTTTTCGGAGGCCGAGATGGGCAGCGCGGACCTCAAGGTGAATGTCGAGGGGCTGGCCGATTTCGGTCACGACAAGTGCTATGGCGCCTTGTTCCATGCGGCTTACGGGCCGCAGGGGATCATCCGCGGCGCGGCCTGACACGGCGTGCTCGCCGCCTTCGAGAGGCTGGCGCGGGACGGGCGGCCGGTTCTGGTGACCGCGCTCGGGCTCATCTTCGCGGCCGCGGCGCTCTGGATGCTCTGGGGCGCGGGGATGGGCATGACCGCCTGGGCCATGACCCGGGCGGCGCTCTTTCCGCATCTTCTCGGGTTCGAGGCCGAGACCGGGATGAAGATGGGCCGCAATCTCGCCGGGCCGGCGGGGTGGAGTCTGCGCTACGTCGCGCTGATGGCGCTGATGTGGTGGGCGATGATGATCGCGATGATGCTGCCTTCCGCGCTGCCGATGATCCTGATCCATGCCCGCGTGGTCGCACGCGGCCGGGCGCGCGGGCACGCGATGCGCGCGTCACCGGGCTGGTTCGCGGCGGGCTACCTCGCGGTCTGGCTCGGCTTTTCGGTCGTCGCGGCGGTCATGCAGCTTGCGCTGGTCGAGACGGGGCTGATCTCGGGGATGATGCTCTGGTCGGAGAGCCGCTGGCTCTCGGCCGGGCTGCTGGTGCTGGCCGCCGCCTATCAGGTCTCGGGGCTGAAATACCGCTGCCTCGTCGAGTGCCGCTCGCCGATGGAGTTCCTCGCGCGGCACTGGCGGGACGGCGCCTGGGGCGCCTTCGGCATGGGGCACCGCCACGGCGCCTTCTGCCTCGGCTGCTGCTGGCCGCTGATGCTTCTCTTGTTCGTCGGCGGGGTGATGAACCTGCTCTGGATCGCGGCGCTGGCGCTTCTGGTGCTCGTCGAAAAGCTCGCGGGGCCGGGCGTGGCTGTGGCGCGCGCGGGCGGTGCGTTGCTTCTGGTCTGGGCCGCGGCCACGCTCGCGGTCTGAGGCGGGCAACGAAAAACCCCCGGGCGCTGCCTCGGGGGTCCTCGTCTTTGCGGGGTTGCCCCCGCCAGCAATTCCAGTCGCCTCAGAGAGCGCCTTCGCGCTGGGCCTTCTTGCGCGCCAGTTTACGGGCACGGCGAACGGCCTCAGCCTTCTCGCGCGCTTTCTTGACGGAGGGTTTCTCGAAATGCTGCTTGAGCTTCATCTCGCGGAACACCCCCTCGCGCTGAAGTTTCTTCTTCAGAGCACGAAGCGCCTGTTCGACGTTGTTGTCGCGAACGCTGACCTGCATGTGGTTGTCACCACCTTCCTAAGTTAGAGTTGCAATCGGTTGCAGGAAGCGCCCCTATAGCAAAGCCCTCCGGTTTTGTCTATGGGAAGGCGATCGGGGGCGGAGCGCATGGAAAACAACGGCTTGGATATTGGATCGGCGCCAGACCGGCTTCTGGACGCGGCACTTTGCCATGTCGCCTTCGACGGCTGGTCGGAGATGACCTTCCGTGCCGCAGCGGAGGATTCGGGGATCGGCGTGGACCTGGCGCGGGTGGTCTGCCCGCGCGGGGCGCTGGACCTCGCCGCCGCCTATCACCGGCGCGGCGACCGGCTCATGGCGGCGGCTTACATGGCGACCGATCTGACCGGGCTCAAGATCCGCGAGCGGGTGGCGCTGGCGGTGCGGCTGAGGCTCGAGGCCGCCGACCGCGAGGCGGTGCGGCGTGGGGCCGCGCTCTTCGCGCTGCCGCAGCACGCGGCGGAGGGGGCGGCGCTCATCTGGGGCACGGCGGACGCAATCTGGCATGCGCTCGGCGACACGTCGGACGACATCAACTGGTATTCGAAGCGCGCGACGCTTGGCGCGGTCTATTCGGCGGTGGTGCTCTACTGGCTCGGCGACGAGAGCGAGGGCCACGGGGCGAGCTGGGAGTTCCTCGACCGCCGGGTCGAGGACGTGATGCGGTTCGAGAAGTTCAAGGCGCGGGTACGCGAGATGCCGGTGCTCGGCGCCGCACTCGCGGGGCCGCTGAAGGCGCTGGGGCGGATCAAGCGGCCGGACGGCGCACCGCGCGACCTGCCGGGACGGGTCGGGGAAGGGGAGAGGACATGACGCTGCCGAAGACGATGCGGGCGGTCGAGATTTCGAAGCCGGGCGGGCCGGAGGTGCTGCAGCTGATCGAGGCGCCGGTGCCGGTGCCGGGGCCGGGGCAGATCCTGATCGAGGTCGCCTGGGCCGGCGTGAACCGGCCCGACGCCCTGCAGCGCGCGGGCGCCTATGCGCCGCCACCCTCGGCCTCGCCGCTGCCGGGGCTGGAGGCTTCGGGACGCGTGGCGGCCCTCGGGCCGGACGTCGCGGGCTGGAAGGTCGGCGACGCGGTCTGCGCGCTCCTGCCGGGCGGCGGCTATGCCGAGTACGTCGTGACGCCTGCCGCCCACGCGCTGCCGGTGCCGGCCGGCATGGAACTGCGCGAGGCGGCCTGCCTGCCCGAGACCTGCTACACGGTCTGGTCGAACGTCTTCCAGCGTGGCGGGCTGAAGGCGGGCGAGGTGTTCCTCGTCCACGGCGGCTCCTCCGGCATCGGCACGACGGCGATCCAGATCGCCTCCGCGCTCGGCGCGCGGGTCTTCACCACGGCCGGATCGGCGGAGAAGTGCACGGTCTGCGAGGAATTGGGCGCCGAGCGCGCGGTCAACTACCGCGAGGCGGATTTCGTCGAAGCGGTGCGCGCGGCGGGCGGGGCCGACCTGATCCTCGATATGGTCGGCGGCGACTACATCCCGCGCAATGTCAAGGCCCTGGCCGATGACGGGCGGCTGGTGCAGATCGCCTTCCTCTCCGGGCCGAAGGTGGAACTGAACTTCGCCCAGTTGATGACCCGGCGGCTGACGATCACCGGCTCGACCCTGCGCCCGCAGAGCGACCTCGCGAAGGCGCGGATCGCTGAGGACCTGCGCGCTCATGTCTGGCCGCTGATCGAGGCCGGGCGGGTGCGCGTGGTGATGGATTCGGAATACCCGCTCGCCGAGGCTGCCGAGGCGCACCGGCGGATCGAAAGCTCCGGCCATATCGGCAAGATCGTGTTGAAGGTGAAGTGAACGCCGCCTGACCGCGACGATTCCGCACGTGCAATCCCCCGAGAAGGGCGTTACGCTGCGGCGCAGCAAGAACGACACGTTCGGGGGACGGAATGACAGGCAAGGTCATCGCGGTCGTGCAGCAGAAGGGCGGGTCGGGCAAGACCACGCTCGCGGTCAACCTCGCCACCGCCGCGATCCGGCGGGGGATGACGGTGGCGCTTCTCGACACCGATCCGCAGGGCTCGCTCGGGCGCTGGTTCATGACCCGGCGCGAAAGGCTCGGCGAGGCAGGGCTGGAGTTCTCCACCTCCTCGGCCTGGGGCGTGTCCTACGAATGCGAGAAGCTGAAGCGTGACGTCGATCTCGTCATCGTCGACACGCCGCCGAAGGTCGATGCCGACCTCAGGCCCGCCTTGCGCGAGGCCGATCTGGTGCTGGTGCCGGTCGCCTCCTCGCATGTCGATCTCTGGGCCACGGACGGTGTCCTCGACCTCGCCGCGCGCGAGCACAAGCGCGCCTGGCTGGTGCTCAACCGCACCCGCGCCGGCACCCGGCTCTGCGAGGACGTGGCGCGGGCGGCCGAGGAGCTGACCGCGGGCGTCGCGGCGTCTCGGATCGCCAACCGGGTCGTCTATGCCGAGACGCTGGGCCTCGGCCTCGGCGCGGTCGAGTCCGGGCAGAAGGCGGCGCGGGAAGAGGTCGAGGCTTTCGCCGACGAGGTGATGGGGCTTCTGGAGGCCTGACTTGCATCGGCGGCGCGCGGCCCCATATCGGTCGGGATCCAACACGCGAGGAAAGGCACCGCCCGATGAAATGTCCCGCCTGCACCACGACCCTGACCATGACCGAGCGCTCAGGGGTCGAGATTGACTATTGCCCGAACTGCCGGGGAGTCTGGCTGGACCGGGGCGAGCTCGACAAGATCATCGACCGTACCGTCGTCGCCGCCGCGCCCGCGGTGGCGCTTAGCGAACCCCAACGCCAGGTTGCGCGCGACGAGGACCGGCGCTACCGCGACGACGATGACGACCGGCGCTACCACAAGAAGAAGCGCGAGAGCTTCCTGTCGGAGCTTTTCGATTTCTGATCGCGGTTTACAGCCGCCCGGCCGGGCGCGATAGTTGATCCGAACGCGCCCGTAACGGAGTGAGGCAATGCCGACGATTGACAAGGAATTCACGGGGCAGACCGTGATCACGACATTCGAGATGACGCCCGGGACGGCGCAGGATCTGATGGACGAGCTCACCAACGCCTATCAGGAGTTCATACGTCACCAGCCCGGCTTCATCGGCGCCGGGCTGCACATGAACGACGCCCAGACCCGGATCGCCAACTACTCGCAATGGCGCGACCGCAAGGACTTCCAGGCGATGCTGCGCAGCCCCGAGATGCGCGAGCGCAACCGCCGGATCTCGGCGCTTTGCTCGCGGTTCGAGCCGGTGATGTACGAGGTCGTCGAGGCACTCGGCTGAGGCCCGCCGTCAGTAGTGGATCCTCAGGCCGAGCCGGAACGTGTCCGCATCGGCCGAGGCCTTGTTCAGCCCGGCATTCGACATGTGGAAATAGCCGAGCGAGACGGCGAGCCGCTCGTTCAACGGCAGGCTGATGTCGAGCCCGGTGCGGAACTGGATGGTCTCGTCATCGATGAAGGTGCCGCTCTGGCCGCTCTCGAACAGGGCGGTGCCGGTGTGCGGGGTCAGCGTGATTCTTCCCCAATGGAAGTCCTTGCGCAGACCGGCGGTGAGATAGGCGCCGCCGTCGCCGAAGGCGCCGAGGCCGTAGAGCGGCTGCAGCCCCCAAAACAGCTCTCCGTCAGGCAGGTAGTCTACCGACCAATGGTTGCGGGAGCCGACGAGAGCGGTCGTGTCGTTGAGCATGCCGCCGGAGATCAGCCAGCTTCCCCGGCTTTCGGCCGAAGCGGTGCCGGCTGCGGCGACGAGTGTCGCGATGAGAAGCGATGTCGTGAAACGGGCCATAACGGTGTTTTTGCCGGAAAAGTTATCCATGATGGGAACCCTGCCACCGCAATCCGCTCCCGCAAACCGCGGAGTTGTGGAAAATCCTCCTCTGTGGCGCGCGCGCCTCGCGTCCGGGCGGCGAATGCGCACGCGCCCGGCGGTCAGGCGAACCAGGTGCCGCCGTGGTGATCGCGCAGCGACCAGGCCGCGAGAAGCAGCGTCGCGAGGCCGGTTGCGACGAAGTTGCCCGTCACCAGGCCGTCTGCGGCCGTCATCGCGGCGAAGCCGAGCACCCAGGGCGAGACGATGAGCCAGAGCCCGATCGCCATGTCCACCCAGTCCTCCCAATCGTGGAACTCGACGATTGCGGCGATGGCGATGCCGACGATGATCGCGCCGAACAGGAGCGCGTTCCAGAATGCCGGTGCCAACGCGGTGAATCCGAGGATCCACGGCGACAGAAGCAGCCAGGCGCCGAGCAGGAGGCAGATCCAGTCCTGCCAGGTGCCAGTGGATTTCTTCATGAAGTTTGTCATTGCTTACCCCTCCTCTGAGCGGTCAGCCGCGACGGTGTCCCGCCGCGGCAGGACCGTAAGGCCGGCGCATCGTTGACGTGCCGGCACGTTGCTGAATCTGGTAAGGGTTCCCCGGATTTCAAGAGGTTGCGGCAACCGGGCGCACAAGTTCCGATTGTCCCGCGGGATCCGGGTCGGCCGGCTATCCGTCCGCGCGCAGGATCGAGGCGATCGGACCGATGCCGCTGTCGGCCGCGCCGGTATAGATGATCCTGACCGTGTCGCCGGCAACGAGGTCGGGCGCGAGTTCGGTCTTCTCGTCGAACTGCCACACCGTCTTGTCTTCGAGCACGATGACCCGGTCGACGCGGTCGAAGGCGAGGATCGTGCCGGTGGTCTCGTCGGCGGTCGCGGCGGTGGCGAGGAGCAGGGGGAGGGTATAGAGAAGCGCACGCATGGCCATCACTCCGAGGGACTGCCGGGCGATGGTAGCATCGGCCGGGCGAGTCGGGCAGGGAAACACCGGGCCTCGCGAAACTCCGCCGGGGATGGCTCCGGCGCTTGCATGGCGGGCCTTCGCGAGACATAAGGCGCGCGGCCCGTCCCTCCCGTGGCGGGCGGGAAAACGGACCATTCGGGGGGCGGTGAGGCGGATGAAGACGTTTGCGGTTCTGATGTCGCTGGTGGCGCTCCTTTTCGTTGCGGGCTGCGCCGCGGCGCCGGGTGCGGGCGGCGGCGCGGAGGTCGCGAAGCTGGCCGCGGGGATCCGGGCGCTCGGGCCCGAGGTCGATCCCGAGGAGGCGGCGCGGGCCGCCGAGATCGCCTATTCCTGGTCGCAGCACCTCGCGGTCGAATACGAGATCACCGACCCGCCGCTCGTCCACAACACCAAGGTCAACATGGGGCTGCGGCCGCGCGGGCTCTGCTGGCACTGGGCCGAGGACATGGAAAAGCGGCTGAAGCAGGAGAATTTCCGCACGCTGGAGGTCCAGCGCGCCATCGCGACGCCGGACTTCCTCGGCATCGACCATTCGACGGCGCTGGTGAGCCTGCCGGGCGGGACGATCTACGACGGCATGGTTCTCGACCCCTGGCGGAACGGCGGCAAGCTCTTCTGGTCGCCGACGCTGGCGGACCCGCGCTACAAGTGGCGCCCGCAGGGCGAGGTCCATGCCGAGAAGCGCCGGCTGGAGGTCGCGCGGGGCAAGATCGCGGTCGGAGGGTAAGGCCGGGCAGCGGCGCCGCGGCATGCGTTCGCCCGTTGCGCGGCGACCACCACGTCGTGTAGCCTCGATACGATCCGGATCAGGTTTCGTGCCGCCATGCGCCCGCGCATCAAGATCGCCGAGGACAACTACTTCTCGACCTTTTCCGGGATGACGGAGACTCTGCCGACCGGGGTGGGCCTCGATCTGGAGGGGGCGCTGCACATCCACTGCGGCGCAGACATCGCGACCTTCAACCCCTCGATCCTGCGTGAACCCTCCGTGCCCGTCGAGCGCTTCCTGCGGCAGGCGTCGGCGTTTCACGGCCAGCACGGCTCTCCTGCCTGGACGATCGCGACCCGCGTGCCGGATGCGCCGATCGCGGAGCCGGCGCTCAAGGGGCAGGGGTTTCGCTATGGCTTCGATGTGCCGTTCATGGTGCTCGACGAGATTCCCGGCCCCGAGAGGCTCGACGGGCTGGTGGTCGAACGGGTCACCGGGATCGATGGCCTCAGATGCCATTTCGAGATCGTCGCGCAAGCCTTCGAGACGCCGTTCGGCTGTTTCGAACCGGTCTGCCACCCGGCGATCCTCGACGCGCGGTTCGGCTTCTTCGTCGGCCGGTGCGACGGCGTCCCGGTCGCGACCGCGCTCTACGCGGTTTCGACCGGCGCGGGCGTGGCCTGTGCGGGCATCTACAACGTCTGCACCCTCGCGTCGCACCGGGGACGGGGGCTCGGCCGCGCGATGACCGCCCATGCGATGGACGCGGGCCGGCGCGAGCACGGATGCGTGGTCGCGGTCTTGCAGGCGTCGTCGATGGGACGGCCGGTCTACGAGCGCATGGGGTTCCGCGAAGTCACGCGGTGGACCATGTGGCTCCCGCCGCGGTGAGCCGCGGGGGAAGGCCGTCGTGTCCGGCAGTTCCGGCCCGATCCTTGCGGATCGGGCGTTCGACGCTGACGACCTTCCACCGGAAGGTCGTCCAGGCGCGTCTCACCCCTGCAGCGTCCGGACCCCGATCCCTTCGCCGCGGGCCTTGATCGCCTGCACGGCCGAGATCGAGCCGGCGGCGGTCGTGTAATAGGGGATCTTGTCGTAGAGCGCGACCGCGCGGATCGAGCGGCTGTCCTCGATGGCCTGCTGCCCTTCGGTCGTGTTGAAGAGAAGCGCCACCTCGCCGTTCTTCAACCGGTCGACGATGTGGAGCTTGCCCTCCTGCCGCCCCTCGTAGACCTTGTTCACGGTCTCTGAGGCGATCCCGTTCTCGGCCAGGAAGGCGGCGGTGCCGCGGGTGGCGATGATCTCGAAGCCGAGCCCCGCGAGGTCACGGGCGGCGGCGGCCATCTCGGGGGTCTTGTCCATGTCCTTGATCGAGATGAAGACGCGGCCGGCTTCCGGCAGGTTCGTGCCGGCGCCGAGCTGGGCCTTGAGGAAGGCGAGCGCGAAGCTGCGGTCCCAGCCCATGACCTCGCCGGTGGAGCGCATCTCGGGCCCGAGGATGGTGTCGACGCCGGGGAAGCGGGCGAAGGGCATCACCGCCTCCTTCACCGAGTACCAGGGCGTGATCGGGTTCGCGAGCGTCAGCGGATCGGCATAGGGCAGGTCGGTGTCGGGGCCGACGCCCTCGGGGTAGGGGTCGCGCATCGGGAAGTTCGCCATCGGCTCGCCGGCCATGAGGCGGGCGGCGATGGAGGCAATGGCGCTGTCGGTGGCCTTGGCGACGAAGGGCACGGTGCGGCTCGCGCGGGGGTTCACTTCGAGGACGTAGATCGTGCCGTCCTTGATCGCGAACTGGACGTTCATCAGGCCCTTGACCTTCAGGGCGAGCGCCATCGCGACGGTCTGGCGCTTCAGTTCCTCGACCGTTTCGGCGGTGAGGTTATGGGGCGGCAGGCAGCAGGCGCTGTCGCCCGAATGGACGCCGGCCTCCTCGATATGCTCCATGATGCCCGCGACATGGACGGTCTCGCCATCCGAGAGCGCGTCGACATCGACCTCGATGGCGCCGGTGAGGTAGCTGTCGAGCAGCACCGGGTTCTTGCCCGAGACGTCGACGGCGTGGGTGATGTAGCGCTTGAGGTGGTCCATGTCGCGCACGATCTCCATCGCGCGGCCGCCGAGGACATAGGAGGGGCGGATCACCAGCGGGAAGCCGACGCGCTCGGCGATGGCGACGGCCTGCTCGTCGGACGAGGCGATACCGTTCACCGGCTGCTTGAGGTCGAGGTCGTTCAGCAGCTTCTGAAACCGCTCGCGGTCCTCGGCGAGGTCGATCGCATCCGGCGTGGTGCCGAGGATCGGGATGCCCTCGGCCTCGAGCGCATTGGCGAGCTTCAAGGGCGTCTGGCCGCCGAACTGGACGATGACGCCGTGAAGCGTGCCCGCCTCCTGCTCGACGCGGAGGATTTCGAGGACGTGTTCGAGGGTCAGGGGTTCAAAGTACAGCCGGTCGGAGGTGTCGTAGTCGGTCGACACGGTCTCCGGGTTGCAGTTGATCATGATCGTCTCGTAGCCCGCCTCGGTCAGCGCGAAGCAGGCGTGGCAACAGCAGTAGTCGAACTCGATGCCTTGACCGATCCGGTTCGGGCCGCCGCCGAGGATGACGACCTTTTTCGCATTGCTCGGCCGCGCCTCGCATTCCACGTCGCCCATCGCGGGGGCCTCATAGGTGGAATACATGTAGGGCGTCTGCGCCTCGAACTCGGCGCCGCAGGTGTCGATGCGCTTGAAGACGGCGGTGACGCCGAGCCGTTGGCGGGCGCGGCGGACCTGGTCTTCGTCCCGGCCGGTGAGTTTCGCCAGCCGGGCATCGGTGAAGCCCATCATCTTGAGGCGGCGCAGGCCATCGGCGGTGACGGGCAGGCCATCTTTGCGGATTTGCGCCTCTTCCTCGACGATCTCGCGGATCCGGGCGAGGAACCAGGGATCGAAGGCGGTGTGTGCTTGAATATCGTCATCACTGAAGCCGTAGCGCATGGCCTGGGCGATGATCCTCATGCGGTCGGGTGTTTGAGCAGAAAGCGCGGCAGCGATGGCGGTCTTGTTGTCTTTCTCAAATCGCCTTCGTTGCTCCTGGTCGGCGAGAAATTGATCGTATTCGGTGTATTTGTAACCACGTTTCTCCGTCCACGTGACGCCCTCGATCTTGATCTCGTCAAAGCCGGTGAGGCCGGTCTCCATCGAGGCGAGCGCCTTCTGGAGCGATTCATGGATCGTGCGGCCGATCGCCATCGCCTCGCCCACCGACTTCATCGCGGTGGTGAGCTCGGGCCTGGAGCCGGGGAACTTCTCGAAGGCGAAGCGCGGGATCTTGGTCACGACATAGTCGATGGTCGGCTCGAACGAGGCCGGGGTCACCTTGGTGATGTCGTTGTCGAGTTCGTCGAGCGTGTAGCCGACGGCAAGTTTCGCCGCGATCTTGGCGATCGGGAAGCCGGTGGCCTTCGACGCCAGCGCCGAGGAGCGCGAGACGCGCGGGTTCATCTCGATCACGACCATGCGGCCGTCCTTGGGATTGATCGCCCACTGGACGTTCGAGCCGCCGGTCTCGACCCCGATCTCGCGCAGCACGGCGATCGAGCCGTTGCGCATGATCTGGTATTCCTTGTCGGTCAGCGTCAGCGCCGGGGCGACGGTGATCGAATCGCCGGTGTGCACGCCCATCGGGTCGACGTTCTCGATCGAGCAGACGATGATGGCGTTGTCCGCCTTGTCGCGGACAACCTCCATCTCGTATTCCTTCCAGCCCAGAAGACTCTCGTCGACGAGGATCTGCGCCACCGGCGAGGCATCGAGGCCCGAGCGGCAGATGCGTTCGTAGTCGTCGCGGTTGTAGGCGACGCCGCCGCCGGTGCCGCCCAATGTGAAGGCGGGGCGGATGATCGCCGGCAGGCCGATGTCTTCGAGCGCGTCCATCGCCTCGGCGACGCCGGCGTTGACGTCGTACTTGCCGTTCTCTTTCTTCGGCGCCGCGATGATGGTCGCCTTCGGATTCTCCAGCCCGATCCGGTCCATCGCCTCGCGGAAGAGCTTGCGATCCTCCGCCATTTCAATCGCTTGCCGGTTGGCGCCGATCAGCTCGACATTGAACTTGTCGAGCACGCCCATGTCGGCGAGCGCCAGCGAGGTGTTGAGGCCGGTCTGTCCACCCATCGTCGGCAGGAGCGCGTCGGGGCGTTCCTTCTCGATGATCTTGGCGACGATCTCGGGGGTGATCGGCTCGATATAGGTGGCGTCGGCCATGCCGGGATCGGTCATGATCGTCGCGGGGTTGGAGTTCACCAGGATGACCCGGTAGCCTTCCTCGCGCAGGGCCTTGCAGGCCTGGGCGCCGGAATAGTCGAACTCGCAGGCCTGGCCAATGACGATGGGGCCGGCTCCGATGATCATGATGGACTTGATATCGGTTCTTTTCGGCATGGCGGTCCCCTTCGCGCAAATTGGACGGGGTTATAGTCAAGACGGCTCGCGGCGCAAGGGCCGATCGGGCGGCCAGCGCCACGGCAGCGGCGCGCGCCCGCGCAGCCTCGGAAGCCGGAATCCTATAGCATGAGAGGTTGGTCTTGCGAACCTCCCCGCCACGCCGCGCCCGCACCGGCAGGGTCCTGCCGCCGTGCTCTCAAGGGCGCAGCAGGTGCTTCCTCGGCCGCGCGCCCTTGACTTCACTGCTCCGGGCGGGTGTATCGGCGTCGAATATCCGCAACACCCAAAGGGCAGATCAAATGCACGCGTATCGCAGCCATACCTGCGCCGAACTCAACAAGGCCCATGCCGGGGAAACCGTGCGGCTGTCGGGCTGGGTGCACCGGGTGCGAGATCACGGCGGCGTCCTCTTCATCGACCTGCGCGACCATTACGGCATGACCCAGGTGCTGGCCGACAGTGACAGCCCGGCGTTCAAGGCGATCGAGAAGCTCAAGGCCGAGACCGTCGTCCGCGTCGACGGCCGCGTCAAGGCGCGGGACGCGAGCCTCGTGAACTCCAAGATCCCGACCGGCGAGATCGAGGTCTATGTCACCGACCTCGAGGTGCTGGGGCCGGCCGAGGAGCTGCCGCTTCTCGTGTTCGGCGATCAGGAGTATCCCGAGGAGACGCGGCTCACCTACCGCTTCCTCGACCTGCGCCGGGAAAAGCTGCACCGCAACATGATGCTGCGCAGCCGCGTGGTGAAGTCGATGCGCGACCGGATGTGGGGTTCGGGCTTCACCGAGTTCCAGACCCCGATCATCACCGCCTCCTCGCCCGAGGGGGCGCGCGACTTCCTCGTGCCGTCGCGGCTTCATCCGGGCAAGTTCTACGCGCTGCCGCAGGCGCCGCAGCAGTTCAAGCAGTTGATCATGGTGGCGGGCTTCGACCGCTACTTCCAGATCGCGCCCTGCTTCCGCGACGAGGACCCGCGCGCCGACCGTTCGCCCACCGATTTCTACCAGCTTGACCTTGAGATGTCCTTCGTCGAGCAGGAGGATGTCTTCGCCGCGATCCAGCCGGTGATCCAGGGCGTCTTCGAGGAGTTCGGCGGCGGTCACAAGGTCGACGCGGTCTGGCCGCGCATCTCCTATGCCGACAGCGCACTCTGGTACGGCACCGACAAGCCGGACCTCCGCAACCCGATCAAGATGGCCCGCGTTTCCGAGCATTTCGCCGGTTCCGGCTTCGCGATCTTTGCCAAGCTTCTGGAGCAGGAAGGCACCGAGATCCGCGCGATCCCGGCGCCGGGTGGCGGCAGCCGCAAGTTCTGCGATCGGATGAATGCGTTTGCCCAGAAGGAAGGCCTGCCGGGCATGGGCTACATCTTCTGGCGCGAGGCCGAGGACGGCTCGGGGCTGGAGGCGGCCGGTCCGGTCGCCAAGAACATCGGCCCCGAGCGGACCGAGGCGATCCGCCGCCAGCTCGGCCTCGGCAAGGGCGACGCGGTCTTCTTCCTCGGCGGCCATCCGGCGCAGTTCGAGGCGGTCGCGGGCCGGGCGCGCACCGAGATCGGCCGCGAGCTGGGCCTGACCGAGCAAAACGCCTTCCGTTTTGCATGGATCGTCGATTTCCCGATGTACGAAAAGGATCCCGAGACCGGGAAGATCGACTTCAGCCACAACCCGTTCTCGATGCCGCAGGGTGGCATGGAGGCGCTCGACGGCGATCCCCTGAAGGTTCTGGGCTACCAGTACGACCTCGCCTGCAACGGCTACGAGATCGTCTCGGGCGCGATCCGGAACCACCGGCCGGAGATCATGTTCCGCGCATTCGCGCTTGCGGGCTATCCGAAGGAAGAGGTCGAGAACCGCTTCGGCGGCATGGTCAAGGCGTTCAAGTTCGGCGCCCCGCCGCATGGCGGCTGTGCGGCCGGGATCGACCGGATCGTGATGCTGCTCGCCGACGAGCAGAACATCCGCGAGGTCATCATGTTCCCGATGAACCAGCGGGCCGAGGACCTGATGATGGGCGCGCCCTCCGAGCCCACCAACCAGCAGATGCGCGAGCTGCGGCTGCGGGTCACTCCGAAGGAGTGACCGGCGCCGCGCCGGTGTCGCGGATGTTCCACTGGCGCCGGAAACCGCGGTCGAGCCCGATCAGGAAATCCTCGAAGACACGCAGCTTGCGCGGCTTCAGCCGGTGGCGCGGGTGCACGATGTGGACTGGCAGGCCCGCCGGGCGGAAGGCGTCGAGAACGGTGACCAGCCGACCAGCGCGGATGTCGCTGTAGACGAGGTAGCTCGCCAGTTGCAGCAGTCCCGCGCCGTGGCGCGCTGCCGCGATCGCCGGTTCGACCGAATCGAAGAGCAGCGGGCCGCGGACCGGTATCGTGACGTCGCGCCCGCCGATGCGGAAATGCCAGGGCGGCGACGGCGTAGCGTCGCGCGGCAGCCGGGGCAGGCAGGCGTGGCGCGCGAGATCGTCGGGATGCTTCGGAACCCCGGCACGTTCGAGATAGGCCGGCGCGGCGACTGTGATCATTGGCAGACGGGTCACTGGCCGCGCCACGACGTCGCGCTCGGGCGGCGGCCCGAGGATCACGGCGGCGTCCAGCCGCATGCCGACGAAATCCGGCATGTCGCTCCGCACCAGGATCTCGAGCTCCATCTCGGGATGGGCGGCGAGAAAGCCCGGCAGGGCGGGCGCGACGATGATCCGCGCAATGCCCGGCGGCATCTGGACGCAGAGGCGTCCCCTCGGAGACCGTTCGGCGGCGCCGATGTCGTCCTCAAGCTCCTCAACCTCGGCGAGGATCCGGCGGGCGCGGTCGAGATAGCGGGCGCCATCCTCGGTCAGCCGCATCCGCCGCGTGGTGCGTTCGAGAAGCTGGACGCCGAGATGGCGCTCGAGCTCCGCCACGATCGTCGAGGCGGCGCCACGCGCATAGCCGAGATCGGTGGAGGCCGCTGACAGGCTGCCGAGCTCGGCCACCCTCAGGAACAGCCGCATCGCGCGCAGGTGATCCATGAATTGTCCGGAAAAAGCGGAGACTGAAACCAGATTGCCCCCGTTTATCGGAAAAGGAAAGCGGCGTATCCGGCTTGCCATTGACCTCCGGCGCGTCCGGAAACTGCCAATGGAGAGAAAGACATGAACGCCGATACGGGATTTGAGACGGAAACGAAGACCGACCTCTACTATGCGGTCCACAAGGGCATAAGGCTTGCCAATGCGCGCATGCTGATTGCGCTCGGTCAGGCCGACGCGGCGGACGAGCCGGCGCTGCTGGAGACGCTCGGGCGGTTGTCGGCGCATCTCGACCTGAGCCTTGCGCACCTGACGCACGAGAACCAGAAGATCCACGCCGCCGTCGAGGCGCGGCTTCCCGGCGGCTCGGACCATGCCGGCGAGGACCACGACCACCATCTGGAAGCCTTCGCGGACTTGCGGCGGATGGCCGAGGAGGTGGCTCAGGCCGGTTCGGACCGGGCGGCGCGGCTGCGCCGGCTCTATCAGCGCTTCGCGCTCTTCGTGGCCGATGACCTCACGCATATGCACGAGGAGGAGACCGAGTTGATGCCGCTCATCGCCGCGAATTTCTCGGGCGCCGAGATCAAGGGGATCGAGCATTCCATCGTGTCAGCCATCGCGCCGGAGAAGATGGCGGCGTTCCTCAAGGTCATGCTCGGCGCCGCCTCGCCCTCCGAACGGGTCGGCATGGTCAGCGGGATGCGGCAGGCGATGCCGCAGGAGGCCTTCGACGGGCTTTTCGCTGCTGTGGTCGGACCCGACTGGCGGATGGGCGACTGGGCGGCGATGGAGCGCGCGCTGTGTTGAAGAGCGCCGGTTGACCTTCGGCTGCCCGATGACGAGAAAGCCGCGCCTGATAGGGCGCGGCTTTCCCGTGAGGGTGGATACAAAAGGAACGTGTCAGAACGCCGATGCGGCGCTGGCGGAAATCGAAATTGTCAACGAAAGGAGCCCGGTGCCGAACACCGTCGCATGAGCGGCGCGCGTGAGTTTTTCTTTGTTTGCGATCCGCAAGAACCGATCCTTCATGGCGGTGCATTCCCCTGGGCAGCAGGCTCTCCCACCCATCTTGGCGGCAAATGCGGCAGGAATGGGGAATCTGTGGGGCCGGGTTGTGGCCGTCGGATGTCCTGCAGGAGGCGGCGACGCCCGTTGCGCCCCGCGTTTCAGGACCTAGACTGCGGAGCGCAACGGCGGAGGAGCGGATGGCGGAACAGCGGAACCTGAGAGAGCCGGTGCCGGACTGGACGCCGCCGCGACGGCCGGATCGCGAGGTTCTGGAGGGGCGCTGGGTGCGGCTCGAGCGGCTCGACCCGGATCGCCACGCGGCGGCGCTTTTCGCCGCGAATCGAGCGGACGACCGGATCTGGGACTTTCTGCCCTACGGTCCCTTCGCCGAGGAGGCGGCCTATCGCGACTGGGCCGCCGGGATGGCGGGGCGCGAGGATCCCTGCTTCTACACGCTTCTCGACCGTGAGACGGGACGCGCGGGCGGCGTCGCGAGCTATCTCAGGATCGACCCGGCGGCGGGATCGATCGAGGTCGGGCACATCAACCTCGCCCCCGTTTTGCAGGGCAGCCGGGCGGCGACCGAGGCGATGTACCTGATGATGGGCTGGGCCTTCGACGCCGGCTATCGCCGCTACGAATGGAAATGCGACGCGCTGAACCGGCCGTCGCGGCGGGCGGCGGAGCGGCTGGGGCTGAGCTTCGAGGGCGTGTTCCGGCAGGCCACCGTGGTCAAGGGCCGCAACCGCGACACCGCGTGGTTCGCGGCGATCGACAAGGACTGGCCGGCGCTGAGGGCGGCCTTCGAGCACTGGCTCCGGCCGGAGAATTTCGACGCCGACGGCCGCCAGCGCGAAAGCCTCTCGGCGCTGACCCGGCCGCTTCTGGTCGCGGACGATCCCGATCGCGCGGGCGCGGTGGGTTGAGCGCGGCCACCGCCGGCGCGGGGCTCAGAACCGGGCGCTTGCCGTGAGCCGGTCGCGGACGAGGGTGCTGACGCGGTTCACCGGGGCACGGCTCCGCAATCCGGTGAGCCCGTCCCGCGCCAGCGCCTCGGCCGCGGCCTGCAGGGGCGCGTCACGGGCCGAGCGCGCGAGGCCGGAAAGGAACTGTGCGACATAGTCGAGCGTGGCGGCGTCGCTGGCCCGGCCCAGAAGCTCGGCGGCCCGCGCGAGGTCGTCGCGCAAGGCGAGCGGATCGGGGGCGATGCGGTCCTCCGGCCCCCGCGACGCCCGGGCGATGCCGGCACTGGCAGGCAACGCTGCGAGGACCGTCCGCTGGAAGGCCGCGAGGCTCTCGACCGGCTTGGCGAGGAACCCGTCCGCCCCGGCAGCGCGGGCCGCGCCCTCGGCGCCGCATTCGCCGCTGGTGCCGAGCAGCGCCGGAACCCGCGGGCACATCGCCGCAATGTCGCGGATGAGTTCCAGTCCCGAGCCGTCCGGCAGCCCGAGATCGACGATCGCCACCGTCGGCCGGTAGGCCTGCAGGTGGCGCCGGGCCGAGCGCAGGCAGTCTGCGCGCCGGAGCCGGGCGCCGGACCGCTGGCACATGAGCCGCATCGCCTCGCAGGCAAAGCGGCTGTCTTCAACCAGAAGCACGGTCAGCCCCTGAAGCGGGCGCCCGGCCGGGGCTCCGCTCGCGGCGATGAAATCGGACAGGTCGTCGGCCATCTGCACTTTCCTTTCCGCGCGGGCGCGAATCCCCTCGGAGTAAGGCAGCGATTGCCTAACGGACGGTAAAGCCCGCACCGAAGCTGGTGCTTGCGTGCCGCGCCGCAGCGCCGCATAAAGCACGGGACGCTCATCCCTGGAGGACAGCCCATGATCGGACGCCTGAACCATGTCGCCATCGCCGTGCCCGACCTCGAGGCGGCATCGGCGCAGTACCGAGACACGCTCGGCGCCAGGGTCGGCGCACCGCAGGACGAGCCCGATCACGGCGTGACCGTGGTCTTCATCGAGCTGCCGAACACCAAGATCGAGCTGCTCTACCCCCTCGGTGACAACTCCCCGATCGCCGGTTTCCTCGAGAAGAACCCCTCGGGCGGCATCCATCACATCTGCTACGAGGTCGAGGACATCCTCGCCGCCCGCGACCGGCTCAAGGCGCAGGGCGCGCGGGTGCTCGGCACGGGCGAGCCGAAGATCGGCGCCCATGGCAAGCCGGTGCTGTTCCTGCATCCGAAGGACTTCAACGGCTGCCTTGTCGAGCTGGAGCAGGTCTGATGAACCTCACCGGCGGCATCGTGCTGTTCGCCGTCATCTGGTTCATGGTGTTCTTCATCGCGCTCCAGATCCGGCCGAACAGCCAGGCCGATGCCGGCAGGGTCGTGCCCGGCACGCCGCCGGGCGCACCGGTTGAGGTGAACCTCAAGCGCAAGGCCCTCGTGACGACGCTGGTCGCTGCCGTGCTCTGGTCGGTGATCGCCTCGGTGATCCTGTCGGGGATGGTGACGCTGCGCGATCTCGACTGGTTCGGCCGCCTCGAGCCGAAGGAACAGCCCGCGGAGTAAGCGGGACCGCCCCGGCGCCTAGTCGCGCATGCCTGCAATGCGCATGTGCTCGAGCCAGCGGTCGAGACTACCCGGCGCGGTCCAGACATCCTGCCATTCGGCGCGCTGCTCGGCGATCGTCGGTTCGGCGGAATCGGCATAGAACACCCGGTAGGCGGCCTGCGCCTTCTCGTCCTCGCCGAGGCAGGCATGGATGCCCGCGAGCATCCGGTGCGCGCCCTTGAAGATCTTCCGCATCTTCCGCATGGCCGCGAGCGCGCCGTCGCAATCGCCCTTTTCCCAAAGCGCCCAGCCCATCTGCCAGTGGAACCAGTCCTTGTGGAACGGGTCGATGCCCTTCGCCCGCTCGATCCGCGCGATGGCCTCGTCGGTCCGACCCACATAGAGCAGCGCATCGGTGCTGCCGACGAGGACATCCGAGTCGCTGGGATTGAGCTCGATGGCCTTGTCGAAGCTGGCCGCCGCCTCGTCGTGCCGCATGAGCTCGCTCAGGATCCGGGCGCGGGCGTAGTGGGTCTCGGCGTTGTCGGGGGCAAGGTCGATGGCCCGTTCCGCGTGGCGCAGGCCGCGCTCCAGCGCCGCGTGCCGGTCCGCGCCGTTCCAGCCGAAGACGGCGTCGTGCCGCTCCGCCCAGGCGAGGCCAATATGGCCGTAGGGCGCATCGGGATCGACCCCGACGGCTCGCGTCGCCAGCCGCCGAAGGGTCGCGTTCGACTCCGCCGAGAAGTCGCTGCGCACCGTCTGGATGCCCTGGAGCAGGTAGTGCAACGCGCTGACCCCGGCCGGGTCGCGGCCCGGAACCGGGCGTTCGATCCGTTGCCCGACGCGGTCGGCGAGGGTTCGGATGATCTCGTCCTGCACGGTGAAGAGGTCGCCGATCTCGCGGTTGTAGCTGTTCGACCAGATGTGACGGCCGTTCGCCGCGTCGATCAGCTGCGCCGTGACCTTCAGCCGGTCGCCGTCCTTCTGCTGGCTCCCCTCCAGCACATAGTCGACGCCGAGTTCGTTGGCGATCCGGCGGATGTCGGCGGGGGCTTCGCGGTACCGGAAGCTCGAGTTGCGCGCGATCACGCCGTAGGTGTGGCTGCGGGCGAGTTCGGTGATGATGCCCTCGGCGATGGCGTCGCTCAGGAAGCCCCTGTCCGCGCCCGCGCTGAAATCGTCGAAGGCCAGCACCGCGATGGTCGGCGCGTCCCCGGCGACGGCGACTTTCGTGCTCGCCCGCCCGGTGACCTGCCACGCGATCACCGCGAGAAGGACCAGGGTCATGACCGCGACCGCGCGCCACGGCGGCGGCGGCAAGACGCGCGGGATGCGCAGGTCGGCGGCCGCCGCTGCGGCCGGTTCGGCGATCAGCCGGTAGCCTTTCTTCGGCAGCGTCTGCACCAGCCGGTGGTCGGAATCGTCTAGCGCGCGGCGGATGTCGGCGATGCATTGCACGAGGCTGTCGTCGGTGACGAAGGTGTCGGGCCAGACGGCCGCGATCAGCGCCTCCTTCGAGATGACCTCGCCGGGCTGGCC
The DNA here is from genome assembly GCF_025673475.1 of Albidovulum salinarum. Lineage (NCBI taxonomy): Bacteria > Pseudomonadati > Pseudomonadota > Alphaproteobacteria > Rhodobacterales > Paracoccaceae > Albidovulum > Albidovulum salinarum. The sequence goes on along the minus strand of NZ_JAOVQO010000012.1, from coordinate 101,728 downwards.
GGCCAGAAACGCCAGCACCTCGGCGCTCTGGCTGCGCAGAGGCACCGGCGCGCCGTCAACATCCTGTAATTCCTTTAACTTCAGACCAAATCTGAAGCTTCCGATGCGAACGGTTTCGTGCGATTTCGCCGGAATTTCATCGCGCGTTCGGGACATTTCGTCGCTCTCCCTGCCTTTCTAGCTTAGCGCATCGGCCGCCGCGGGCCAATGAAGCGGTAGCGGGAGGCGACGCGCGCAAGACGATGAAAGCGGAGGGAAAGATGAGACTGACAGCAGCAACGACCATCCTGATCGTCACGTCCGCCGTCGCCGCAGCCGCGGCGTCGCGCATCGATGAGCTGTGCGGACCGAACCACGAGAACGAGATCGCAGGTGCAGGCGATGTCCGCGAGAATCCCGCCGGCTTCTATGTCGAGAGCCTTGGCGTGCAGCTCGACCACGGCGATCTCAGGATCGTGCGGGCGGTGGGGAGCGAGTATCACCTCTGCACCCGCCCGGCGGCGACACCGGACATGAACGCGGGCCGCGCGCGTCTGCTGATGGAGGAGCGCGAGGTGAAGTATCTGTTCGTCCCGGCCTTCGCGGGCGAAGCCACGCACGGGTGACCCGGTGCCAACAAGGCGCGATGCCGTCGAAAGCCGGCGCGCGCCCTGCCTGCGCCTATTCGGCGGCGGTGTCGGTGCGGGTCTCGGTCTTTTCGCTGCGGGTCTGCGAATAGCGGGCGAGCAGCGCCGCCTCCAGTTCGCGGTTGAGCTGCTTGGCGCGGGCGATATAGGCCGCGTTCTTCTCGGTCGGCAGGTCCGGCTTCCAGAGGTCGGCGAGATCGCGCACCGCGGCGCGGTCGAGCTTGAAGAAGGTCTTCTCGAGCTCGCGCGCCTCGTAATCCGACAGGCCGGCGTTCTCCAGCACATAGCGTCCGACGCGGAGCGCGCCGTCGAAATACTCGCGCACGATGTCGTCGGCGCCGGCGCGGTAGAGCTCGAACACATGCTCGCGGTCGCGGGCGCGGGCGATGATGTGGATATCCTCGCGCAGGCGGCGGACATAGGCGACGAGCCGCGTCGCGGCGGCCCGGTCGTCGAGGCAGACGACCAGGACCCGTGCCTGTCCGATCCCGGCCGCGCGCAGAAGCTCGGGCCGGGTCGGGTCGCCGACATAGCCCTTGAAGCCAAACTGGCGCAGAAGCTGGATCACCTTGAGGTCATGGTCGAGCACCGTGGTGCGGAAGCCCGACATCGTCACCATCCGGTTCACCACCTGGCCGAAGCGGCCGACGCCGGCGATGATGATGGGTTGCTGTTCGTCGATCTCGTCGGCCTCATGCGCCGCGCCCTCGTCCTTCATCCGCTTCGCGATGACGTCGTGGAGGATGAAGAACAGCGGTGTAAGGAACATCGAGAGCGCGATCACCAGAAGCAGCGACTGCGCCAGCGAGTCAGGCAGGATGCGCTGCTTGACCGAGAAGGCGGTGAGCACGAAGCCGAATTCGCCGGCCTGGGCGAGGCCGAGCGTGAAGAGCCACTGGTTGCGGCTCTTGAGCTTGAAGAGCCGGCCGAGGACATAGAGCACCGCCCCCTTGGCGACCATCAGCGCGAGCGCGAGCCCGAGCAGCGTGATGGGCTGGCTGAAGAACAGGTCGAAGTCCATCCCGGCGCCGACGGTGATGAAGAAGAGGCCGAGCAGCAGGCCCTTGAACGGCGCGATGTCGGATTCGAGCTCGTGCTTGAACTCGGAGTTGGCGAGGACCACGCCCGCAAGGAAGGCGCCGAGCGCCGGCGAAAGGCCGACCAGCAGCATCAGCGTCGCGATCGAGACGACGATCATCAGCGCGAGCGCGGTATTGACCTCTCTCAGCCGGGCGCGGTGGACATAGGCGTAGAGCGGTCGGACGAGGTAATGCCCCGCAAGAACGGTGGCTGCGACCGCGCCGAGCGTGACGAGCGTCACGCCCCAGGGCGGCAGCTGCTGCAGGAAGTGCAGGGTGACATGGGTCTCGGCCGCCTGCGCCTTGGCGAGCGCGCGGGCGCCGGGCAGCGCCAGGAGCGGCAGGAAGGCGAGGATCGGGATCACCGCGATGTCCTGCATCAGCAGGACCGAAAAGGCGCTGCGCCCCCCCGCCGTCGGCATCAGCTGCTTTTCCGACAGCGTCTGAAGCACGATCGCGGTCGAGGAAAGCGACAGGATCACCCCGAGCGTCAACGCGATCCGCCACGAATAGCCGAGCGCCAGCACTCCGAGCGTGACGACAAGCGCGGTGACCACGATCTGCAGCCCGCCAAGCCCGACGAGTCGGTCGCGCATCGCCCAGAGCGCCCGCGGCTCCAGTTCGAGCCCGATCAGGAACAGCATCATCACCACGCCGAACTCGGCGAAATGCTGGAGATCCTTGGTGTCGGTTCCGGTCATGTTCAGAACCGGCCCGATGATGATCCCCGCGACGAGATAGCCAAGCACCGACCCGAGGCCCAGCCGCGAGGCGATCGGCACCGCGAGCACAACGGCGATCAGGTAGATCGAGGCGTGAAACAGAAAGGCTTCCATCTAATCTTTCAGGTCGGCAAAGGGGCGTCGGGTTTGAACTGGTCCATCACGATCTGGCTTTGCACGCGTGCGACCACGGGGTGGGCGAGCAGAACCTGGTGGATCAGTCTGTTCAGGCTCGCGAGGTCTTCGCAATAGACCCGGAGAAGATAATCCGCTTCCCCGGTCAAGGTCCACGCACTTGTGATCTCGGGCTGTGTCGCGACGAGCCGCGAGAAGGCCGCCGTGGTCTCCGCGCCGTGCCGCACCATCTGGACCTGGACGAAGGCCTGCACCGAGAGCCCGACCTTCAGGGGATCGAGTCGCGCCGCATAGCCCTGGATCAGCCCCTCGGCCTCGAGCCGCTGGCGGCGGCGTCCGGCCTGGCTCGGCGACAGGTTCAAGGCCTCGCCCAGTTCTTGCGAGGTCAGATGCGCGTCGCGTTGCAGCGCGGCAAGGAGCCGGGAATCGACCTCGTCGAGAATGATGCGGGATTCGTGCATGATTTTGGACTATCGCACGAAGTTCGCGCATTTACACGCGATAATGCGGCAAAACTCGCGCAAATTGCGCGTTTCCTGTGCGGTATTCTCAGGGTAACGCGCACAGGAGGCATGTCTCATGGGTCCCTTTCCCCATTCCGCCCCGAAATCGGTGATTTCGGACCAGAACCCCGCCGGCACCGACGGGTTTGAATTCGTCGAGTTCGCCCACCCCGAACCGGAGGAGCTGCGGCAGCTTTTCGCCCGCATGGGCTATGAACTGGTGGCCCGGCACCGGGCGAAGGATATCGAGCTCTGGCAGCAGGGCGACATCACCTACATCCTGAACGCCGAGCCGGGCAGCTTCGCCGCGCGCTTCGTGGAGGAACACGGACCCTGCGCGCCCGCGATGGGCTGGCGCGTCGTCGATGCGCAGAACGCCTTCGACCACGCCGTGGCGAAAGGCGCCGAGCCCTACGAAGGCGACGACAAGACGATGGACGTGCCGGCGATCAAGGGCATCGGCGGCTCGCTCATCTACTTCATCGACAAGTACTACGAGACCTCGCCCTACAACGAGGAGTTCGACTGGCTGCAGAAGTCGAAGCCCGAAGGCGTCGGCTTCTACTATCTCGACCACCTCACCCACAACGTCCACCGCGGCAACATGGACAAGTGGTTCAAGTTCTACGGCGATCTCTTCAACTTCCGCGAGATCCGCTTCTTCGACATCCAGGGCAAGTTCACCGGGCTCTACTCGCGGGCGCTGACCTCGCCCTGCGGCCGCATCCGCATCCCGATCAACGAGGACCGGAGCGACAAGGGCCAGATCGTCGAATACCTGCGCCGCTACAAGGGCGAGGGCATCCAGCACATCGCGGTCGGCACCGAGGATATCTACGGCGCGACCGACGCGATTCACGCGCGCGGCCTGCGCTTCATGCCGAAGCCGCCGATGTCCTACTACGAGATGAGCCGCGATCGCGTGACCGACCACGAGGAGCCGCTCGACCGGATGGAGAAGCACGGCATCCTGATCGACGGCGAGGGCGTGGTCGATGGCGGCGAGACGCGGATCCTGTTGCAGATCTTCTCGAAGACGGTGATCGGACCGATCTTCTTCGAATTCATCCAGCGCAAGGGCGACGACGGCTTCGGCGAGGGCAACTTCAAGGCGCTCTTCGAATCGATCGAGGCCGACCAGATCGCGCGCGGGGTGTTGAAGGCCGGGTAAACCGGCAGTCCCGCAGGGGGGAGGGGGGGCGCGGCCGCGAGGTTCGCGCCCTTTTCCGTCAGCCGCCCTTGAGGATCTTCAGGACGTGGGTCTTGCCCTTCTTGACATAGGCCAGCTCGCTGTCGCCGATCGCCGCGACCTGGCCGCCGTCGAGCCGGTCACCGACCTTGACCTTGATGTAGCGCCCGTTCGGCATCCGGACCAGCGCGCGGCGACTGGCCGAGGAGCCGTAGACCCCGATCAGGTTCATGTCTTTCAGGTTGATGGCGTTCTTCACCGTGGCCTGACGGGCGACCGTCACCGATGTCGGCATGTTCGGCACTGCCTCGACCGGCTCGGGCTCGTCGATTTCCTCGGTGCTCGCGGTGGCGGCGGGTTCGGGCGCGGCCGGCGCAGGCGCGGCTACGGGTTCGGGGGCCGCAACCAGCTCGGGCGCGGGCGGCGGGGCGGTGGCGACGCTCTCGGCGACGGCGCTGGCGATCGCGGCATCGACCGCCTTGGCGAAGCCCGAGGGCTTTTCGGCCGGGCGTTGCGACGAGGCGACCGCGAGGCGGCTCGCGCTCGCCAGAGCCTTGGCTTCCGCCTGGGCCGCAGCCTCGGTCTCCGCCGCGCGAGCGATCACCGCCTCGGGAACGGCGCGCGGCTTGCGCGCGGCATGGGCCGGGTCGACGGGCGCGGGCAACGGCGCGTCGATCGCGCCCGTTGCCGCCTCCGCTTCCGGAGCGGCGGCCGCGGCGTCGGCGTCGCGCGCGGCGAAGGCGGCGGCGACCGCTTCGGGCCGGGACGCCGGGGTTTGCGGCGGCTTGCCGGCGACGAGCGTGAAGCCGCCGGGCGTCACCACACCGTCCTCGGTGGGCCGGATCGAGCCGTCGGGCATGAGGTCGTACTCGGTCCCGAAGGGCGGCGGCAGCGGCTGCAATGCCGGGGCGGTGTCGGCGGTGGTGGTGTCGGGGGCGGCCAGCGGGGTCGCCGGCGCGACGTCCGGGCCGGGTGCTGTCTCGGCGATCGCCGGTGCGCCTGGCGCGTCGGCGGCAGGTTCCGGAACCGCTTTCGGTTCCGCCGTGCCGTCGGCTACGGGAAAGGGGGCCGCGATCCCGGCCGGCTCGGTGGTTTCCGCCGGGTCTTCGGTCGGGGCGGTCGCGGCAAGTTCCGGCGCCAGGTCAGCTTCGGCGGTTCCAGCGTCGAGCGAAGGCGTCGGCGCGTCCGCCTCGGCCGGAACCTGCGGCGGGGGCACTTCCGCAAGGCCCGCGGTCTCCGTCGTGGTGGCGGGGGCGGGCGCGGCGCCCAGGGTCTCACCGCCGGAGCCGAACCACAGCGACCAGAGCGCGATCGCGGTGATCAGGATCAGCGCGGCGGCGGCGAGGATAATGCCGATCCGAAGCCGGGCTGTCGACGGTGCACGATCCCCGCTCCAGACACCGAAGGCGCGCCCTTCGTCCGCTGCGGCGCCGGGCGCGGGTTTCGCCGGACCCAGCGCATTCCGGGCGCGGCGAGCGGCGGGCGCGGCCGTTGCGGCGGGGGCGCTGCCGCTCCGCGCTGCATGGTTTTGCGGAACCGCGAGCCCCGGCGCGGTCACGCCATGCCCGTCGGCCGCCGCTTCGGAGCGCCGCGCGATAAGGCGGGGATCGGGATCGGAGGCCTCGGCGAGATGGAACCGGATACGCGACAGCTGCGCAGCGGGGCCGGCCGGAGCGGCGTCAGCACCCTCGAGGTCGGGCAGGTCCTCGACGGCGATGAAGGGCGCCTCGGCGGCATCGGGCTCAGGGCCGAGCGACGCGGCGAAGTCGCCCGGCAGATCCTCCTCGGGTTTGGCGGCACGGTCCGCGGCGGCCTCCGGCAGATCGCCGTCGTCGGGAAGGGCGCCGGCGGTGATGTTCGGGGCGGCCACGGCGAGGGCCACTTCCTCCTCCTCGCCACCCGCGTCGTCGATGATTTCGGCGGCGAGAACGCCCGCGTCCTCCACCTCGTCCTGTGCGTCCGCGGCGGGCGCCTCCGCCTCGGTCTCGTCGCGGTCCGCGTCATCGGCCGCGAGGACGTCTTCGACCTCAACCTCGTCCGGCGCATCGTCGGCGGGCGTGTCAGGTTCGGTCCCGTCGTGGTCGGCGTCGGCGGCAAGGACGTCTTCGTCCTCAGCCTCGTCCGACGCGTCGTTGGCGGTCGCCTCCGTCTCGGTCTCGTCAGGGTCCGCCTCATCGGCGGCGAGGACGTCTTCCGCCTCCACCGCGTCCGACGCGTCGTCGGCGGGCGCCTCCTCTTCCGTCTCGGCGCGGTCCGCGTCACCAGCGGCATCGGCCGCGCCCTTCTCCGCGTCCGCTTCGGCGGGCGGCTCTCCGGCCTCCGCGTCATCGAGGACCTCGTCGCCCTCGGGTCCCGGCGCGTCGGACTTTCCGGCTTCGGCTTCTTGAGCGGGTTCCGCTGTGATCTCGGGAAGCGGGATGATCCGCACCGGCTTGCCGTCGCGCGCGGGCCGGTCGCCATCGGGCAGCAGCTCGGCGGCGGCGCGGGTCGTGCCGAAGAACGGCTCGCCCGCGAACTGGCCAGGTTCGGGGACCGTCACGAAGGAGACCGGGTTGAACCCGTGCGTCGCGGCAAAATCCTCGGCTTCGTCGAGCGTCAGCCGCGCCACCACGGCGACCTGAACTTCGGGGCCGTCGCCGGACCAGTCGAACACGAGTTCCGCGACCGGGTAGGGCGTTCGGCCCTCTAGCGCGGCGGCGATCCGCTCCCGGCAGTTCGCCGTATCGGAGCCCTGGGTCTCCACCTCGGTGTAGAGGATCTGGGAAGCCGGCAGGATGAGCTTGGTCGTGAACCCCTCCGGCGCCATCGCCTCGGCCTGCGCGCGCAGGTCCGCGAGCGTCCGCTCAAGATCGGGATCGTCGAACCCGGCACGGCCGAGTTCGGACCAGCCGTCCGGCACACGGCCGAGAAGGCTGACGCTGTCGTGACCGAGGTTGAGCGCGAAACGTGGATTCATTACGGGGCAGGTAGCATGTTCGCGGTCTTCACCAAAGCCGCCAGTGGGTTGGTCCCCCTCCTAAAGCAGATTTTCGCGCATGGAAAGGCGAACCGCCAAGGATCGACTTGCGAGCGGCGTCAAAGCTCCGATGATCGAACGCACCACATGGAGGGTTTTATGCGTTTTCTCAGTGTTTTCGTCACCGTTCTCGCGCTGGCACTGCCGGCGGCGGCGGACGAGGTCACGCCGGCCACGATCTCGGTGACCGGCGAGGGCCGGGTCGAGGCGGCGCCGGACATGGCGACGGTCTCGCTCGGCGTCACCAGCGAGGCGGCGACGGCGGCCGAGGCGATGGCGGCCAATTCCGAAGCCGTCGCGGCGGTGATCGGCAAGCTGCGGGGGGCGGGAACCGAAGACCGCGACCTGCAGACCACCGGCCTCTCGCTCGGGCCGCGCTACGATTACGACGGTTCCGGCGGGGCGCCGAAGCTCGCGGGCTATGTCGCCTCGAACATGGTGACGGTGCGGGTCCGGGCGCTCGACACGCTCGGCGGCGTGCTCGACGCGGTGGTGTCGGAAGGCGCCAACACGCTCAACGGGCTGAGCTTCGGGTTGCAGGACGATCAGGCGGCGCTCGACGAGGCGCGGCGGCTTGCGGTGGCGGACGCGGCCCGCAAGGCGGCGCTTTATGCCGAGGCGGCCGGCGTGAAGCTCGGCCGGGTGGTGCGGATCGGCGAACAGGGCGGCCAGATGCCGCCGATGCCGATGGGGGCCGAGGCCTTCGCGAAATCCGCCGACGTGCCGGTCGCGCCGGGCGAATTGAACCTGTCGAGCTCGGTTCTCGTCGTCTACGAGATCGACGACTGAAAATAACGGCCGGCGCCCGGGTGCGGGCGCCGGCCGCGAAGTCCTGATCAGGCTGTGGCCTTTGCCAGCGCCTGGTCGAGATCGGCGATGATGTCGTCGGCATCCTCGATCCCGATCGACACCCGGACCACGTTCGGCGCCGCGCCCGCAGCCTTCTGCTGCTCGGGCGAGAGCTGGCGGTGGGTGGTCGAGGCCGAGTGGATGATCAGCGAGCGCGTGTCGCCGAGGTTGGCGACATGGGAGAAGAGATCGAGCGAATTGACGAGCTTCACGCAGGCCTCGTAGCCGCCCTTCACCGCGAAGGTGAAGAGTGCCCCCGCGCCCTTCGGATAAAGCGTCTGGGCGCGCTCGTAATAGGGCGAGGAGGGCAGGCCGGCATAGGTGACGTAGTCGACGCGCGGGTCGTTCTCGAGCCACTCGGCGACCTTCTTCGCGTTGGCCACGTGGCGCTCCATCCGCAAGCTGAGCGTTTCGATGCCGAGAAGCGTGTAATGCGCGCCTTGCGGGTTCATCGTCATGCCGAGGTCGCGCAGGCCGATGGCGATCGAGTGGAAGGTGTAAGCGAGGGGCCCGAAGGTCTCGTGGAACTTCAGCCCGTGATAGGCGGGCTCGGGTTCGGAGAGCGAGGGGAACTTGCCCGATTTCGACCAGTCGAACTTGCCTGAATCGACGATCGCGCCGCCGGTGACGGTGCCGTTGCCGGTGAGGTACTTGGTGGTCGAGTGGACGACGAGCGTCGCGCCCATTTCGATCGGCCGGCAAAGCCAGGGCGTGGCCGAGGTGTTGTCGACGATCAAGGGCACCCCGACCTTGTCGGCGACTGCGGCGAGGGCAGGGATGTCGGTGACATAGCCGCCGGGATTGGCGATCGATTCACAGAAGATCGCGCGGGTCTTGTCGTCGACGGCGGCCTCGACCGCGGCAAGGTCGTCGGTGTCGACGAAAGTTGCCGACCAGCCGAACCGCTTGATGGTCTGGGAGAACTGGGTGACGGTGCCGCCGTAGAGCCGCGTCGAGACGACGATGTTGCAGCCCGGCCCCATCAGCGGGAAGAGCGCCATGATCTGCGCCGCGTGGCCTGACGAGCAGCAGACCGCGCCCTGGCCGCCCTCAAGCGTGGCGATGCGCTCGGCCAGCGCGGCGACGGTCGGGTTGGTCAGCCGCGAATAGATGTAGCCCACTTCCTGCAGGTTGAAGAGCGCGGCGGCGTGGTCGCTGTCGCGAAAGACATAGGCGGTGGTCTGGTAGATCGGCACCTGACGCGCGCCGGTGGCGGGGTCGGGGCGGGCGCCGGCATGGATCTGCAGCGTGTCGAAACCGTAGGACTTGGCCATCATCGTCTCCGTGACTTGGGTTCGGCGGCGACGTTAGGGCAAGGCCGCGCGGCGCACAACCGGCCCGTTGTCGGCCGGCGCCGCGCCGGGCGGGCGGCGTTAGCGGTCCGATCCGGCGCCATGCGCCTTGGCGATGCCGACGTGAGGAGCGGCGTAGCCGGCCGTCCCGCTGGTGACGGCGTTCGGCGTGCAGCCGGCAAGGAGTAGGGCCAGGATCGCGGTGGTCGTCAGCAATGACATGGGGTTCATAGTGTACCTCCGGTGGTAGTGGCGGCGTTTCCGGCAGGGCCGACGGGGAGTGAACTCGATTGCCGGAAACTCGGGAGCCGGGCAGCCGGACGCGAGCGCGCCCGGCCGCCGACCTAGCGGGGGCGGTCGTCCCGATGGCGATCGGAGTGGCCCTCGACTGCCGCGTTGCCGGCGCCGAAGGGCTGATGCGGCACGCACGCCGCCAGCAGGCTGGCCGTGAGTGTGGCAATGGCAAGGCTGGCGAGGATGCGCATCGGCTGCTCCCGGTCTCGGGGGGTCGTCCCTCGCCCTGATGATACGTCGCCGCCCCGATCACCGGGAAATCACATACCGGACAGGGCCGCGTGATCGCGCCTCAGCCGCCCGACAGCCGGACCATTGCGCGGCGGCCGCCGCGCAGGAACTCGATCTGCCAGAGCCGCGCCGGTTGGGCGGTCGCGGCGGCAAGATCCTCCGGCACCCGGATCGGCAGCCCGTTGACCGCGATCAGGATGTCGCCGGGCCGGAGCCGGGTACGCCGCGACGGCCCTGCGACTTCGGTCACCACCACGCCCTCGGCAGAGAGCGGCAGGCCCAGCCGCTCGATCAGTGCCGGGCCGAGCGCCGCGACCGCGAGCCCGTTCAGCGGCGAGCCCGAACCAAGCCGCAGGCTCTGCTCCGCGTCAGGGTCGGGCGCCGGCGACAGCACGATCTCGGTCTCCGCTTCGTCCCCGTCGCTCCAGTAGCGCAGGTCCGCCGTGCCGCCGGGGCCGAGTATCGCGAGCCGGTAGTCGAGTTCCTGCGGCCCGTCCACCGGATGCCCGGCGATCCCCGTCACCACGTCGCCGGCGTCGAGCCCGGCCTTCGCGAAGGGGCTCTCGGGGTGGATCTGCCGGATCACCACGCCGCCGGGCGCCGCGAGCCCCAGCGCCTCGGCCATGCCGGCATCAACGGGCTGGACCTCGATCCCCGACCAGGGCCGCGCGAAATCGGCCGCACCCGCCTCGGCCTGCGCGACATATTGCGCGACGAGGTTCGACGGGATCGCGAATCCGATCCCGTGTGAGCCGCCAGAACGGGTCAGGATCGAGGTGTTGATGCCGAGAAGCCGGCCCGCCGTGTCCACCAGCGCACCGCCGGAATTGCCGGGGTTGATCGCCGCGTCGGTCTGGATGAAGTAGCCCCTCCCGCGCCCCATATCGCCGCCCGCCCGCGCCAGCCCGGAGACGATCCCGCTCGTGACCGTCTGGCCGACGCCGAACGGGTTGCCGATCGCGAGCACGAGGTCGCCGACCTCGGCCAGGTCGGAATCGGCGAGGTCCAGCGCCGGCAGGTCTTCCGCCCCGTCGAGCCGGATAACCGCCAGGTCGGCGGCCTCGTCAGCGAGGATCACGCGGCCCGCGTATTCGCGCCGGTCGGCGAGCACGACGCGGATATCCTCGGCGCCGCCGACGACGTGGAAGTTCGACACCACGATCCCGTCCGCCCGGAGGATCACCCCCGAGCCGAGCGAGTTCTGCACCCTTGGCACGCTCGGGCCGAAATCGAAGAACTGTGAGAACAGCGGATCGTCCGCGAAGGGGCTGAGGCGCTGGGCAACGATGCGGCTGGCATAGATATTGACCACCGTCGGCGCGGCGGCCTTCACCACCGGCGCGAAGCTGAGCCCGATCTCGGCCCGGTCGGCGGGCACCTTTGCCTGGGCAAGAAGCGGCACGGGCAGGGCGGCGGCCACGATGAGGCAGAAGGCGGCGATGCGCATTCGGGTTACGGTCCGGGTCGTTGCGTGCTTCCGCAAAGATCGGGCGCCGCCGCGGCCAGTTCAAGCGCCGCCCGTGCCGTTTTCCGCCTGCCCTGTTCTACCTGCAGCGTCGAGAGATACTCGATCAGCGACAGGATACGGGTGCGCACATAGGCCTCGGTCTCCCAGGGTGAGAAGTTCGGATCCTGCGCCGCGTTGACCCGCAACCGGTAGCGGCTGCCCCAGATCGGCATCTCGCGCGTGCCAAGCGCGCCGGCGTCGGAGCCCTCGATCACGCCGTAGGTCGCCGCGACCCCCGGCTTCAGCGCATCCAGAGGCCGGCGCGCTTGATCGTGTTGCGGATCGCCTGTTCGCGCTTGGGCAGGTCGGTCCGGTCGAACATCTCCCGGATTGCGTGGCCCTTCCTCTGGTAGACGATCTTCTTCAGGGGCAGGTATTCCTTCAGAACCTTCTTGATCGGATTGGGCGCGATCGCGGTCTCGAGTATCTCCACCGCGCGGTCGCTCTCGCGCGCGTAAAGCAGCGGGAAGAGCCGGTAGTGGCAGGTCACCGCGCCGTCGAGCCCGGCAAGCTTCGGCCCCGGCCTGCCGCCGCCGAAGGAATGGATCACCAGCGGCAGCGCCACCTGGTCGAGCCAGGGGTCGAGCGACTGGCAGACGAGCTCCGGCGGTGCGTCGTCGCGGATCGCCAGCGCGTAGTCGAGGAACCGCTCCCCGAACGCATGCGGGCAGCGGTAAAAGAACCAGCCGGCGTTGAAGTAGAGATACCGCTCCCAGTATTCGTCGGGCTTCGAGCGGTCGAGCGAGCTTTCGTAGTCGAGCCCGAACTTGTCGTAGAGCGACTTCCAGGTCGCGCCGTAGCCCGGCCCGTAAAGCTCCAGCACCGGCCAAGTCCCCTCGCGCCGCATCGAGGCGGCGGGGCGGTCGAAGTCGAAGCCGACGCCGGAAAGCGGCCCGGTGAAGAGCGTGTCGGTATCGAAGAAGACGAAGGGCTGGCCCTCGGGCAGGGCCGCGAGGCCCTCGATCTTGTTGCCGTAGGGATAGCGCTCGCCGAAATAGCGGCTCTCGAACGGGACGATCTCGGCCCCGAAGCCTTCGAGCAACGCGCGCAGCGGCGCGTCGATGCGGGGATCCCCGGGCCAGAGCGGGCCCGGCTGCGGCTCGCCGACGATGAGCCGGCCGGGGAAGTCCGGATTGGCGGCGCGGAAGGTGGCGGCGAAGACCACCGCCTCGTAGCCGAGCCGACCGGCCTGACCGATGCAAAAGACGTTGAAGCCGCGCTCTCCCGCTGCGTTGCCCGACATGCCCCGTTGCCCGTTATTGGTTCCCTGTCCGTGCCCTTATAGGCGCGCCGCGCCGCCTGGGGAAGCGGCGCGACGCCAGTGATCCCGCCTCAGCGCAGCCGCCAGGCCTGGGTGCGGTTGAGGATCCGGCGCGAGGCCAGCGCATGCAGGATCCGCGCCCCGGCATTGGTGTAGAAGATCATCATCCCCATCGCCGCCGCGGGCGCGATGTCGCCCGCGTCGTCCATGTTCAGGACCGCGATCGAGGCGAGCGCGGTATGGGTCGAATAGATGAACACCACCGCCGAGACCGTCGTCATCGCGTTGACGAAGAGGTAGATCGAGATATCGAGGATTGCCGGCAGGCAGACCGGCACCGTGACCCGCGCGAAGAGCTTGTAAAAGGGCTGGCGCAGCGACGAGGCGACCGGCTCGAACTCCGCGTCGATCTGCTTCAGCGCGGTCAGCGCGGTCAGGTGGCCAACGGTGTAGAAGTGGGTCACGGTCGAGATGACGAGGATTATCATCGTTCCGTAGATGAAGTGCAGCGGATTGGCCGGATTGTTGAAGAAGAAGATATAGGCCAGCCCGAGCACCATCCCCGGTACCGCCATCGGCAGCATCGCGAGGAACTGGAACAGGCCGCGCCCGGTTTTGAAGCCGTCGATCTTCTCGACCATGTAGGCGCCGGTGAAGATCACGACCGTACCGATCCCCGCCGTCATCAGCGCCAGCTTGATCGAGTTCCAGTAGGCCGCCCAGCCGCCGCCATCCATCCGGTCGAAGGCGTAGTTCTTGAGGCTGAGGCTGAGGTCGTAGGGCCAGAACCGGATCAGTGCCGCATACTGGCAGATCGCGATGATCCCGACGATGAACACCGCCATCGTGCCGCACCAGGCAAGGCACAGCGCCTCCAAGCGGCGGTCGGGCCGCGGCTGGTAGGGGACCGAGCGCGCCGAGAGGAGCGAGACCTGCTTCTTCTGCACCTGCCGGTCGACGAGGAAGGCCACCACCGCCGGAATCAGAAGGATCACCGAGACCACCGCGCCCATCTCGAAGTTCTGCTGGCCGATGACCTGCTTGTAGATGTCGATGGCGAGCACGTTGTACTGCCCGCCGATGACCTTCGGCAGGCCGAAGTCGGTGATCACCAGCGTGAAGGTCACGAAGGCCGCCGAGATCAGGCCGTAGCGCGCGCCGGGGATCGTCACCGTCCAGAAGGTGCGCCACTTGCTCGCGCGTAAGGATTCGGCCGCTTCGTACTGGCGCTGGTCGGCGATCGAGAGCGCGGTCGAAATGATGATCAGCGCATGCGGGAAGGTGAAGAAGACCGAACCGATGACAATGCCCAGGGGCCCGTAGATCGACTGCCCTATCAGGAGCGATTTCATCATCCCCTGGTTGCCGAAGAGATAGATGAGCGCGATCCCCGGCAACAGCGACGGCACGAGGATCGGCATCATCGCGATCATCCGGAATGCGCCCTTGAAGGGCATGCAACTGCGGTTGATCGCATAGGCGAACCCGAAGGCGAAGACGACGGTCAGCACCGTGCTCACGACCGCGATGTAGAGCGAGTTCTGGATCGAGGAGAACAGCGTCGGATTCGAGAAATACTCGACATAGTTCTGCGCCCCGACCGACTTGACCGGCCTGAGGTTGATCCGGCGGAAGGTGTTGCTGTCGTATTCCTGCCAGTCGGTGGTGTTCTTCAGGTCGAGGCCGACGAGCCAGGGCGCGTCATCCGTGGTGCCGCGCATCCGGTACTTGACCGGGCTGCGGAAGCTGAAATCGGGAAAGAACGTTGTCGCCGTCAGCCGGCCATCGGAGCTGGAGCGCAGGTCATCGGCCGGGACCGCGCCCAGCTCCGCGTTCAGCGCCTCGGCGGTGACCGGCTCGCTCCAGACTGTGCCCGTCTCGTCGCTGACCTGGAACTCGTAGCGGGCGAGGTCGAAGCCGTAGGTGACGAAGCTCTTCGACAGCATCGCGTAGAGCGGAAGAGCCAGCGCCGCGACGAGGTAAAGCGCGATCACCCCCATGAAGATCCGCTTGATGATTCCATCGCGGTCGAGGCTCAAACGAACCCGGCGACCGGGCGGCAGTTCGGCGGTCATTTCGGTCATGCTCAGGCCCCCCGCGCGAACACGAGCACCCGCTCGGCGGGCAGTTCGACCGCCATCGCGGTACCCGGCTCCAGTTCCAGACGCCGCACCGCGTTCATCGAGAAGTTGGCCACGAGCGGCGTCTCGCCGAGCGCGTCGCTCCGCAGATGGGTGCGCCAGTAGGAGCCGAGGAACTCCATGTCCGTGATCGTCACCGGCAGCATGTTGGCCGCGCCGTTCCCGGCATCCTCGGCCCGGTGGGGCAGGATGTCCTCCGGCCGCACCGCCACGGTGACGGCGGCGCCGTCGGCAATGCGGGTCTCGCTGGTGGCGAGCACCACGTCGCCAAGCGTCACCGAGCCGCCCTGATAGGTCGAGGCGACCTTGTTGGTCTCGCCGATGAAGTCAGCGACGAAGAGCGAGGCCGGCTCCCGGTAGATCTCGGTCGGGGTGCCGACCTGCTCGATCCGGCCGCGGTTGATGACCACGATGCGGTCGGCCATCGACAGCGCCTCTTCCTGGTCATGCGTCACCATGATCGTGGTGACGCCGAGCTTGCGCTGCAATTCCTTGATCTGGTGGCGCAGATGCACCCGCACCTTGGCGTCGAGCGCCGAGAGCGGCTCGTCGAGCAGCAGAAGCCCCGGATCGATGGCGATGGCGCGGGCAAGCGCGACGCGCTGCTGCTGGCCGCCGGAGAGCTGCGCTGGGTATTTCGACGCCTGCTCGGGCAGGCCGACGAGATCCAGAAGTTCAGTGACGCGGGCGTCGATCTCGCGCTTGCTGCGGCCGGTATTCTCAAGCCCGAAGGCGATGTTGCGGCGCACCGTGAGGTTCGGGAAGAGCGCGTAGGACTGGAACACGATGCCGAAGTCGCGCTGCGACGGCGGCAGGCTGGAGATGTCCGATCCGCCCTGCCGGATCGTACCGCGGGTCTGCGGGTCGAGCCCCGCGATTGCGCGCAGCAGCGTGGTCTTGCCGCAGCCGGACGGGCCGAGGAAACACACGAACTCGCCCTTCGCGATGTCGAGCGTGACCTCCCGCAGCGCCACGAAGTCGCCGAAGCTTTTCCAGAGATCGGCGATCTCCAGGTAGGGCTGCGCCGATCCTTCGGCGACATGATCCCCGGCGGACGCCTGAAGGGCGCCGCGTCTCGTCATTGCAACCATCTTTTCCATCCGGACGGAACTTTCGGGGAGGGCGCCGCGATCAGACGCGGCGCCCGGAGAGAGTCGAAGCCGGGGCTCAGCCCTTCGGTTCGGACTTGGTGTCGTAGCGCTTGGTCCATTCCTCGAGGATGGCGCTGCGGTTGTTGGCCGCCCATTCGAAGTCGTTGTCGATCATCGCCTCGGTGATGCCCTCGGGGAAGAACTCGACCGGCTTGGCGATGCCGGGAATGGCGACGACCGCGTAGCCGACATTGTACATCTCCATCGCCTTCGGCGTGATCGACCAGTCGACCAGCGTCTGCGCCGCTTCGGCATTCGCGGTGCCGGCAACGATGGCGGTCGATTCCATGTCCCAGCCGATGCCCTCGCTCGGCACGATGATGTCGATCGGCGCGCCCTCGGCCTTGGACTTGGCGCCGCGGAACGCGAAGGAGACGCCGATTACGGTCTCACCCGCGGCGGCCATCTTGCAGGGCTTGGAGCCGGAATGGGTGTAGGCGCCGATATTCGCGTGCAGCGCGTCCATGTATTCCCAGCCCTTCTCCTCGCCGAACATCTGCAGCCAGCTCGACACGTCGAGGAAGCCGGTGCCCGACGAGGCGGGATTCGGCATCACGACATGGCCGGCATATTCGGGCTTGGTGAGATCGGCCCAGCTCGTCGGCGCGGTCAGGCCGAGCTTCTCGCCCTCGACCGTGTTGAAGCAGATCGCGGCCACCCAGGCATCCATGCCGACCCAGGAGGGCGGATTGTCGGCGTCCCGGAACCGCGGGTCGAGCGCGTCGAGCCCGGCCGGGGCATAGGGCTCCAGCATGCCTTCGGTCTTCAGCACCAGAAGCGAGGTCGCGGCGAGGCCCCAGACCACGTCGGCCTGCGGATTGTTCTTTTCCGCCAGGAGCTTGGCGGTGATGACGCCGGTGGAATCGCGCACCCAGTTGATCTTGATGTCGGGATGGTCCTGGTTGAAGGTCTCGGCGTAGCGCGCGAGATCCTCGGCCTCGACGGCGGTGTAGACCGTCAGTTCGGTCTCGGCATAGGCGGCGCCCGACAGCATCGCCGCGGCGGCAAGGGCCGGAACCAGTGTTTTCGCTTTGATCATGATACTCCCCAGTTTTATCGCAGACGCGGTCTGCAGGTCTGCCGGTCACGCTGCGGTCGTCCCGCCCGTGCCGCAGTTGCGTTCAGTAAGGCTGCCGGGTAACGGCAGAATTGCTGTTCGGTAACAGCAGGATAACACGCATCCTCCTTCGAGCCATCATCCACAGGGAGTATGGGATCTGGCGGTCGATAGGAAAAATCTATTTATCTTATGACTTGATCACCAGGGCCGATGATGCGGGCGTCCGTGCGATAGGGCGCGAATGGCGCGCGCCCGGTCGCGAACCGACGGCTTGAGGCAGTTACCGCGCTTCCGCGCGAATGGCGTCCGCGACGATGTCGAGGGCGCGGTCGAGGTCGGCCTGCGCGATGGTCAGCGGCGGCGACAGCGTCAGCACGGACCCTGCGGAAATCTTGAAGCTGAGCCCCGCCTCCAGACAGCGGTAATAGATCCGCTCCGCCGCCTCTTTCGCGGGCGCCCGGCTCTCGCGGTCGGCGACGATCTCGACGCCGAACATCAAGCCGCGGCCGCGAATCTCGCCGACGCGGGGATCGTCGTCCACCGCCTCGCGCAGGCGCGCGAGCGCATGCGCCCCAAGCTCGGCAGCGCGCGCCACCAGCCCCTCGTCGCGGATCACCGCGAGCGTCTCGAGCGCCGCCCGCGCCGTCACCGGGTTCTTCTCGTGGGTGTAATGGCCGATGGCGAAGTCCCCGCAGACGTCGAGATCGGCCCGCGCCACCACGGCGGCGATGGGCAGGATGCCGCCGCCCAGGGCCTTGCCCAGCGTCACGATATCCGGGACCACCTCGTCATGCTCGAAGGCGAACATCCGGCCCGTCTTGCCGAGCCCGGTCGGGATCTCGTCCATGATCAGAAGCGCGCCCGCGCGGTTACAGGCCGCGCGCACCGCCTTCCAGAAACCCGGCGGCGGCACCACCGGCACCGCCCGCATCGGCTCCGCGATCACGGCCGCGACATCGCCCTCGCGCTCGAGCACGAACTCGACCATCCTCGCGCAGGCCAGCCCGCAAACCTCCGGCCCGGCATGGCCATAGGCGCAGCGGTAGCAGTTGAAGGGCGCCACATGCTCGGCCCCCGGCAGCAAGGGCCCGGCGATATGCGAGCGGAATGTCGCCTCGCCGCCGACGCTCGCGGCGCCGAAGCCCGCGCCGTGGAAGGCGTCCCAGAAGCTCACGGTCTTGAACCGCCCGGTCGCCGCCCGTGCGATCCGGAGCGCCACCTCGTTCGCATCCGATCCGCCGGTGGTGAAGAGCACCTTTCCCAGATCCCCCGGCGCCAGCGCGCCCAGGGTCTCGGCCAGTTCCACCGACACGTCATTGGTGAAACGGCGCGGCGAGAAGCTCAAGGCATCGAGTTGGTCCTTGATCGCCGCCACCACGCGGGGATGGCCATAGCCGATGTGATGGACCGAGTTGCCATGGAAATCCATGTAACGCCGCCCGGCGGTGTCCTCGATCCAGATCCCTTCCGCCTTGGCGATGGTCGAAAGGCACGGCGAGGACAGCGACTGGTGCAGGAAGGCGTTCGCATCGCGCGCCAGAAGCGCCCGCGTTGCCGCATCGGGATGCCGCGCCGCCCATGCGCGGCGCGCCTCCGACGTGTTGGACTCGCCCTCGGTATGGGTAATCACGCCATCCCTTTCTTCTTTTTCCAAATATCCCCGCCGGAGGTTCCCGCAGTCGCCGCCGGGATCACCGTGGCCAGGGCAGCGAATAGGTCTTCACATTGGTGAAGAACTTCATCGCCTCCGTCACGCCCTCCTTCACCCCGTTGCCAGAATCCTTGATGCCGCCGAAGGGCGAGGTCTCGATCCGGTAGCCGGGCTGTTCCCAGATGTTCACCGTGCCGACATTCAGCCCCTCGATATAGGCCTGCATGCGGCGGAAATCGTTGGTGCAGACGCCGGAGGAAAGGCCGAACTCGGTGCCGTTCGAGATCCGCATGACCTCGACGTCATTGTCCGGCACCCGGACGATCGGGATCACCGGGCCGAAGGTCTCCTCCATCACAAGCTCGCTGTCATGCGGCACATGATCGACCACGATCGGCGGCAGCAGCGCACCCTTTCGGCCGGGATCGTAGAGCACCTTCGCGCCCTGATCGGCGGCCATGTAGACGCGCTTCTCGAACAGTTCCGCCGCCTGCGCATGGATCACGCAGCCGAGTTCGGTCGACGGGTCCATCGGGTCGCCGAAACGGATCTTCTTGGCCTTCTCCAGCACCATCGGCACGAAGCGGTCCGCCACCGACTCCTGCACGAGGATGCGTTTGATCGCCGTGCAGCGCTGGCCGGAATTGCCGGTGGCGCCTGCCACCGCGATCGTCGCGGCCTTCTCCAGATCGGCATCGTCGAGGTCATTGAGCACGATCAGCGGGTCGTTGCCGCCAAGCTCCAGCGCCTGCCGCTTGTAGACCGCCTTCGACGCGATCATCTTGCCGACCGGCACCCCGCCGGTGAAGGTGATGATGTCGATGTTGGGGTTGGTGATCATCTCGTCGCCGATGTCGGCCGGCAGGCCGGTCACCACCTGGAACATCTCCGGCGGCAGCCCGGCCTCGTAGAGGATGTCCGCGAGCGTGATCGCGGTCAGCGGCGTCAGTTCCGTCGGCTTCAGCACCATGCAGTTGTTGGTGGCGATCGAGGGCGCGATCTTGTGGCTGACCATGTTCAGCGGATGGTTGAAGGGCGTGATCGCCGAGATCGCCCGGACCGGCTCGCGCTTGGTGTAGATCTTGCGGTCCTTGCCGTTGTGGGTGAGGTCGCAGGAGAAGATTTGCCCGTCATCCTGCAAGGCCTGCGCCGCGGCGAAGGTATAGACGTCCTGCGCGCGCTTGGTCTCGTAGACCGCGTGCTGCCAGCAGATGCCGAGCTCCAGCACCAGCCACTTGGCGAGGTAATCGCGCCGCTCGCCGATGATCTCGCCGGTGCGCTTGAGGATCTGGCTGCGCTCGTAGCGGGTGAGCTTCGAACGGTAATTCGCCGCGATCTCGAAGGCCTTGCGGGCATGCTCGGCCGTTCCCGCCGGCACCGTGCCCACCACCTCGTCGGTATAGGGGTAGCGGACCTCGATCACCTTGTCGGTGAAGACGGTCTCGCCACCGATCCGCATGCCCTCGTGGCGGAGTTCAATCTCCATGTGCTGGTCCTTCATGGTCAGAGCGCCGCCGCGGTGGTGGCATAGAAGAAGGCGTCGAAGTTCCTGAGCTCCGGCGCGTCCGGCAAGTCGACCGTGCGGTTGACGATGAAGGGCACCTCCTGCTCGGTCAAGCCGCCGTGGGAGCGCAAGGGCTCCTTCAGCGCCGCGAGGTCGTGGCGATGCGCCGAGGTGCCGATAGTCATGTTCTCGCCCGAGATCATCACGATGTCGCCGATCCGGTCGGCGGGCAACTCGAACCGCTTCACCGCCTCCTCGCGGGTCACAACGAGAATGATCTCGTCCCGCGCGGCGAGCTTGGCCATGATCGCCTCCCGGTCGGCCCCCGCCGGCAGGTAGGCGGTTGCGAACGACCCCAGCGCGCCGTGATGGACGACGTAGGGATCGGTGATCGGCAGGATCACCCGCGCCGCGTCCTTGCCCAGCCACTCGTCCATCAGGTCCTGCACATAGATCACCGCCGGCGAGCCGTCTGCCTTGTGCTTGGGCTTCATGCCGTGATCGGCGGTGACGACCACCGCCGCCCCGAGCGCATCGAGTTCGGCGAGGTAGCGGTCGAACATCGCGTAGAATTCCTTGGCCCCCTGCTCGTCGGGGGCGAACTTGTGCTGGATGTAGTCGGTCGTCGAGAGATACATCACGTCCGGCTTCCACTCCTTCAGGAGCTTCACCCCGGCGGCGAAGACGAACTCGGAAAGATCCGCCGAATAGACCTCGGGCACCGGACGCCCGAGCCATTCGTTCGCCTTGTCGATCCCGTGCTCGGCCTTCGTCGTGGTGTCGGACTTCTCCGAGGAAAACGCGATCGCCCGGTCCTCGTCGAACTTGAGCCCCGCCCCCAGCAGCGCCCTGAGCTTGTCCTTCGCCGTGACGACAGCGACACGCGCACCGGCCTCGTAGAAGCGCGAGAACACCGTCGGCGCGCGCAGGAACCGCACGTCGTTCATCATCACCTCCTCGCCGGTCTCCGGGTCGTAGAGGTAGTTGCCGCAGATGCCGTGGACGCTCGGCGGCCGGCCGGTGGCGATGGAGAGGTTGTTGGGGTTGGTGAAGGAGGGGATCACCGAATGCGCGAGCCGGTCGGTGCCCTCCGCGCGCATCCGCTTCAGGGTCGGCATCAGCCCCTCGGCGATGGCGACGTCGAGGTATTCCGGCTCGCAGCCGTCGAGGCAGATCGCCACCGCCGGCACCTTCGGCCAGGGGTAGACGCGGTCATTGGCCGTCACGGGCTTGCGGGTGATCATGTTCATTTCCAGTCCTTCCGTCATATTTCGGTGCCGCCTCAGGCGGCGAGCTTGGCGCGTTCGGCGATCGCCGCCTCGGGCGGTGCGGCGGAAGCGACGCCCATCTCGGCGAGCGCCTCCTTCGCGGCCTGAACCACGCGCCGCATCACGTGTTCGTCCATCCTTCCGATGCAGCCGATGCGGAAACTCTCCACCACCGTCAGCTTGCCGGGATAGATGATGAAGCCCTTCTGTTTCATCTTTTCGTAGAAGTCGGAAAAGACGAAGGCCGGATCGGCCGGGCAGAAGAAGGTGACGATGATGGGCGAGAGCCAGCGGTCCTTCAGAAGCGTCTCGAAGCCCAAGCCCCGCATCCCCTCGACCATCACGTCGCGGTTCCGCGTATAGCGCGCCCCGCGCCCCGCGACGCCGCCCTCCGCCGCATGGAGCCGCAAGGCCTCGAGGAAGGCCGCGACCACGTGGGTCGGCGGCGTGAAGCGCCACTGGCCGGTCTTCTCCATGTAGGCCCATTGCGCATGGACATCGAGGCTGAGCGAGTGGCTGTTGCCCTTGGCCGCCTCCAGCTCCGACCGCCGCGCGATCACGAAGCCGAAGCCCGGCACGCCCTCGATGCACTTGTTGGCCGAGGAGACCATCGCCTCGTAGCGGATCTCGTTGACATCAAGGGGCAGCGCGCCGAAGGCCGACATCGAGTCGATCAGGAGCTTGCGGCCGCGCGAATAGACCGCCTCGGAAATCTCCGCGACCGGGTTGAGGATGCCGGACGATGTCTCGCAATGGATCGCCACGACATGGGTGATCGCCGGATCGGCGTCGAGCGCGGCCGCCACTTCGTCGCCCCGCGGCGGCATGTAGTCGCCCTTGTCGATCAGCGTGTATTCGCGGCCGAGGTAGCGCATTGTCTCCGCCGCACGGAGCCCGTAGGCGCCGTTCGCCAGCACCAGCGCCTTGCCGTCCCTCGGCACGAAGGTTCCGAGCATCGCCTCGACCGAGAACGAGCCCGAGCCCTGCATCGGCACGCAGACGAAAGCGCCCGTCGTATCCCCGGCGAGTGCCACGAGCTGGTCGCAGACCGATTTCGTCATGGCGCGGAAATCGGCGTCCCACGACCCCCAGTCCTTCAGCATCGCCTCCTTCGTCGAGAACGCCGTCGTCAACGGCCCCGGCGTCAAAAGATAGGGCTCGCCCAGCCTCGGGGCGGGCAGCGGCTCGGACGAATGCGGCATGGCAGGCTCCTTCGGCAACACTTGGGCTGTAGTGATGCTTTTTCCACGCGCTCGTCCATATGTAAAATCGCTATTTTAGATTGATGTATAAGGCTAACTTATTATCTGCTCGGTCGGCCCCTGCGACCGCGAGACGCGTAAGCGTTGCAACCCATAAACCGGGTCGTTAGCATCCCCGCAAACATAATCCTTCCCGATAAGGCCGCGGTTCCCATGCGCTATGTCCAGCTTCGGGCCTTCCACTATGTGGCGATCTGCGGCGGCTTCTCGCGCGCGGCCGAGGAACTGTACCTCACGCAGCCCGCAATCTCCGACCAGGTGCGCAAGCTCGAGGAGGAATACGACGTCCTGCTCTTCAACCGGCACAAGAAGCAGGTCGTTATGACCTCGGCCGGCGAGCGCCTGCTCGAGATCACCCGGCGGCTCTTTGACCAGGAGCAGCAGGCGCTCGAGCTTTTGTCCGAGAGCCGCGCCCTGCGCTCGGGGACCCTGCAGATCGTCGCCGACAGCGCGCACCATCTCTTGCACATCCTAGGCCCGTTCCGCGAACGCTATCCGGGCGTCAGGATCAACGTCCGCGCCGGCAACACCGAGACCGTCATCCAGAGCCTTTACAATTACGAGTCCGACATCGGCGTCATCGGAGAGATCCCGCGCAGCCGCGACTTTCAGCATCTGCAGCTGATCTCCACGCCGATCGTGGCCTTCGTCGCCACCCACCACCCGCTTGCGCGGGTTCCGTCGTTCAGCTTCGACGAGCTCGCGCGCCATCCGCTGGTGTTTCGCGAGCAGGGCTCGCGCACCCGCAAGAAGCTCGAGGAAGCCGCGACGGCGGCCGGTGTCGCGCTGGTGCCGGCGATCGAGGCCGAGGGCCGCGAGGCGGTGCGCGAGATCGTCGCCTCGGGCGCGGGCGTCGGCTTCGTCTCGGCGGCGGAGTTCGGCGAGGACGCGCGGCTGGTGCGGATCCCGCTGATAGGAGCGGAGGCGATCGGCATGGACGAGGCGCTGATCTGCCTGCGCGAACGCAGCGGCGGCAAGCTCGTCCGGGCCTTCTTCGAGATCGCCCGCGGCGTGGCCCTACGCTGAGAAAAGGCTGGGCGGACACACGATTTCGTCAAGGCATTGGCAATCCCCCCCGCCGGATCCCACATTCGGCAGGACCGCAGCGACAGGAAAGGACCGCAATGGCCTACCGCAAGTCCCCCGAGGCGATCGCCCGCCTCACGCCGGAACAGTACCGCGTTACCCAGGAGAATGGCACCGAGCGCCCCTTCACCGGCGAATACAACAGCACGAAGGAACCGGGCATCTATGTCGACATCGTCTCGGGCGAACCGCTCTTCGCCTCGTCCGACAAGTTCGAATCCGGCTGCGGCTGGCCGAGCTTCACCAAGCCGATAGTGCCCGCGAACGTGACCGAGCTGCGCGACATGAGCCACGGCATGATCCGCACCGAGGTGCGCTCGGCCCACGGCGACAGCCATCTCGGCCATGTCTTTCCCGACGGGCCGCGCGACCGCGGCGGCTTGCGCTACTGCATCAATTCCGCGAGCCTGCGCTTCATCCCGCGCGCGGAGATGGAGGCGGCGGGCTACGGTGACTATCTCGACCAGGTGGAGGACGTGACATGACCGAACGCGCCATTCTCGCCGGCGGCTGCTTCTGGGGGATGCAGGACCTGATCCGCAGGCTGCCCGGCGTCGTCGCGACCCGTGTGGGCTATACCGGCGGCGACGTGCCGAACGCGACCTACCGCGACCACGGCAGCCATGCCGAGGGGATCGAGATCCTCTTCGACCCCGACCGGATCAGCTACCGGCGGATTCTCGAGTTCTTCTTCCAGATCCACGACCCGACGACGAAGGACCGGCAGGGCAACGACCGCGGCGCGAGCTATCGCTCGGGCATCTACTACCTCTCCGAGGCGCAGCGCCAGGTCGCCGAGGACACGATCGCGGACGTCGATGCCTCCGGCCTCTGGCCGGGGCTGGTGGTCACCGAGGTCAGGCCCGCCGGCCCGTTCTGGGAGGCAGAGGCGGAGCATCAGGACTACCTGCAGCGGTTCCCGAGCGGCTATACCTGCCACTTCCCGCGCCCCGACTGGGTCCTGCCGAAGCGCGACGCCGCCGAGTGAGCCGCGGGGCCTGCCGGAATGAAAGAAGGCCCCGCCGTGGCGGGGCCTTCGCGCCTTCCGTGAGTCCGTGGCGCGGTTACTGCGGGATCTCGCCCTCGATCCCCTCGACGTAGAAGTTCATCCCCGACAGCGTCGCGTCGTCGGCGGCCTCGCCCTCGGCGAGCCATGCCGAGCCGTCCTGCTTGTTCAGGGGCCCGCTGAACGGGTGGTATTCACCCGAACCGATCTTGTCGCGCAGCGCCATCGCCTCGTCCCTGACCTCGGCCGGCACCTCGTCGGAGATCTCGCCGATCACCACCTCGCCGTCGCCGATGCCCTTCCAGCTCGCCAGCGGCTCCCAGGTGCCGTCGATCACCGCCTGGGTGCGCTCGATGTAATAGGGCGCCCAGTTGTCGATGATCGACGAGATCCGCGGCTTCGGCGCATAGGCGGTCATGTCGGAGGCCTGGCCGAAGGCATAAACGCCGGCTTCCTGCGCCTTGGCCATCACGGCCGTGGAGTCGGTGTGCTGCATCAGCACGTCGACGCCCTCGGCGATGAGCGCCGAGGCCGCGTCGGCCTCCTTCGCCGGGTCGAACCAGGTATAGACCCAGACCACCTTCATCTGCGCGTCGGGGTTGACCTTCTTGGCGTGGATATAGGCCGAGTTGATGCCCTGGATCACTTCCGGGATCGGGAACGAGGCGATGTAGCCGATCTTGCCCGTCTTGCTCATCCGCCCCGCGATCGTGCCGATCACCGCGCGGCCCTCGTAGAAGCGGGCGTCATAGGTCGCGACGTTCGGCGCCTGCTTGTAGCCGGTCGCGTGCTCGAACTTGATGTCGGGGAATTTCTGCGCGACGTTCAGCGTCGCGTCCATGAAGCCGAAGGACGTGGTGAAGATCAGCTTGTGGCCGGAAAGCGCGAGCTGGGTGATCGCGCGCTCGGCATCGGCGCCTTCCGGCACGTTCTCGATGAAGGTCGTCTCCACCGCGTCGCCGAAATGCTCCTCGACCGCGAGCCGGCCCTGGTCGTGCTGGTAGGTCCAGCCGCCGTCGCCCGGCACGCCGACATAGATGAAGCCGACCTTGAGCGGATCCTGCGCGAGGGCGGCACCGGCGAGGCCGAGGCCGAGCGCCGTTCCCGCAATCGCCGACGTGGCAAGGAACTGTCTGCGTTTCATATCGTTACTCCCTGTGAATGGGCTTCATGGCCCGGTTTGGCTTCGCCTCAATGCGAGGCATGGAACACCCGGCCGAGTGCGGCGGGGGCGGCAAGCGTCGCCCTCCCGCGCGGGGCCGACATGATGACAAGCACGATGATCGTTATCAGATAGGGCGCCATCGACAAGACCTGCACCGGGATCGCGATGCCGGCCGCCTGAAGACGGAGCTGCAGCACCGTGACCCCGCCGAAGAGATAGGCGCCAAGCAGCACCCGCTCGGCCTTCCACGAGGCGAAGACGACGATGGCGAGCGCGATCCAGCCGGCGCCGGCGGTCATGCCCTCGGTCCATTGCGGGACCCGCACGAGGCTCAGATAGGCGCCGCCGAGTCCGGCGAGCGCGCCGCCGAACATCAGGGCCGCGATCCGCACCCGGATCACCCGGTAGCCGAGCGCATGGGCGGCGTCATGGCTTTCGCCCACCGCGCGCAGGATCAGCCCGGCACGGGTGTACTTCAGGAACGCCCAGGTGCCGCCGACGAGCAGGAGCGAGAGATAGACCACCCAGTCGTGGTTGAAGAGGATCGGCCCGAGCCCGGGAATGTCCGAAAGCGGCCCCATGTCGATCTTCGCCGTCGGCGGCGGCTTGATCCCCTGGTAGCCCTGGCCCATCAGCGCCGAGAGCCCGAGGCCGAAGAGCGTCAGCGCCAGACCCGTCGCCACCTGGTTGGACAGGAGGTACTGGGTCAGGAGCGCGAAGAGGAGCGCCATCACCGCGCCGCCCACGGCCGCCGCCATGAAGCCGAAGAACGGGCTCTCCGTCGCCACCGCCGCGGCGAAGCCGGAGATCGCGCCGATGATCATCATCCCCTCGACCCCGAGATTGAGGACGCCGGATTTCTCGGCGACCATCTCGCCCGTCGCCGCAAGAAGGATCGGTGTTGCCGCGACCATCATCGAGGCGATGAGAAGAACGATGTCGATACCGCCGATAACCATCAGATCAGCCCCCCGATGCGGATGCGGAAATTTGTGAGAAGGTCCAGGGCCAGCAGGAAGAAGAGAAGCATCCCCTGGAAGGCCTGGATCGCTGCGAGCGGCAGGCTGAGCGAAAGCTGCGCCATTTCGCCACCGATATAGGTCAGCGCCATCAGAAGCCCCGCGAGCAGGATGCCGACCGGATGCAGCCGCCCGAGGAAGGCCACGATGATCGCGGTGAAGCCGTAGCCGACGTTGAAGCTGTCGGTGATCTGCCCGCCCGGACCGGCGACCTCGAAGATCCCCGCGAGCCCCGCGAGCGCGCCCGAGATGCCGAGACAGATCGCGACGAGCGTGTTGGGGTTGACGCCGGCGAACCGCGCCGCCCGCGGCGCCTGCCCCGCGACGGAGATCTGGAAGCCGAGAATGTGGCGGTTGAGAAGGATATAGGCGCCGATCACCGCGAGGAATGCCGTCACCACGCCCCAGTGCAGCCCGGTATTGGCGATCAGGTCGGCATTATGGGCCGAGGGGTACTGCTGCAGGTTGCGGCTCCCCGGGAAGCCGAAGCCCTCGGGGTTCTTCAAGGGTCCGAAGGCCAGGGTCGAGAGAATGTTCTCGGCCACATAGACCAGCATCAGCGAGACAAGGATCTCGTTCGTGCCGAAGCGGATCTTCAGAAGCGCCGGGATCATCGCCCAGATGAAGCCGCCGATCGCTCCGGCGATGATCATCGCCGGGAACAGCAGGAAGCTCTCCGCCGGATAGGCCGCGAGCGCCACGGACCCGCCACAGAGCGCGCCCATGATGTACTGGCCTTCCGCGCCGATGTTCCAGACCGCCGCCCGGAAGCCGAGGCTCAGGCCGATCGCGATGAGGATGAGCGGGCCGGCCTTCACCAGAAGCTGCGGCCGGAAATAGCTCGCATTGGCGCCGAACAGCGGCTCCCAGAAGATCGCCTTGATGGCGAGGACCGGGTCCTTGCCGAGCATGGCGAAGAGCATGCCGCCCGCGATCATCGTCAGGATGACGGCGAGGACCGGCGTGCCCCAGGACCAGAAGGTCGAGGGGGTCGGGCGTTTCTCAAGCCGGAACATGGTGCACCTCCGCTTCATGCATGCCATGCGCCCCGCCGAGCATCAGGCCAATCTCGTCGATGGTCAGTCCCTGCGTCGGGACCGGGGCCGACAGCCGGCCCTCGTTCAGCGCCGCGAAGCGGTCGGCGATCTCCATGATCTCGTCGATGTCCTGGCTGATCACCACGACCGCCGCGCCCTTGGCCGCACGGTTCAGGAGCGCCTGCCGGATGAAGGCCGCGGCCGCGGCATCGACGCCCCAGGTCGGCTGGTTGACGATGATCACCTCCGGCTCCTGCATGATCTCGCGCCCGAGCACGAACTTCTGCAGGTTGCCGCCCGAGAGCGCGCGCGCCGCCGTGCCGATGCCGGGGGTCCGGACGTCGAAGGTCTTGACCACCTCCTCGGCAAAGCGCCGGGTGCCGGCCCAGTCGATGAAGCCGTTCTTCGTCAACTGCTTGCGGACCGCGCCCGAAAGAAGCGCGTTCTCCATCAGGCTCAGGTCCGGCACTGCGGCATGGCCCAAGCGTTCCTCGGGCGCGGTGCAGAGCCCCGCCTTGCGGCGCTCGTTCGGCCCGAGGTCGCCGACGTCGAGCCCGTTGATCTGCACGCAGTCGCGCGGCGTCTTCACCTCGCCCGACAGGGCCAGCAGAAGCTCGTCCTGGCCGTTCCCGGCGACGCCGCCGATGCCCAGGACCTCGCCCTGCCGGACCTCGAAGCCGATCTCGCGCAGGCTGGTGCCGAAGGCGCTCGGCGCCGGGACCGAGAGGTTGCGCACCTGCAGCGCCACCGGGCCGGGGTTGATCGGCGCCCGCTGGGGCGCGTTCAACTCCGCGCCGACCATCATCTCGGCCATCTCGCGCGCGGTGCTGTCCCTCGGCGTGCAGGTGCCCACGACCTTGCCGCGCCGCAGGATCGTCGCCTCGTCGCAGAGGGCTTTGATCTCTTCCAGCTTGTGGCTGATGTAGAGGATCGAGGTCCCCTCCGCCGCGAGCTGCCTGAGCGTTCCGAAGAGGATATTGACCTCCTGCGGGGTGAGAACGCTCGTCGGCTCGTCCATGATCAGGAGCTTCGGATCCTGAAGGAGGCAGCGGATGATCTCCACCCGCTGGCGCTCCCCGGCCGACAGGTCGCCCACCAGCCGCTCGGGGTCCAAGGGCAGGCCGTAGCCTTCCGAGACCTCGCGGATCCGCCCGGCGAGCTCGCCCATCGGCGGCGGGTTGTCCATGCCCAAGGCCACGTTCTCGGCGACGTTAAGCGCGTCGAAGAGGCTGAAATGCTGGAACACCATCGCGACGCCGAGGCCCCGCGCCTCGCGCGGCTCGGAGGGCGTGTATTCCTCGCGCCGGAAGGTCATCCTCCCCTCGTCGGGCTTCACCAGCCCGTAGATCATCTTCACCAGCGTCGATTTGCCCGCGCCGTTCTCGCCCAGAAGCGCGTGGACCTCGCCCTCGCCGATCTGGAACGAGACGTCGTCATTGGCCTTCACGCCCGGATAGGACTTCGACAGCCCCTCGATCGTCAAAAGCACGTCCCTTGTCATCTCGCGTCTTCCCTCCCGGGGCGCCGTGCGCCCGGTTTCCTGTTCCTGAAGCGTCTTTCCGGTCATCCCGTCCGCTCCTCCCTCGTTCGGCCCTCGGCCCGGTCCCGGATCAGCTCGGCCGCAACCCCGACGGCGATCGCCTGCGGATGCTTGCCGAGTGCCGGATCGCCGATCGGACATCGGATCCGCCCGATCTGCTCCTCGCCGTGACCGAGCGCCTTCAGCCGGTTTCGGAACCGCGCCCATTTCGTTGCCGACCCGATCAGCCCGAGCCGCCCGAAGCCGTGGCCGAGCAGCCGGTGGCAGAGCTCGAGGTCGATGGCGTGGCTGAATGTCAGCACCAGATGCTCGGCATGCCCCGGCGCCTCCGCCACCAGATCGGCGGGGTTCGCAGCCACCCGCTGCACCACGCCCTCCGGTACTTCCGGAAACCGCGCCGCATCGGTATCGACCCAGGTGAGCCGGAGGCCGGGCAGGGGCCCGAGCACCGCCACCAGCGCCCGCCCGACATGGCCCGCGCCCCAGATCCAGATCTCGC
This sequence comes from Albidovulum salinarum, assembly GCF_025673475.1. NCBI lineage: Bacteria > Pseudomonadati > Pseudomonadota > Alphaproteobacteria > Rhodobacterales > Paracoccaceae > Albidovulum > Albidovulum salinarum. The sequence goes on along the minus strand of NZ_JAOVQO010000012.1, from coordinate 71,635 downwards.
GCTCCGCCATTGCCACCGGCTCCACCATCCAGCCGTGGACGATCCGCGCCACCGGCCGGAACCCCTCGCCGCGCGCCCGGTTGAGGATGCGCCGCACCGCGAGCGGAGCGTCGCCGCCCGTGCCGGGCAGCGGCCGCGCGACCACGGTCACGTCGCCGACAGCCTCCAGCCGCGCCGCGTCCCAGAGCTCCGACAGGAGCGTGACCGCCCCGCCGCAGCACTGGTTCAGCCGGGGCCCGAGCGGCATCCGGTCGACCCGGTCGCCGGTACCGGCCGCGAGCATCGCCCGCGCCCGCGCCGCCGCCTCGTATTCGAGCGCGCCGCCGCCGATCGTGCCCTCCTGACCGCCGGCCCAGACCAGCATCGCCGCGCCCGCCTCGCGCGGGGCCGAGCCCGCAATCTCGGTCACGACGACCCGGATCACCGCGCCATGCGCCGCGACCCTGCGCGCCAGCGCCTGGAGATCGACGCTCATGCCCCGGTCCCCCGCGCCCGCTTCACCGCCGCGAGCACCGCCTCCGCCGTCGCCGGCGCCTGCAGGTCGGGCCAGTTCGGCCCGCAGGCGGCGCAGGCATCGGCGAGGGCCGAGAAGACCGAGATCCCGTGCATGAAGGGCGGCTCGCCCACCGCCTTCGAGCGGTAGATCGTGTCCTCGCGGTTCTGCCCGTCCCAGAGATAGACGTTGAAGACCCGGGGCCGGTCGGAACAGGCCGGGATCTTGTAGGTCGAGGGCGCATGCGTCATCAGCCGCCCCTTGTCGTTCCAGACCAGCTCCTCGGTCGTCAGCCAGCCCGCGCCCTGCACATAGCCGCCCTCGATCTGGCCCTTGTCGATCGCCGGATTGAGGCTCGTGCCGCAGTCATGGAGGATATCGGCCCTGAGGATCCGGTTCTCGCCGGTGAGCGTGTCGATCACCACCTCCGAGACGGCGGCGCCATAGGCGAAGTAGTAGAACGGCCGGCCGCGCCCCGCCTTCCGGTCCCAGGTGATCTTCGGGGTGGCGTAGAAGCCCGTGGACGAGAGGCTCACCCGCCCCATGTAGCAGCGCGCAGCGGCCTCCGCGAAGCTCATCTCGTCGCCGCCGACGATGACCTTGCCGTCCGCGAACCGCACCTTGGCGGGCACCGTCTGATGCTCGCGGGCAAGGTAGTCCGCCATCCGCTCGCGGATCGTGTCGCAGGCCGCCTTCACCGCCATGCCGTTGAGGTCCGACCCCGAGGAAGCCGCCGTGGCCGAGGTGTTCGGCACCTTCGCGGTATCGGTCGCGGTGATCGCGATCGTCGCCACATCGACCCCGAAGGCAGAGGCCGCCACCTGGCTCACCTTGCGGAAGAGCCCCTGGCCCATCTCGGTCCCGCCGTGGTTGAGATGGATCGACCCGTCCGAATAGACGTGCACCAGCGCGCCCGCCTGGTTGAGATGGGTGAGCGTGAACGAGATCCCGAACTTCACCGGTGTCAGCGCGATGCCCTTCTTCAGGATCGGGTTCGCCGCGTTCCACGCATCGACCGCGGCCTTGCGGCTGGCAAACCCGCTCGTCTCCTCAAGTTTCGCCACCAGCCCGTTGAGGATGAAGTCCTCGACCGGCATGTGGTAGGGCGTGGTCTGGAACCCCTCCGCCGCCGGCATCTTCGCGTCGGTACGGATCATCGTTTCGGAGCCGCGCGAAACCAGATCGACATCCGGATCATCCGGGAAGCTCTCATGGCCCGTCTCCGGCGCGGGGGCGACGCGGTCGGTCGCCTCGGCGTAGAAGTTCGCCTTGCGGACCGCGAGCGGGTCGCGCCCGAGCGCATGGGCGATGTGATCCATCACCCGCTCGATCCCGAGCATGCCCTGCGGGCCCCCGAAGCCGCGATAGGCGGTCGCCGACTGGGTGTTGGTCTTCAGCCGGTGGCTCTCGATCCGCACGTGGTCGAGGTTGTAGGCATTGTCCGAATGCAGCATCGCCCGGTCCGCGACCGGCAGGCTCAGGTCCTGCGCCCAGCCGCAGCGCGCGAGCTGCAGGAACTCGATCCCGAGGATCCGGCCCTCCTCGTCGACGCCCGCGCGGTAGGCGATGCGGAAGTCGTGGCGCTTGCCGGTGATCACCATGTCGTCGTCGCGGTCATAGCGCATCTTCGCCGGCCGCCCGAGGAGATGCGCGACGAGCGCGCAGGAGACCGCGAGCGCGTTGCCCTGACTCTCCTTGCCGCCGAAGCCGCCGCCCATGCGGCGGATCTCGACCCGGACAGCGTTCATCGGCAGGCCGATCGCCTCGGCGACCTTGTGCTGGATCTCGGTCGGGTGCTGGGTCGAGGACTGGACGATCACGCCGCCCTCTGCCGGCAGCGCCAGCGCAGCCTGGCCTTCGAGGTAGAAATGCTCCTGCCCCCCCATCTCGAAGCGGCCCTCGATCACCCGCGGCGCCCCGGTGATGGCCTTCGCGGCATCGCCCTTGGTCCAGATCACCGGCCCGCCCTCGAAGCGGCTCCCCGCTGCCATCGCGTCATCGACCGTCAGGAGCGCGGGCAATTCCTTGTACTCGATCTTCCCCTTCCGCGCCGCCTTGCGGGCCGCCAGATGGCTTTCCGCGATGACGAGGAAGATGGGCTGGCCGACATAATGCACCGTCCCGGTGGCAAGAAGCGGCTCGTCATGGATCGAGGGCGAGACGTCGTTGGCAAAGGGCAGGTCGTCGGCGGTCCAGACCGCGATCACGCCGGGCGCCGCGCGGGCCTCCGAGAGATCCATCGAAACGATCTCGCCATGCGCGACGGTCGAGATCCCGAAGGCCAGATGCGCCGCGTTCGCGGGCAGCGGCACGTCGTCGATGTAGCGGGCCGTGCCGCTGACATGCAGCCGGCCGGAATCGTGGGTGACGGGCTTCGCAACGCTCATGGGGTCACCTCCAGAACCGAAACGGGCGCGCCGGCGCGCTCGTGGAAATAGCGCAGGGCCATGTTCTGCGCCGCCTCCAGCCGGTAACCGGCCGAGGCGCGCATGTCGGTGAGCGGTGTGAAATCCTGCGCGAAGGCGGGCAGCGCCGCCTCGACCGTGGCAAGGGTCCAGTCCTTGCCCACCAGTGCTGCCTCGACCGCCGCGGCACGCTTCGGGATCCCCGCCATGCCGCCGAAAGCGATCCGCGCGGCCGTGACACGGCCTTCCGCCACGGTGACGTTGAAGCAGCCGCAGACCGCGGAGATATCCTGGTCGAACCGTTTCGACAGCTTGTAGCAGGCGAGGTCCGGCACCGTCTCGGGGATCGTCACCGCCTCGACGAACTCGCCCTTGGCACGGTCCTGCTTGCCATAGTCGAGGAAGAAATCCTCCAGCGCGATCTCGCGCCGCGCCGCGCCCTTCCTCAGATGCAGCGTCGCCCCCATCGCGATCAGCGCCGGCGGCGCGTCGCCGATGGGCGAGCCGTTGGCGATATTGCCGCCGATCGTCGCGGCGCCGCGCACCTGTTCGGAGGCGAAACGGCGCAGCAGCTCGGCGAAGGCCGGATGCGGGTCTTCCATCGCGCGGCGCAGGCCGGCGATCGTGACCCCCGCGCCGACGCGCCAGCCGCCCGCGACCTTCTCGATCCGCTGCAGGTCGGCGCAGGCATGGAGGAAGGCCACCTCCGGCAGTTCGCGCAGCTGCTTCGTCACCCAAAGCCCGACATCGGTCGCCCCGGCGACGAGCACCGCGTCGGGATGGGCCGCGTACCACTCGGCCAGCTCATCCGCCGATCCCGGCGCATAGGGCGCTGCGCCGTCGGACCGGGCCGGCTTGTCGTCGACCCATTTCGGCACCGGCGCCGCCGCGGCGGCCTCGGCGGCGCGGATGATCGGCGCGTAGCCGGTGCAGCGGCAGAGGTTGCCGGCGAGCTGGTCGTCGTGGTCGACGGCGCCGTTCTTCTGCGCCACCGCCATCGAGACCACGAAGCCCGGCGTGCAGAAGCCGCACTGGCTGCCGTGATGCTCGACCATCGCCTCCTGCACGGGATGCATCTCGCCCTTCGGCCCGGTCAGACCTTCGACCGTGCGGACGGCTTTCCCGTGAAGCTGCGGCAGGAAGAGGATGCAGGCATTGAGCGCCCGGCACCCTTGGTCGTCGGTGACCATCACGGTGCAGGCGCCGCAGTCGCCCTCGTTGCAGCCTTCCTTGGTGCCGGTGAGTCCCTGCCTGTCGCGCAACCAGTCCAGAAGCGTCCGGGTCGGACGCTCGCCGGCTACGGTGACAGGCGTTCCGTTCAACAGAAACGCGATGTCGGTCATCGAATGAACCCGCCGCCTTCTCCTCTCCCGGGCTAGTTGCGCCTCCGCCCGATGCGGCGTAAAGCGGATATGCGCGCCCCGTCTCCCGCATTCCATGAAGCGCCGAACACGGTCACAAGGCAAGCAATACTTAAAGGGAAAACCGTTAAGCAGTTTCTCGGATTCCCGCATAATCACCGAAACTCGTGGCCCGTCCCCGCGTCGCGCTGGCCTTGTCGGGACCGCTGGGCCATAGTGCCGCCCGGGTGACGTCGCCATGTCGGGGCGGGTGGGATGCAGACGGCTTTCTATCTGGTATTGCTCGCGGTTATCGGGCTTCTCGCGCTGCAGGTCGCGGCCGCCAAGCGGTGTCGCGGCCGCGTTCTCCAGCTCGCCGCCCGGCTCCGCGACACGCCGCCGACCCGCGACATCGACATCGCCCTGCCGCCGCTCGTCGCCGATTTCGCCCGCCGCGCCGGCGCCGATCCGGGCCGGCCGATGCGCGCGGCGAGCTTCAACCAGACCGCCGAGCTCCGGCTGAAGCCGGGCGGCCGCTTCCACCGGATCGAGGCCTGGCAGGTCGTCTCGCTCGGCCGCGCCGGCTTCGTCTGGGACGCGCGCCAGCCGCTCGGCCCCCTGACGAGGCTCCGCGTCCTCGACGCCTTTGTCGGCGGCGAGGGCCTCCTCGAGGCGCGGCTCCTCGGTACCATCCCCGTCGCCCGCGCCTCCGGCGCCGAGATCGACCTCGGCGAGGCCTACCGCTACCTCGCCGAACTGCCCTGGATGCCGGACGCGATCCTCGGCAATCCCGACCTCACCTGGCGGGTGACCGGCCCCGACACGGCCGAGGTCCGGATGACGACCCGCGACGGCATCGCGCGGGTCACCTTCGGCTTCGACGCGCAGGGCGACATCGTCGCGATGGAGGCGAGGGACCGCCCGGCCCGCGATCCCGACGGCACGACCCGCCGCTACGACTGGCGCGGACGCTTCTCCGACTACCGGGAGATCGGCGGGCGCCGCCTGCCCGGCTTCGGCGAGGTCGGCTATGTCTACCCCTCCGGCTACGAGGCCTATTTCCGCGGCCGGATCAGCGACTACCGCCTCGCGCCGTGATCCATTCGCGCCGGTACGCCCTTCCGGGGCCCGCGCCCTTCGGCTAGGGTCCGGCCATGACCAAGGCGCCGCGATTCATCCACCTCCGCACCCATACCGAATACTCGCTCCTCGAAGGCGCGGTGCCGGTGAAGAAGCTCGTCGGGCATTGCGACAAGATGGGCATGCCCGCCATCGCCGTGACCGACACGAACAACATGTTCGCGGCGCTGGAATTTTCCGTGATCGCCAAGGGGGCCGGGGTGCAGCCCATCGTCGGCTGCCAGCTCTCCCTCGACCACGATCCCGCCCAGCCGGGCGAAAAGCCCCGCCCGCCCGCGGCGCTCGTTCTGCTCGCCCAGAACGAGGCGGGCTACATGAACCTGATGAAGCTCAACTCCTGCCTTTACCTCCGCGAGGACGGCGCCCTGCCGCATGTCACGGCGGAGGAACTGGAGACCCATTCGGAGGGGCTCATCTGCCTCACCGGCGGCCCCGACGGCCCCGTTGGCCGGTTCCTGCAAGCAGGGCAGGGGCCGAAGGCCGAGGCGCTGATGAAGCGCCTCGCCGCGGCCTTCCCGGACCGGCTCTATGTCGAACTGCAGCGCCATCCCGGCGAGGGCGGCCAGTATACCGAGGCCGAGCGGCTGACCGAGCGCGGCCATGTCGAGATGGCCTATGCGATGGGCCTGCCCTTGGTCGCCACAAACGACGTCTACTTCCCGAAACCGGCCATGTACGAGGCGCATGACGCGCTGATCTGCATCGCCGAGGGCGCCTATGTCGACCAGCAGGAGCAGCGCCGGCGGCTGACGCCGCAGCACTACCTGAAATCGCCCGAGGAGATGGCGGCGCTCTTCGCCGACCTGCCCGAGGCCTTGGAGAACACCGTCGAGATCGCGCGCCGCTGCGCCTTCGCCGCCTTCAAGCGCAAGCCGATCCTGCCGCGCTTCGCCGATGACGAGGTGCAGGAACTGCGGCGCCAGGCGAACGAGGGGCTCAAGGCGCGGCTCGCCGTCATCCCCCACGCGGTCAGCCTTGAGGATTACCAGAAGCGCCTCGATTTCGAGCTCGGCATCATCGAGCAGATGGGCTTCCCCGGCTACTTCCTCATCGTCGCCGACTTCATCAAATGGGCCAAGGACCACGACATCCCCGTCGGTCCCGGCCGGGGCTCCGGTGCCGGTTCGCTCGTGGCTTATGCGCTGACGATCACCGACCTCGATCCCCTGCGCTACTCGCTCCTCTTCGAACGCTTCCTCAACCCCGAGCGGGTCTCGATGCCGGACTTCGACATCGACTTCTGCATGGACCGCCGCGAGGAGGTGATCCGCTACGTCCAGGAACGCTACGGCCGCGACAAGGTCGGCCAGATCATCACCTTCGGCGCGCTCCTGTCGAAAGCCGCCGTCCGTGACGTCGGCCGCGTGTTGCAGATGCCCTATGGCCAGGTCGACCGGCTCTCGAAACTGATCCCCGTCGAGGGCGTGAAACCCGTCTCGATCGAGAAGGCGCTCGCCGACGAGCCGCGCCTGCGCGAGGCCGCCCGCGCCGAGGAGGTGGTGCAGCGGCTTCTCGACTACGGCCAGCAGATCGAGGGGCTCCTCAGGAACGCCTCCACACACGCCGCCGGCGTCGTCATCGGCGACCGGCCGCTCGACGAGCTGGTGCCGCTCTACCGCGACCCGCGCTCGGACATGCCCGCGACCCAGTTCAACATGAAATGGGTGGAGCAGGCCGGCCTCGTGAAGTTCGACTTCCTCGGGCTGAAGACGCTGACCGTCATCCAGAACGCCGTCGACCTCATCCGCGCGGGCGGCCGCCACCTGCATCAGGCCGCCGACGGCCGCACGCTCTACACCCCGCCCGAGGGGGCCGAGGACCAGATCAACGCGATCCCGCTCGACGACGAGCCCACCTACAAGCTCTACGCCGCCGCCAAGACCGTCGCCGTGTTCCAGGTGGAAAGCTCAGGCATGATGGACGCGCTGCGGCGCATGAAGCCGACCTGCATCGAGGACATCGTCGCCCTCGTGGCACTCTACCGGCCCGGCCCGATGGAGAATATCCCGACCTATTGCGAGGTCAAGAACGGGGTGAAGGATCTGGAATCGATCCACCCCACCATCGACCACATCCTGAAAGAGACGCAAGGCATCATCGTCTACCAGGAACAGGTGATGGAGATCGCCCAGGTCATGGCCGGCTACACGCTCGGCGGCGCCGACCTTCTCCGCCGCGCGATGGGCAAGAAGATCGCCGAGGAGATGGCCAAGGAGCGGCCGAAGTTCATCGAGGGCTCCACCGCCAACGGGGTGGACAAGAAGAAGGCGGGCGAGGTCTTCGACCTTCTGGAGAAGTTCGCGAACTACGGCTTCAACAAGTCCCACGCCGCCGCCTATGCCGTCGTCAGCTACCAGACGGCGTGGCTCAAGGCCAACCACCCGGTCGAGTTCATGGCAGGCGTCATGAACTGCGATATCCACCTCACCGACAAGCTCTCGATCTACGCCGAGGAGGTGCGGCGCGGGCTCGAGATCACCATCGTACCGCCTTGCGTGAACCGCTCCGAGGCGACCTTCTCGGTCACGAACGGCCAGATCGTCTACGCGCTGGGCGCGCTCAAGAACGTCGGCGTCGAGGCGATGCGGCTCATCGTCGAGGCGCGGGGCGGGAAACCCTTCGCCACGCTCTACGACTTCGCCCGCCGCGCCGATCTCAAGCGCATCGGCAAGCGCTCGCTGGAGATGCTGGCGCGGGCAGGGGCCTTCGACCAGCTCGATCCCAACCGCGCCCGCGTCTTCGCCGCGCTCGACGCGCTGTCGGCCTATTCGGCGGCGATCCACGAGGGCCGCGCCTCGGCTCAGGTCTCGCTCTTCGGCGAGGCGGGCGAGGACCTGCCCGAGCCGCGCCTGCCCTCCGGCGACGACTGGCTCCCGGCCGACCGGCTGGCGCAGGAGCACCAGGCGATCGGCTTCTATCTCTCCGGCCATCCCTTGGACGACTACGCCCCGGCGCTGAAGCGCAAGGGGATGCTGACGCTCGCCGAATTGCAGCAGAAGGCCGAACGCGACGGCGCGTCGGTGTCGCGCGTCGGCGTCCTCGTTTCCGGCCTTCAGGACCGCAAGTCCGCGCGTGGCACCCGCTTCTTCCGCATGAACATCTCCGACCCGACCGGGCAGGTCGCGGGCATGGCGCTGTTTCCCGAGGATTTCGACGCCTGCCGCAAGGTTTTCGACCAGACCAACCACGTCGTGATGTCGCTCGAGGCCCGCTTCAACGAGGGCCAGTTCGACCCCGTCGCCCGCTCCGTCGCGCCGATGGAGGGGGCGGTCGCCGATGCCGGCGGCGCCGGGCTGAAGATCCATATCGAGAGCGAGGCCGCCGTCGCCTCGGTCGCGGCCCTGCTCGCCCGCATGGTCGAGGAGGCGAAGATCCGCTCCCGCGGTCCGATCAGCTTCTGCATCGCCGACCGCGAGACCGGCGAGGAGGTCGAGGTCTCGGCCGGCCGCGACTTCCCGGTCAATCCCCAGATCAAGGGCGCGATCAAGGCGATGGGCGGCGTCGTCCTGGTCGAGGAGGTCTGACCGCAGCGGGCGGTCCCATCGAGAGGGCAAGCGATGATGAAACTGCTCCGCTGGACCGTGTTCCTGGTTCTTGTCGGCGCCGTCGCGATCATTCTGGCGCGGCTCGCGTTTCCGCTTGCGCCGCTCGATGGCCGCACGGAGTCCACGGCCCGCCCCGCGTCGCCCGCAACCGCGTTCGGCGCGGCCGTCCTGTCTGCCGCCGCACGCCATGCGGGTCTGAGCGGGGTCTATCCGCTGTCATCGGGGCTCGACGCCTATACCGCGCGCGCGCTCATGGCGCGGGCGGCGGCGGAGACGATCGACGCGCAGTACTACATCTGGGCCGACGACATGACCGGCCTCACGCTCCTGAAGGAGTTGCAGGATGCCGCCGACCGCGGCGTCCGGGTCCGTCTCCTCGTCGACGACAACGGCACGCCCGCGCTCGACCCCGAGCTTGCCGCCCTCGACGCCCATCCGAACGCCGAGGTGCGGATCTTCAACCCCTTCACCCTGCGCGCCCCCCGGCTCGCCTCCTACCTCTTCGACTTTCCCCGCCTGAACCGGCGGATGCACAACAAGTCCTTCACCGTCGACGGCGCTGCGACCATCATCGGCGGCCGCAACATCGGCGATGTCTATTTCGAGACCGGCACGGCGGGCATCTACTTCGATCTCGACGTGCTCGCCGTCGGCCCCGCGGCCGCCGAGGTCGCCGCCGATTTCGATCGCTACTGGCACAGCCGCTCGTCCTACCCCGCACTGTCGCTGATCGCCCCGGCACCGGGCAGCGAGGGCCGGCTCGCCGCGCGCGCCGCCGAGGCGGCGGCCTCCGAGCAGTTCGCGGGCTACCTGCGGGCGCTGACCGAAACGACCCTCGCGCGCGATCTCGCCGCAGGCACACTGGCGCTCGAATGGGTGCCCGTGCGGCTCTTTTCCGACGATCCGGCCAAGGGGCTCGGCCCGATGAACGGCGACGACCTCCTGATCTCCCGGCTCTGGCGCGACATGCCGCCGCCGCAAACCTCCTTCGATCTCGTCTCGGCCTATTTCATCCCGGGACGCGAGGGAACCGAGGCGCTGACCCGGTTCGCGGACAAGGGCATCAAGGTCCGGACGCTCACCAATTCGCTCGAGGCGACCGACGTGCCGGTGGTGCATTCCGGCTATGTCGAATACCGCGACCAGCTCATTGACGGCGGCGTCGAGACCTACGAGCTCCGCTCCGGGATTGAGGAGCGCCGCACCATCGACAAACTCGGCATGCTCGGCCAGTCGACCTCGTCCCTGCATGCCAAGAGCTTCGCCTACGACCGCCGCCACATCTTCATCGGCTCGTTCAACTTCGACCCGCGCTCGGCCCGGCTGAACACCGAAATGGGCTTCCTCATCGACAGCCCGCGCCTCGCCGGTTCGATGCAGGACAGCTTCGACACGACGGTTCCCCTCGCAGCCTACCGCGTCACCCGCAACGCTGGCGGCAAGCTCACCTGGCACGAGGCGCTCGCGGACGGGAAGGGGACGGACTACCGGCGCGAGCCGAACACCTCCTGGACGATCCGCGCCCTCGTCGCCGCCGTCGCCTGGCTGCCGATCGAATGGATGCTGTGATCCGTCGTCGGCTCCGCTCCCGGTCCTGCGCCGGGAGCGGGACAGCGTTTTGAGCAGTTCCTGACCGGGGCTGTTTTTCGGAACGATGCCGCGATCATTGTGGCGATTTTCGGAAAAGCGTTCCGAAGCGCCGCTCCGAATGGGGCTTGCGCGCGCCATTGGCCCGGATAGCTTCGCGCCCATGCCGCCTTCGGGTGTTCCGGAATCTCTCCAATTGGACAATTTCATTGCATTCGCCGTCGTCGGCTTCCTCGCGCAGCTCGTCGACGGGGCGCTCGGCATGGGCTTCGGCGTCATCTCCTCGGCCGTCCTTCTCGCCCAGGGCGTGCCGCCGCCGCTGGTCTCGGCCAGCGTCAATGCCGCCAAGCTGCCGACCTCGGGCACCTCGGCCACCTCGCACTGGCTGCACGGCAATATCGACTGGCGGGTGGTCCGCCCGGTCGTGGTGATGGGCGCGCTCGGCGGCTGCCTCGGCGCGCTTCTCCTGACATCGCTCAAGGGGGCGCTGCTGCTCTGGCTCACCAACCTCTACCTTCTCGCGATCGGCGCGCTCGTCCTGGTCCGCGCCTGGCGCGGCCGGGCGCCCGCGCTCGTCGCCGCCGGCCGGTTCCGCCTGATCGGCTTCGCGGGCGGCGCCATTGAAGGGATCGGCGGCAGCTGGGGCCCGATCGTCACGACCGGGCTGCTTGGCTCCGGCGTGCCGCCCCGGCAGGCCGTGGGATCGTCGAACCTCTCGGAGTTCGTGGTGAGCTTCGTGGTCTTCGCGGTCCTGACGCTGGGCTTTCACGCCGGCCACTGGGGCGCGGACATGGAGTGGCGCTCGCTGATCGGTTCGGTCGCCGGCCTCGTCGCGGGCGGCGTTCCAGCGGCGATCTTCGGCGGAAGACTCGCCGCGCGCGTGCCGCACCGGCCGCTGACCGTCGCGGTCGGGCTCCTGGCGATCGGCATCGCCGCCTACCGCTTCGCGACGATGTGAGGCCCGCCGCCGCGCCTCGGCCTCGCCGGTCTAGGCGTTACTCCATGCGGCCCCCGAAGGCCCGGACAAAGCTCACCGCGAGGATGATCCGCACGAGGTGATGCGCGGTGACGTAGAGGATCGACATCTTCAGGCTGAGCGCGATCAGCCCCATCTCGATCAGCCCGCCCGGCGCGAAGGCGAGGAACACCGCGCGCACCGGCTCGCCCGTCAAGGGCGCCAGCGCGAGGGCGAAGCCGACCGCGGTCCCGATGGTGATGACCGCGTTCATCAGCGCGAGCCTGAGCGCCGCGAGGATCCGCCCCTTCGGCATCCCCGCGAAGCGCACCCCGAGCGAGGTGCCGACCACGACCTGCGCCGCGGCCAGGAGCCAGCCGGGCGGCACGCCCTCGGTCCAGCCCGCCATGTGGGCGGCCGCCGACAGGAGGATCGGCCCCAGCACATGGCCCGCCGGCAGCCGGAGCTTGAGCCCGATGAGAGCACCCGCCACCGCCGCCACCGCCAGCACCGCCACGTCCCGGACCCCGAGCGCCGATCCCGCCACCGCCGCACCGGCCGCCGAGCCGACCGCATGGCCCTCCATCCAGGAAAACGCGACCGGCACCAGCACGATGGTCAGGATCAGCCGCAGGAACTGCAGCATCGCCAGCATCTGCACGTCGGCCCCCGCCTCCTCGCCCATCTGCACCGTCTCGACGAGCCCGCCCGGCGCGGTGCCGTAGAAGGCGGTCCGCCGGTCGACCCGTCCGGTCGCGGTCAGGAGCCGGAAGCCGAGGAAATGCACCAGCGGGATGAAGAGGCAGAGCGCCAGCAGAGACGGGACCCACCGCGGCGCCTCGGCAAGGATCTCGGGCCGCGCCGCGCCGCCGATGGCGATGCCGATGACCGGGACGAAGACCATCCTGATCTTCTGCGGCGCCTGCGGCAGGTGGCCGAAGGGCTTCAGGCCGCCGACCGCCGCCGCGCCGACCGCGAGGAGCGAGCCGAGGAGCATCGGCAAGGGCAGGTGCAAGGCCTGCGCGCCGAAGCCGCCGGCAAGCCCGAGCGCATAGGTCAGTCCGACCGACGGCCAGTGCGGAGCGCCGAGGAGGCGGTCAATCAGGTGGCGCATGGATATCCCGGCATCGCGGATCGCGGCCGCGACCCCTCCCGTCAACCTGTCAGCGCCGGCGCCCGAGGGCAAGCCCCGCGCCCGGCGCTAGAAGACCGTCTGCACTGCGCGCGACAGGAAAAAGCCGTGCCCGTCCCGGTTGCGGCACTCGAGCCCCTTTTGCGACGAATGGCAGACAAAGCCGCCGAACGTCCCGGTCACGCCATAGTCCGCCCTGTGGAAGCCGTCGCGACCGCGATAGAGCGGTTCGCACAGCATCTGCACCGGCCCCCGGTCGAGCATCAGGAAGCTGTGCCCCCAGTCCGAGGCGCAATCCGCCGGACGCGGCAGGGCGGGCGCGCCGTGCCGCTCGATGATCGTGCACTGGATGTCGGACATGCCGACCTCCATCCCCACCATGCACTGGATGTTCTCCGACGGGGTCTCGAAGGTCCAGATGTCGGCATGGGCGGGCAGGGGGCCGAGAAGGAGGATCAGAACGGCAGGGCGCAACATGGTCGTTCCCCATTCGATATGGTCCGTGTGGACCCAGCCTGCCACCCGGATCGCGTGTTGTCATCAGAGAAGGCGGTCCCGGCGCGGGCCTCAGGACAGGTCGCGGACAAAGAGGTCGGCCGCGCCGTCCGACAGATCGGGATCGCGCCGGAACCCGGCCTTTTCGAGCACCCGTGCCGAGGCGGAGTTCGCCCGGTCGACGCCGCCGAGAAGACGCAGCGGCCCGGCCGCACCCGCCGCGCCGATCAGCCCGGTGAGCAATTCGGTCGCGATCCCCTTGCCCCAGTGCGCTTCGGCCAGAAGGTAGCCGATATGGATCTCTGGCACCCGGCCGTCCGCCCGGAACGCCGCAAGAATCAGAACCCCCGCGATGCGGCCCTCCGGCCGCGTGAGCGCAACGAAGAGATCGCTTTCCGCAACCCGGCCGTCGATCCATCCGGCGATCGCGTCCGGCCCCGGTCCCAGCTGCAGAGAGTCCGGCAGATGCGCCAGCACGCGCGGCGTCAGGACTGCGCCCACTTCCGCCTCGAGCGCGGCGCGTCGGCCGGCATCCGGGGCGAGCGAGCGCCACTTCCGGAGCGACAGCCGTGGCGTATCGAACTCCGGAACCGGCGCGGCGATGGCGGCCATGCTCACCAGTGCGGTGGCTTTTGGTCGGCGAGCGGGATCGCGCCCGAGGCTTCGGCCTCCGCCTCCGCCGCCCGCTCCATCAGGAGCCGCACGCGCCGGGTCAGCACCTCGATCTCGCGCGCCTGGGCCGCGATCACGTCCGAGAGGTCGTCGACCGCGCGTCTGAGATGCGCGATCTCCTCCTCCGCCCTTTCCAGCCGTTCGTTCATCGCTCCTCCCGTGCCGCCGCTGGCCCGACGCCTGCCATACGTTTTGCCGACGTGGCGCGGATGCCGGACTCCGTCCCCCGCAGCCGCTTGTTCCCGTCCCCCCCATCCGTTACACCCGCGCGCATCGAGATGTGAAGGGTCGGATCATGGCCAAGGACGCGAACAAGAAGGGCGGACCGCGCAGACCGAGGGCCGAGACGCCCAAGGGTTTCCGCGATTATTTCGGCGCCGAGGTGACGGAGCGCAAGGCGATGCTCGACCGGATCGCCGCCGTCTATCACCGCTACGGCTTCGATCCCCTGGAGACCTCGGCCGTGGAAACCGTTGAGGCGCTTGGGAAATTCCTGCCCGACGTCGACCGCCCGAACGACGGCGTCTTCGCCTGGCAGGAGGAGGACAGCGACTGGCTGGCACTCCGCTACGATCTGACGGCACCCTTGGCGCGGGTCGCCGCGCAGTACCGCAACGACCTGCCGACGCCCTACCGGCGCTACGCGATGGGCCCGGTCTGGCGCAACGAGAAGCCGGGACCGGGGCGATTCCGCCAGTTCTATCAATGCGATGCGGATACGGTCGGGTCGGGCTCCGTCGCCGCAGACGCCGAGATCTGTGCCATGCTCTCCGACGCCCTCGAAGAGGTCGGCATCCCCCGCGGCGACTACGTCGTTCGGGTAAACAATCGTAAAGTTTTGAATGGTGTAATGGAGGTCGCGGGCGTCCTCGATCCTGCCGACCCGTCGAAATTCGAACACGAGCGCGGCATCGTCATGCGCGCCATCGACAAGATCGACCGGCTGGGCGAGGCGGGCGTGCGCGCCCTGATCGGCGCGGGCCGGATGGACGACAGCGGCGACTTCACCAAGGGGGCCGGGCTCTCGGAGGCGCAGGCCGATGTCGTCCTCGGCTTCATGTCCGCCCGCCGCGACACCGGGGCCGAGACCGTGGCGCGTCTCCGCGAGCTCGCCGGCGGCTCCGCCATCGGCACCGAAGGCGTCGACGAGCTTGAAAAGATTGCCGAACTTCTCGATGCTCAGGGCTACGGCCCCGACCGCATCGTGATCGACCCCGCAGTCGTCCGCGGCTTGGGTTACTACACCGGCCCGGTCTTCGAGGCGGAGCTCACCTTCGAGATCCTCGACGAGAAGGGCCGCCCGCGCCAGTTCGGCTCGGTCGCCGGCGGCGGCCGCTACGACGATCTCGTCAAGCGCTTCACCGGCCAGTCGGTGCCCGCGACCGGCGTCTCGATCGGCGTCGACCGCCTCCTCGCCGCGCTCCGCGCCAAGGGCCGGGTCGAGGCCGACACGCGCGGCCCCGTCGTCGTCACCGTCATGGACCGCGACCGCATGGCCGAGTACCAGAAGATGGCGACCGAGCTCCGCCAGGCCGGGATCCGCGCCGAGGTCTATCTCGGCAACCCGAAGAACTTCGGCAACCAGTTGAAATACGCCGACAAAAGGAACTCCCCGGTCGCCGTGATCCAGGGCGGGGATGAGGCCGCAAAAGGCGTCGTCCAGCTCAAGGACCTCTTCCTCGGCGCAAAGATCGCCGCCGAGGCCAGCCACGAGGAATGGAAGAGCCAGCCCGCCCAGACCGAAGTTCCGCGCGACACCCTCGTCACCGAGGTCCGCCGCCTTCTGGGGATCGCCTGAATGGCGCTGAAAGGGGCAGCCAGGGCCGAGGCCGACCGCCTCATGGCCGCTTTCCGCGCGGCGGGCGCGGTGCCGGTCGAGGCCGACATCCTGCAGCCCGCCGAGGTGCTTCTCGACCTTTACGGCGAGGACATCAGGGCGCGCGCCTATGTCACCGCCGACCCGCTCCGGGGCGAGATGATGCTGCGCCCCGACTTCACCGTGCCGGTGGTGCAGATGCACATGTCGGGCGGCGCCGAGCCCGCGCGCTACTGCTACATGGGCGAGGTCTTTCGCAAGCAGGAACACCTGACCGAGCGGAAATCCGAGTATTTCCAAGTAGGTTACGAGGTCTTCGACCGCGCGAACCCGGCGCTCGCCGATGCCGAGGTCTTCGCGCTTTTCGCGGACCTTCTCGCGCCCCTCCGCCTGCGCGCCGTCACCGGCGACATCGCGATCCTGATGGCGGCGGTGCAGGGCCTCAGGACGCTCGAGTCCCGCAAATCCGCACTCCTGCGCCACATCTGGCGGCCGCGCCGGTTCACCCAGCTCCTCGACCGCTTCGGCGGCCGCGCCCCGGTCCCCGAGACCCGCGCCCGCCTCCTCGCCGCCCTCGCCGCCGGCGAGACGCTGACGACCGCCCCGCGGATCGGCCTGCGCTCGGACGCCGAGATCGCCGCCCGCCTCGAGGCGCTCGAGGCCGACGCTCAGGCGGCCCCCATCGCCGCCGAGGAGGTCGCCCGCCTCGAGGACCTCCTAAACCTCTCTGCGAAAAGCCCGGCCGCGCTCGCGCATCTGCGCGACCTGGCCCGCGAGATGCCCGCCATCGCATCCGCCACCGACCGGATGGAGGCGCGGCTCGACGCGCTCGGCGCGAAGGGCGTCGATGTCGACACCCTCGATTTCGAAGCCTCGCACGGCCGCACCACGCTCGAATATTACGACGGCTTCGTCTTTTCCTTCCACGGCAGGGGGCCCGACCTGCCGCCGATCGCCTCGGGCGGGCGCTACGACGCGCTGACCCAGGTCCTCGGTCAGGGGCGCTCGATCCCCGCCGTCGGCGGCGTGATCCGCCCCGGCCTCGTCGCCGACCTGACGGAGGGCGCGTCATGCTGAAACTCGGCATCCCCTCCAAGGGCCGGCTCATGGAGCAGTGCTTCGACTGGTTCGCGAGCCGCGGCATCACGCTGCGCCGCACCGGGTCTGACCGCGAATACGCCGGCGCCGTCGAGGGCGCCGACGGCCTCGCCCTCGTCCTCCTCTCGGCCGGAGAGATCCCGCGCGAGCTTGCGGCGGGGCGCATCCATCTCGGCGTCACCGGCTCCGACCTCGTGCGCGACAAGCTCGCCGACTGGGACCGCCAGGTCGCCGAGCTTGCGCCGATGGGCTTCGGCCATGCCGATCTCATCATCGCGGTGCCCGCCTCTTGGCCCGATGTCGACACGCTCGACGATCTCGACGCCGCCGCCGCCGCCTTCCGCCGCA
The DNA here is from genome assembly GCF_025673475.1 of Albidovulum salinarum. Taxonomy (NCBI): domain Bacteria; kingdom Pseudomonadati; phylum Pseudomonadota; class Alphaproteobacteria; order Rhodobacterales; family Paracoccaceae; genus Albidovulum; species Albidovulum salinarum. The sequence continues at coordinate 54,609 of NZ_JAOVQO010000012.1, read as the reverse complement.
GCCATGGCCACCGGCTCAGGATCGCCACCAAGTACCACCGCCTCGTGCGCGAGTTTCTCACCCGGAACGGCGTCGCCGATTACCAGCTCGTCGACAGCCAGGGCGCGACCGAGGGCACCGTCAAGAACCTCACCGCCGAGGCCATCGCCGACATCACCTCGACCGGCGAGACGCTCCGCGCCAACCACCTGAAGATCCTCGCCGACGGCCTCGTCCACCAGAGCCAGGCCACGCTCTACGCCGCCCGCGCCGCCGACTGGGAAAACGGCGCCGCCGAAACCCTCGCCGGCCTCGCCCCGCGCCTCGGCTTCGACCCAAAAGCTCTCTGATCTTCTTCTTTTCCCAAATATCCCGGGGGTCCGGGGGCAGCGCCCCCGGCGCCCGCCGTCAGCGCAACCCGATCTCGGCCAGCGCCAGCGCCATTTCCTCCGGCAGCGCCGTATCGGCCTCCCGCGCCTTCGGCAGGTCGCGCGGTGCGTCCTTTGGCTCGAGATAGCGCCAGCCCTGGAACGGCCGCCGCGGTGCCGCCTCGGTGCGCACCACCTCCGGGTCCATGACGATGCCGCAGCGCCGGATCCCGTCCGCCCCCTCGATCTCGTCGAGCCTGAGGATCCGCTGGCGGCAGAGGATCACCCCCTTCACCACCCAGTAGAGCGAACCGCCCGCCAGCACCTCGGCCTCGCGCTTCGGCCACATCCGCGTGACATGGCGCCGCTCGCCGGTCGGGTAGGGCGCGGGATGCGTGCGCTGCCAGTCGAGGAGATCCTCGACACTCTCCGCGCCGACACAGAGCTTCAGAAGATGAAGAGACTCGGCCATGACACCCCCAAGACCTTGCCATTCTACCTGCGCCACCCCCGAGATCAAGTTGACCGGCCCGGCGCCCAAGCGTATCGTGATCGCCCCTTCCGATACCCGAGGACCGAGGCCCGATGACCCGTTTCGCTGCCCCCATCGCCGAACAGATCTGGGACATGAAGTACCGCTTCAAGGAGGCGGACGGCACCCCCGTCGACGGCACGGTCGAGGACAGCTGGCGCCGCATCGCCCGCGCCCTTGCCGCCGTAGAAAAGGATCCCGCCCGGTGGGAGGACCGCTTCTACACCGCGCTCGAGGATTTCAAGTATCTCCCCGCCGGCCGCATCACGGCGGGCGCCGGCACCGGGCGCACGGTCACGCTCTTCAACTGCTTCGTCATGGGCACGATCCCCGACGACATGGGCGGCATCTTCGACGCGCTGAAGGAAGCCGCGCTGACCATGCAGCAGGGCGGCGGCATCGGCTATGATTTCTCCACCATCCGTCCGCGCGGCGCCGAGGTGAAGGGGGTGGCCGCCGACGCCTCGGGGCCCCTCTCGTTCATGGATGTCTGGGACGCGATGTGCCGCACAATCATGTCGGCCGGCTCGCGCCGCGGAGCCATGATGGCGGTGATGCGCTGCGACCACCCCGATATCGAGGCGTTCATCGCCGCCAAGCAGGACGCCGCGCGGCTCCGGATGTTCAACCTCTCTGTCCTCGTCACCGATCCGTTCATGGCGGCGGTCAAGGACGGCAAGCCCTGGGACCTCACCTTCGACGGCAAGGTCTACAAGACCGTCGAGGCGCTCGACCTCTGGAACCGGATCATGCGCGCGACCTACGACTACGCCGAACCCGGCGTGATCTTCATCGACCGCATCAACGCCGCCAACAACCTCGGCTACGCCGAGACCATCGCCGCCACCAATCCCTGCGGCGAACAGCCCCTGCCGCCCTACGGCGCCTGCCTCCTCGGCTCGATCAACCTCGCCCGCCTCGTGACAGACCCGTTCGGCAAGGGCGCGGCGCTCGACGAGGGCGCGCTGGATGATCTCGTCACGACCGCGGTGCGGATGATGGACAACACCGTCGACGCCTCGCGCTTCCCGCTGCCCCAGCAGAAGGCCGAGGCCGAGGCCAAGCGCCGCATCGGCCTCGGCGTCACCGGGCTCGCCGACGCGCTGCTCATGGTCGGCCTCCGCTACGGCTCGGAAAAAGCCGCCGCGCAGACCGAGGAATGGATGCACCGCATCGCCCGCGCCGCCTACCTCGCCTCGGTCGAACTCGCGAAGCAGAAGGGCGCCTTCCCGCTCTTCGACGCGGAAAAGTACCTCGCCTCGGGCAACATGATGCAGATGGACGCCGACGTGCGCGCCGCGGTCGCGGAACACGGCATCCGCAATGCGCTCCTGACCTCGATCGCCCCCACCGGCACGATCAGCCTCTATGCCGGCAATGTCTCGTCCGGGATCGAGCCGGTCTTCGCCTATGCCTACAAGCGCAAGGTCCTGCAGAAGGACGGCAGCCGCACCGAGGAGGAGGTCGTCGACTACGCCGTCCAGCTCTGGCGCGAACGCTTCGGCGACAGGCCTCTGCCGGAGCATTTCGTCAACGCCCAGACCCTGCCGCCCCTCGACCACGTCCGGATGCAGGCGGCGGCGCAGAAATGGGTGGATTCGTCGATCTCGAAGACCATCAACTGCCCCGAGGAGATCAGCTTCGAGGCCTTCAAGGACGTCTACATGGCGGCCTGGGACCAGGGCTGCAAGGGCTGCACCACCTACCGGCCCAATGAAGTTACCGGCAGCGTCTTGAGCACTTCCGAGGAGAAAAAGCCGGAGTTGCCAGTTTTCTCGGAGCCATTCGAACGTTTGAAATGGGCACGTTCAAAGAAGAACCTAACGCTTGCAAATATAGCGGAAAAGGTTGGCTACTCTGTGCCGCACTTGTCTCAGCTAGAGTCCGGCATCAAGAAACTTACCCCTTCCGGGGCGGAAAAGTTTGGGCAGCTGTATTCGTTGCCCAAGGGTTGGCTCCTCTTCGGTGAAGGGGGCGATGCTCCCGAAGTCCTCTCAAAAGACGGCGCCGAACCCCTCACGCCGCATGGCGACGTCGTCTATCTCTCCGAACCCTTGGACCGGCCGCAGGCGCTTGAAGGCGCGACCTACAAGCTGAAATGGCCCGACAGCGAGCACGCGATCTACATCACCATCAACGACATCGTGCAGGGCGGCCACCGGCGCCCCTTCGAGGTCTTCATCAACTCCAAGAACATGGAGCACTACGCCTGGACGGTGGCGCTGACGCGGATGATCTCCGCCGTCTTCCGCCGCGGCGGCGACGTCTCCTTCGTCGTCGAGGAACTGAAAGCCGTCTTCGACCCGCGCGGCGGCGCCTGGATGCAGGGCCGCTACATCCCCTCGATCCTCGCCGCGATCGGCGGCGTCATCGAACGCCACATGATTGCGATCGGCTTTCTCGAGGGCGAGGGCCTCGGCCTCAAGTCCGACCCCAAATCGCAGGTCGTCGCGGTCGGCGAAGCACCCCGCGGCCCGACCTGCCCCTCCTGCGGCCAGTTCGGCATGCAGATGATCGAGGGCTGCCTGACCTGCCCGAATTGCGGCCATTCCAAGTGCGGATGACCGGTCGCGCCGGGAGAGCTGTAGGACCCACGAATAAATGACCATTTTCGGGGTTTTTTGACCACTCCGGCACAGGTCAAATGACCACCGGTCGCATCGCGATCGGTGGTTTTTGTTTTATATCAATGTGTTGAATTTCTTTCAGAGCTTTGCAGCTCTTGGATGGTCCCGCGCCAGGGATCCGCAGGCCCCCGGCTTGACCAGATCGCGCCGCCATGACCTTTATCCCGCCATACCCGGGTTCTTCTCTCATCGCGCCTCTGCCCTGACCGATGCGGTCCGGCGGGCGCCGCGGCGGCGCGTTCCGCCCCTCGTTTCGGAAAGGACCATCCCCATGCCCCGCATCCCCTTCATCGCGGCCCGCTTCCCTGACAAGACGGAGTCGAAGGATGACATCGAGATCCGCCTGAGCCGACACCTCCGCGCCCTCCGCGTCCGCAAGGCGGAAGTGCAGGCTGACGATCCGATCAGCGACACGCCGGAAGAGGACCGAAACGATGGCTGGCGGTCGCCGACGGATCTCGGCGAAGACGACCGCCGTCGCATTCGGTGCCGGGCCACGGCGCTCGTCGCCCGGCGCGAGGCAGCCACTGGGCTGGGTCACCTCAGGAAGGAGGAGCGCGAACAGCTTTCCGTCCTGCGCGACGGGGTTCGCCTCGTGACCATCCCCAGCGAGCATCGGGCCGATGAACTCGCGGCCGAGCTTCATGCCGAGATGCCCTGGATGGCCCCGGCGACCGAGGCGGTCTGGCATGCGATGCGCGCATCGGTGCGCTCGGGCACGCCCGGGTTCCGGCTGCCGCCGCTGCTGCTCGATGGCCCTCCCGGCATCGGCAAGAGCACCTGGGCGCAGCGCCTGGCATCGCTGATCGGTACCGCGACGACGCAGATCGACGCCGCCTCCGAGGCCGCCGGTTTCGCCGTCGCGGGCTGCCAGCGCGGCTGGTCCAGCGCCGCGCCCGGACGGCCGCTCGAGCTGATCCTGCGCCAGCTCGTCGCCAATCCGATCATCGTGGTGGACGAGATCGAAAAGCCCGGCAGGGTCACGTCGGACAAGGGACGCGCCCATGACCTGACCGATGCGCTGTTGGGCCTGATGGAGCCCGTAACGGCGCGGGGCTGGACCTGCCCCTATTTCCGCGTGCGCTTCGACATGGGCTGGATCGGCTGGGTCATGACCTCGAACAACTGGCGACAGCTGTCGCCCCCCTTTCTCAGCCGCTGCCAGCTGATCCGCCTAGGGCCTCTCACCAGCAATAATTTGCTTGGCTTCGTCGAGAGGGAAGCCGAGCGCCGCGGCATCGACGGGGCCAGCGTGGAGGCGATCGCCGGGGCCTTGTCGCGTGTGGATACTCAACCGGATCTGCGCAGCCTGAACCGGTTGCTCGACCGCATTTTCTCCCTGCAGAACCGTCCGCCCATCCACTAGGATCCGGCCGAATTTCAGTTAGACTCAGATGACAAAGACCTTGATCCTTGCGGACCTTCATCACGACTTCTGGCGCCAGGCTGGGCGCGACCCGCTTGAACGCGCAGACTTCTCAGGGCTGGACCTGCTGATCATCGCCGGAGACCTGGCGAACAAGTCCCGCGCGCGCTGGAAGCCCGCGCTGGAGGCGATCGGGCGGCACATTCCGCTCGATCGCGTCCACATCTTTCCAGGCAACCACGACTATTATGACGGACGTCTGGACCGGGACGACAAGCTCGCGGCGATCGCCAAGGAGGTCGGGGCGCATTTTGCCCAGAAACAGGAGATCGTGCGCGAAAACGTCCGTTTCCTGTGCTGCACCCTATGGACGGACATGCTTCTGGGCGATTGCGACGCCGACCGGAACGCGAGAGAGGCCGAGGCCCGGATGAATGACTATCGCTACATCCGTATCGAGGCCGAGACCTTCCGCCGCGCCAAGCCGAGGCATACCGTCGCCATTCACCTCGACCATCGGGCCTGGCTCGAGAGCCGCCTGAAGGCCCCTTTCGACGGGCGGACCATCGTCGTCACCCATCACGCACCCCATGGCCTCAGCCTGGCTGGCAACGCTCCGGTCGGTCAGGCCTATGCCTCCGATCTGAGTGGCCTCATCAAGCAGCACGCGCCCGATCTCTGGCTCTTTGGCCATACGCACCACGGCATATCATTCCGCTGTGGCACGACGCAGCTGCCCAACGTCTCGGTCGGATACCCTGATGCGCATGATCATGCGCCTACACTCGATAGCAGTTGGCCGGGATTTGTGGGGTAGAACGCAGGTGGGTCGGTTTCGGGAAGGGAAACCGGCTGATCCGAAGGGACGTGCGCGAACGGGCGGCCACGCATTTCTTCGCGCTCGCGACTTGAGGCGCGGCAAGCAAAACGAACAGGAAGCAGCCGGATGACCGGTTACGATTCAGTCCCGGAACTCCTCGGCGTGACGATCGACGGCAGGACGCCTACGCCATGGGAGCCGTGAACGGCGGAGCAATACTCGGCCACATTAGCGGTGCCGTTGTGGTATCGCGGGCGGCGAAAAAGTCGTCCAGTTTCGCCCTTTCCGAGAGGGGAGTGTTTGGGGATTTACACCGTGGACTTGTACTTGAAGGTGCGCCGGGCTCACTTCCAGGATGGGCTGAGCGGTCGGCAGATTGCCCGGGATATTGGGATCAGCCGGGACAGCGCTGCAAAGATGCTGACCTATTCGGAACCGCCTGGGTATTGGCGCACGGCCCCGGTCCGACGGCCGAAGCTTGACCCTTATGCGGATCAGATCGACCGGTGGCTTGCCGAGGATCAAGGGCCCGCCCGCAAGTAGCGCCACACGGCGAAGCGGATCTTCGAGCGGCTTCGTGACGAATGCGGGTTTGATGGCGGCTATTCGAGGTTCCCTCTCGAGGGCGACGACAACCAAGGAAACGTTCAGCCAACCTTCATCGGGGTGTTCGATACGGTCGCGTCACTTCGAACTGCCGTCGTGCGCACGCTGGTCTGGTGCCGTAGCTCCCTGCAGGAAAAGCCATGGGTCAGCAAACTTGCGAAAATCACGCGGGTCTCCGCTCAAAGCCGAACGGCGACTGGCACTTGGCCGCCCTAACCCGATGGCGAAAATGCAAAAAGCACCGATCCGCTGCGCCGGCTTCATCTTGCATCCGGCGCGGCTGTAAGTGTTCATCCGAGGCATCACCTTCTGAAATCCGTGTGGAGCCTCCCGAAGATGCAGGCCCCCGACACAAGGCAGACGACGTCGACATGCGCATTCTTGTCACCGCTGACTGGCATTTAGACGCCTGGCTTCGCTCCGGGCGAAATCCGTTCGCCGGCGCCTTTCCGGTGTTCGAGACGCTCGACGCGCTGATCATCGCCGGCGATATCGCGGAACACCCCCGCCACGGCTGGCCCAACTGCTTCGGCTGGTTGCGCAACGTCATCGATCCGGAGAAGGTCTGGGTGGTGCCGGGCAATCACGACTACTATGGCTGGGATCTCGGCGGTGACGATGGCCTGCGGTCGTTCGCCGAGCGCGAGGGGATCAACTTCGCACAGAAATCGGTGATCGAACTCGGCGGCATGCGGTTTCTCTGCTCCACGTTGTGGACCGACTTCGGCCTGACAGGTGATCCCGCCGCTGCCATGCAAGCCGCCCGCAGATCGGTGGCCGAATATGCGGAGATCCGCAGCGGCGCGGCAACCGGCCCGTTCGCGATCCCGGAAGAGACGCTCGCGCTGCATCAGGATCACCGCGCCTGGTTTGAGCGCGCGCTGCGGGAGAAGTGGCCCGGTCGAACCGTCGTGATCAGCCACCACGCGCCGAGCAGGGCGGTGGCGGGGCGGATCGATGCCATCACGCCGGCCTTCGTCTCGGACCTCGATACGATCATCGAAACCGCGCAGCCGGATCTCTGGCTCTTCGGCCACACGCACCGGCCGCTCCAGGCACGGCTTGGCCGGACGCGTCTGCGCAATTGCTCGCTTGGCTATCCTTCGGAGGTGCCGACGGGCCTCGAGGCAAGGCTCCTGCTTCTGGGCCTGATCGATACCGAACGAAAGGACCTTCTGGCGCCGATGGGGCTGAGGGACGCCTGTCTCCGGATCGCTGCCGACGGCCAGCGTCGTCTGCGCCTCCAGGATCTGCCGACCGCGCTTCGCCGGGATTTCGACGCGTTCCGGCTCGGGCGCGTGTTCCCGATGACTGAGGGACAGGCCAATGTCGCGTCGGCGCTCGAGTGGTTCGCCTACTGTGATCTTGCAGGGATCGATTGATGGGCACCAGCAGTAAGGATTTTCGGGACATGCCGGGCTCCTGGACCGCGCGGACCGCAGCGCCAATTGAAGGGCATCGCGCCCTGTCGCTGCTTGGTGACACCGCACGGATCGCCTTCCTGCAAGACACCCGCGAAGCGGCGCGGACGAGCAGGCAGCACGCAGATGACATGATATGATCGGGCGCGTAAAATCCAGCAAACCGGACGCCGCAATGACTGCTTATGAGTCAGCTAGAGGGGTTCTTGGCTTGAAGATGCAAGGCAGGGCTCTGACACCGATGCAACTCATGGGCCTTGTCGAAAGAGGTCTGCCGGAAAGCGCGCTGTCAAAGCTCGCGGAGGTCATAGACTGCACGCCTGCAGCAATCGTGCGGATACCGGTCCCAAGGCCGCGCGGGCGCCGCGCAAGAACGATCACACACTCGATCCCGCTCTGGGGGCTGTCGTGATCCGGCTCGCGGCAGTCTATTCCGCGGCGCTTGACGTCTGGGACGACAAGGAAGACGCACGTGCCTTGGATCGCCCGAGCCTTGGACGCCGAGATGAAGCCCCGACGGAGCGGGAGACTTCGGAAAGAACCTTGCAGGCGGATGACGGAAAACACAAACTGACCGAGCGCAGACGATCAATTAATGAACCTATGTGCCCATGGCCCGAGGGTTCGTCTATCTGACCGCGATCGCGACTGGTTCACCCGCAAGGTGCTGGCCTGGCGCATCTCGAAAACTCTGGAGGCCGACTTCTGCGTCGAGGCGCTGAACGAGGCGGTCTACCGCTTCGGCCCGCCCGAGATCATGAACACCTATCAGGGCTCGCAGTTCACGTCCTTCGCCTGGACCGACCGGCTGAAACGGATTGGCACCCGGATCTCGATGGATGGCAAAGGGCGCTGCCTCGACAACATCTTCATCGAGCGCCTCTGGCGCTCCTTGAAGTATGAGTGCGTCTTCCTGTACGCCCGGGAGACCGGCTCACAGGCGAGGGCCGGCGTTGGCCAATGGATCGCCTTCTACAATCACCAGCGGCCCCACGCCGCCCATGGCGGGCAGCCGCCCGCCGTGGTCTACTTCAACCGGATCGAAACCGGCCAGCAGGGGCAGAGAGTAGCTTAAATCATCCCTGAAACTGTCCAAGAGATGGGGGGTAGCTCAAAGATTTCTCGCTGAATCGGACAATCCTACAATTGAATCAAACCAGAAAACGTTAAACGGGCGCGGAATTCCCTCGCCCGTTTGCTGCCTTTCCGCGATCGTCGGTGCCGATCCGGGGCGCTATCCCACGGTGCTACCAAGCCAGAGGGTGATTGCCGGAAACCCGATTAGGATCGCGAGCCGGATAATGTCCACGGCGATGAAGGGAACGAGGCCCTTGAAGATCCGCAGGACAGGCACGTCCGGCAGGACGGCCTTCAGGACGAAGACGTTCATCCCCACGGGCGGCGTGATCAGCGCGATTTCGGTCACGACGATGACAATGATGCCGAACCAGACAAGGTCGAACCCCTGCGCCACGATGATCGGCGCGAAGAGCGGGACGAATATCAGGACGATCGCCATTGAGTCCATCACGCAGCCCAGCACCAGGAAGACGCACATGATCACGAGCACGAGCGCCGTGCCCTCGAGGCCGGTCGATTGCACCAGCGCGAGCACGCCCGCCGCAAGACCCGAAAGGGTGAGGAGTTTCGACAGCATCAGCGCGCCGAACAGGACGGTGTACAGCGACACCGATGTGTAGGCGGTGTCGATGATGACCGCGCGCAGGACCGACCAAGTCAGGCGTCCGTGGAAGGTCGCGATCAGAATCGCAAGGCCCGCGCCCATTCCGGCCGCCTCGGTCGGGGTGAAGAGCTTCGCGTAGAGTCCGCCGATGATCAGGCTGAAGAGCAGAAGGAAAGGCCAGACGCCCGACAGCGCTTTCAGCTTTTCGGGCCACGGAGTCTTTTCTCCCTGTGGCGCGTGGCTGGGATCGCGCGCAGCTATGAAACGGATGGCCAGCATGTACAGGGCGAGGCCGAACACGCCGGGGACCACGCCGGCGATGAACAGATCGCCGATGTTTGTCTGTGTTAGGATTCCATAGACCACCATGATGATCGATGGCGGGATCAGGATGCCCAGCGTACCCCCGGCGGCAATGGTGCCGGCGGCGAGCTCATCGGAGTACTTGTACTGCTTCATGCTGGGATAGGCGACCTTTGCCATCGTGGCGGCGGTCGCGTAGCTGGATCCGCACACTGCGGAGAAACCCGAGCACGCCACCATTGTGGAGAGAGCCAGCCCACCCCGGACATTGCCGACGAAGGCATAGGCGGCGCGGAACAAGTCCTGAGCGATGCCGGTCTTGGAAATCACGTTGCCCATCAGGATGAACATCGGCACGACCGCTAGGTCGTAGGACAGCACCGCGTCAGAGATCGTCAGCGGCACGAGCTGAAACGCGATGTTCCAGTTGATCGCGAACCCGATGCCCGTGACTGAAACCGCAAGAAGCGCGAAGGCCAGCGGGACACGCAGAAAGGCCAGCAGAATGGCGACGGCCATTGCGATAGAACCGACGATCATAGCGCGTCCTCCTCGTGGGTGTCTTCAGGATCGATCATTGGCCCGGTTGCCGCGATGACGAGGGCGGCGAGCGCAGACAGGGCGCAGCTGAGAGCCATGAAGAAATAAAGCGGTGCGCGGGGAACCCGCAGGGCCTGGCTGACTTCGGAAATGCCGGATGCATTCAAGCCGTGTTTGATGAACAACCATGAGATCATCGCCAGGACGAGTGTCACCAGGATGGATGTCAGCACGCGCCACCACGCCATCCACGGCTGATTCACCAGTTTGTCGAGGATATCGATGGTCAGATGAGCGCTAGCGGCGGTAACGAGCGGCAGGCCTGCGAATACCACAAGGGCCATCAGATGCTCGGTTATGTCGTTTGATCCATAGATCGGGGTGCCGAACAGGCGTCGCCCGATAACGTCCGCGAAGGTCAACGCGACCATTGCGAGGAGAAACAGAGCCATTACCGTTTCGACCCCTCGGCGGATTTTCCATGCCATTGACAACATGAACGTTTCTCCTCCCTGAAAATGTGAGGGGCTGATCATCGCCCCTCGCACGACAATCTGTTACCGATCATTCGCCGGCGAGCGCCGTGTAGGTCTCGTTGTAAAAGTCGAGCATGGCCTGCGGGTCTTCGACGCCCGCACCCTTTGCGGCGCCAATCCAGTCGGCAACCATCGTGTCGTAGATCGTATCGACGGCTGCGACCAGTTCGGGCGAAGCCTCGACAATCTCGTGGCCCTCTGCGGCGAGCTTTTCGATCGCTGCTGGGCTCTGAAGGTCGAAGTTCCTGCCCCAGGCAGCCGACAGCTCCTCGCCGATGATGCCTTCGATGGCCGCCTTGTCCTGGTCGCTCAGCCCATCCCACTTGGCACCGTTCATGACCACGAAGAAGGTGGCGTCATAGAAGCCCTTCGGGAAGACGGTGTGGTACTTCAGCACGTCTTCAAGACGGAAGTTCACCACCGACTCCATGGTGTGCAGTGAGCCGTCGATGACGCCGCTCTCCAGCATCTCATACGCCTTGGTCGCGGGGGCGGCCACCGGAACGGCGCCGAGGGCGCTCAGCAGTTTTTCCTGGATGGGGCCGCCCATGCGGAACTTCTGGTTCTTCACGTCGTCGGGCGAGGTCACAGACTTGGAACCGTGATGCAGTTGGCCGCCACCAAACATGCCGACCGCCAGCATCTTGACGCCGTCGAAGGCGGCGTTGTCGGCGAGGAATGTCTGGTAGGTCTGCCACAGGGCGCGGCTCTGCGCCTCGGCATTGGTGCCGGCGTTCGGGAATTCGGCGAACCACAACGAAACAAAGCGCTCGGGCTCGTAGGTGAAGTTGCCCCATGTGATGTCGGCCACGCCGGTGCGCGCCAATTCCCAGTGCTGCGGCGGACTGGCCAGTGGCGCCGGAAGGATCGTCACCGTGACACGTCCCTCGGTGACTTCGGCAATCTTCTCGGTGAGCGGAACCAGGAAGTCGGTGTGTATGAAATGGGTGGGCGGCACCCAGGACGACATGGTCAGAACCTCGGCACTGGCGAGCGGTGCCGTGGCGGTCATCAGGGCCGTGGCTGTAATGGCGCCCCGAAGCATTTTGGTGGTGAACGTGATCATCTGGATCCTCCCTGGGATGATACTAGCCTTGATCAGGTAAGTGGATGAGAATTGAGTGACTTGCTCGTGCGATGCTTGGCCAGGTCGGCAAAGATGGCGGCCCCGATCGGAATGATCTCCGGATCGAAGGCGTACTTGGGGTGGTGCGGTGCGTAACCGTCCTGTCCCACGAAGAGGTATGCACCGGGCACCCGGCCCGAGAGCTCCGCAAAATCTTCGGAGGCCATGAGGCTGCGTGCGTTTTCCATAACCTTCTCGGCGCCGACAACGCGATTGGCCGAAGCAATTGCTGCCGCAACACACGTGGGGTCGTTGAGCGTGACCGGTGCAATTTTGGCGATATTCATTTCGACCAAGACACCGAAGACCAACTCAGTGGCGCGCGCGGCGTCCTGCAGCATTTTGGCCAAACGGTCCCGCACTTCGGGGGCAGTGGTGCGCATGGTGCCCTCTATCCTTGTGGACTCGGGCAGAATGTTCCGAGCCGTTCCGCCCCGGAGCAGGCCGAACGAAATCACGCCTGCGTCCCGCGCATCGACGACACGTGTCGCGGCCTGCTGCACGGTGGTGATGAAATGTGCAGCGGCGGCGATGGCATCTTCGCCGGTGTGTGGCATCGAACCATGTGCGCCGTTGGCACGAATCGTTATGTCGATGTTGTCGGCCGAGGACAGCGCCGCGCTCGCCGGTACGCCCACATGACCGGCCGGAAGACCCGGAAGGTTGTGGAGCGCGTAGATCTCGTCGCAGGGAAACTGTTTAAGCAGGCCATCTGCAATCATTGCGCGCGCGCCAGTCAGCAGTTCCTCCGCTGGCTGGAAGACAAATCGCACCGTTCCTTCGAAATCACGATGCCGCGCCAGATAAGCGGCTGCAGTGAGCGCCGTAACGGTATGGCCATCGTGTCCGCAGCCATGGAAGCGCTGCGGGTCTTCGGACGCATAGGGTACATCGGCCTTTTCTGTCATCGGTAGGGCATCCAGTTCGGCGCGGAACGCGATGCAACGGCCGGGATTCGCTTTATCGGTGCCGATGCCATGCAGCGTTCCCACGACTCCGGTCCCACCGATTCCCGTTTCGACCTCGAAACCGAATTCCGTCAGGCGGTCAGCCACGAAGGCGGCGGTGCGGACCTCTTCAAAGCCGGTTTCAGGATGCCGGTGCAAATCCTTCAGCCAGTCTTCGGAGGTGCTGCGCTGGCTTTCATACCACTCGGCAAACATCTACGAACCCTCCAGTTGATCTCAGTATGAGAATATTGCACACAAATACTTGCCAATCAAGATAGTTTCTTAGTAAGATTATTTCTTGCGGAGATCAGGGTAATAGATGATACCTTTTCGATATTGGGCTCAGAGAAAGGTGAACACGTGACGCAAACCAACAAGACCTTCAGGAACGAGCGCCTCACATACAGGCTCAACATTGTCGCCCAAGAGGCCATCACCGCCAATGACGAGATCTTCCTGAAGGAGACAGGCTGTCGGATCAGGGATCTTCGGGTCTTGCGACTGATCGACGATACGCCCGGGACAACGTTCGCGGAAATCGCGAAAGTTACTGGTTTTGAAAGAAGTTTGACTTCGAGAATCATTCAGAATCTTCTCGGCGCTGGTTTGATTGTGCGGGAAAACTCAAGCGAGGATGCGCGCGTCTTCCTTCTTTCGACGACCGACGGTGGGAAGGAAGTTCGTCAGGTCGCCAAGCGGGTTTCAGACCGCCTCGAGGTCATCCTGACAGACCCACTCTCTGCTCAGGAACTCCGCGCGCTCAACGAGATCCTAGACCGCTTGGGTAGCTGGGTGACGTCGGAGGAATACCGTTCTGCCCTATCCGAAAATCAGCCAGTATAGTTATTGAGTGAAATAGTATTGACATGATACTAAATTGAATCTACAAGGCAAGGAGCCTACCAAGCTGTCACAGGAGAGGCCGATATCGTCGGCGCCGAAGGAGCAACCCCCCGGAACCTCTCAGGCAAAAGGACTGTGATCGGCGCGGCGATCTGGAGCGCGCTGCGAACCGCAATTCGCGCCTCGCGACAGAGGGGATTGGACCTGCCATCCGGCAGGACGAAACCTTGGGTCGCGGGAGGACACCATGACCAGAATTGCCGTTATCGGCGCCGGGATCACCGGCGTTACGACCGCGTCGAGCCTGATTGACCGGGGATACGACGTCACCTTGTTTGACCGCAACCGTTATGCGGCGATGCAGACCTCCTTCGCCAATGGCGGACAGCTCTCGGCCTCGAACGCAGAGACGTGGAATCGCTGGTCCACGGTCTTGAAGGGTATGAAGTGGATGATGACCCGGGGCGCACCGCTTCTGGTGAATCCCAAGCCCAGCTGGCACAAGTACAGCTGGATGGCAGAATTCGTCGCATCGATCCCGCAATACCGCGCCAACACCGTCGAGACGACCCGGATGGCGATCGCGGCGCGCGGGCTCTTGAAGGAGAAGGCTGAGCGCCACGGGTTCGGTTTCGACTGTGAAAACCGCGGCATCCTGCACATCTACACCAAGAAGTCGGAATTCGATCACGCCACCGAGGTCAGCAAGCTGCTGGCCGAGGGCGGACTCGACCGCCGCGCCGTGGCACCCGAAGAGGTGCGCCAGATCGAGCCCGCGATTAGCGGCGATTTCTATGGCGGCTACTACACCGAAAGCGACTTCACCGGCGACATACACCGCTACACGACGGGTCTCGCCAAGTCGATCGAGAAGCAGGGCGCCGTTTTGCAGTTCGGCACCAATGTCGAGTCGATCAGGGTCGACGGAAACGAAGTTCGTCTGACCTGGAGCCGCAACAATGAAAGCCAGACCGAGATCTTCAACGCTATCGTTCTCTGTGCCGGCGTCGAAAGCCGCTCACTCGCGGCGCAACTGGGCGACCGTGTGAATGTTTATCCGGTCAAGGGCTATTCGATCACCGTGCGTCTGGACGACGAGGACAGCCAGAGCGCTGCACCATGGATCAGCCTTCTGGACGACGAAGCCAAGGTCGTCACCAGCCGTCTGGGAAAGGACCGGTTCCGAATCGCGGGCACGGCAGAGTTCAATGGCTACAACCTCGATATCCGCGACGACCGGATCCGTCCGCTGGTGAAGTGGTGCGAGCGCTTCTTTCCGGGTGTCAGCACCGAGCACGCGATTCCCTGGGCTGGCCTGCGCCCGATGATGCCGAACATGATGCCCAAGGTCGGGCAGGGGGTGCGTGACCGCGTGTTCTACAATACCGGGCACGGACATCTCGGCTGGACGCTGTCTGCCGTCACCGCTGAAATGGTGGCGGAGCGGGTCGCAACCTCCAAGACGGTCAACAAGGGGGTAGCAACAGCTAGCTACGCGGCGATGCCGCTCGCTGCGCAGGGGGCGGTTTGATGTATATTCCGACATACGAGGACATGCTGGCGGCGCATGAGCGGATCAAGCCCTATATCCGCCGCACGCAGATCCGCACCTCGGACTACCTCAACGAGTTGACGGGCGCAGAGCTGTTCTTCAAGTGCGAGAACTTCCAGGAGCCGGGCGCCTTCAAGGTGCGCGGTGCCACCAACGCGGTGTTCGGGCTGGATGACGAACGGGCGAAGAAGGGCGTCGCCACGCACTCTTCCGGCAACCATGCCTCGTGCCTCAGCTACGCGGCGATGCTGCGCGGCATCCCCTGCAACGTGGTCATGCCGCATTCCGCGCCGCAGGCCAAGAAGGACACGGTGCGGCGCTACGGCGGCAAGATCACCGAATGCGAGCCCTCGACCTCGTCGCGCGAGGCGACCTTCGCGAAGGTGCAGGCCGAGACGGGGGGCGATTTCGTGCATCCCTACAACGACCCGCGCGTGATCGCGGGGCAGGGGACCTGCGCGAAGGAGATGATCGAGCAGACCGACGGTCTCGACATGGTGGTCGCGCCGATCGGCGGCGGCGGCATGATCTCGGGCACCTGCCTGACGCTGTCGACGCTGGCGCCGGAAACGAAAGTCATCGCCGCCGAGCCGGAACAGGCCGACGACGCCTACCGCAGCTTCAAGGCCGGCCACATCATCGCGGACGACGCGCCGAAGACCGTCGCCGACGGGCTCCTCGTGCCGCTGAAGGACCTGACCTGGCACTTCGTGAAGACCCATGTCAGCGACATCCTCACCGCGTCCGACCCCGAGATCGTCGACGCGATGAAGCTCACCTGGAAGCACCTGCGCGTGGTGATGGAGCCGTCCTCGGCGGTCCCGCTCGCCACGATCCTGAAAAACCCGAATGTATTCAAAGGCAAGCGCGTCGGCGTGATCATCACCGGCGGCAATGTCGATCTGGACAGACTGCCCTGGATGAAGGGCTGAGGAGGTTAAGATGAACGCACCCGTGAATATCGACCGGCTCGAGGTCGGCTACGACATCCCGGCCAAGCCCGGCATGGACGAAAAGGACATCCAGACCCCCTGCCTGGTGCTCGACCTCGACGCGCTGGAGCGCAACATCCGGAAGATGGGCGACTATGCCAAGGCGCACGGGATGCGCCACCGGGTCCACGGGAAGATGCACAAGTCGGTCGACGTGGCGAAGCTGCAGGAGAAGCTCGGCGGCGCGATTGGCGTGTGTTGTCAGAAGGTTAGCGAGGCGGAAGTGTTCGTCCGGGGCGGCATCAGGGATGTGCTCGTCTCCAACCAGGTGCGCGATCCGGCGAAGATCGACCGGCTGGCGCAACTGCCGAAACTCGGCTCCCGCATCATCGTCTGCGTCGACGACATCGCCAATGTGGCGGAGCTGTCGCAGGCCGCGGTGAAGCATGGCACCGAGCTTGAGGTCTTCGTCGAGATCGACTGCGGCGCCGGGCGCTGCGGGGTGACCAGAACCGAGGACGTCGTCGCCATCGCCAAGGCCGTGGACGCGGCCCCGAACCTCAGGTTCACCGGCATCCAGGCCTACCAGGGCGCGATGCAGCACATGGACAGGTACGAGGACCGCAAGGCCAAGCTCGACGTGGCCATCGCCATGGTCAAGGACGCGGTCGAGGGGCTGAAGGCCGTGGGGCTCGCGCCGGAACTGGTCTCGGGCGGCGGCACCGGGTCTTACTATTTCGAAAGCAATTCAGGGGTTTACAACGAGCTACAGTGTGGCTCCTACGCCTTCATGGATGCCGATTACGGCCGCATCCTCGACAAGGAGGGCAAGCGGATCGACGCGGGCGAGTGGGAGAACGCCTTCTTCATCCTGACCCAGGTGATGAGCCACACCAAGCCCGACAAGGCGATCTGCGATGCGGGTCTCAAGGCGCAGTCGGTCGACAGCGGCCTGCCGGTGATCCACGGTCGGAGCGATGTGAAATACATCAAGTGCTCGGACGAGCATGGCGTCATCGAGGACCCGAAGGGTGTGCTCAAGGTGGGCGACAAGCTCCGGCTCGTGCCGGGCCACTGCGACCCGACCGCGAATGTCCATGACTGGTATGTCGGCGTCAGGGGCGGCAAGGTCGAGACGGTCTGGCCGGTCTCGGCCCGCGGCAAGGCCTACTGACACCGGCGTCCGGAACGCGTGCAGCGAACGTGCAGCACGCGTACACAGATCGTACCGACACCCGCATACCCGAGGTTCCGTCCATGCTCATCGTTCCCGAATCCGAAATCGCCGCGCTGGTCTCGCCCGAGGCCGCCTTCGCCGCCGTCGAGGAGGTCTTCGCCGCGATGGCGCGCGGAGAGGCCGTGAACTTCCCGGTGATCCGCGAGGCGCTCGGCGAGGGGCGGCAATACGGGTTCAAGTCCGGGCTCGACCGCAAGGGCGCGGTGATGGGGGTGAAGTCGGGCGGCTACTTCCCCGGCAATGCCGGGCGCGGCATGCCGAACCACCAGTCGACCGTGTTCCTCTTCGATCCCGAGAGCGGGCGGCCGACGGCGGTGGTGGGGGGCAATCTCCTGACCGCGCTCCGCACGGCGGCGGCGGCGGCGATCTCGGTCGACCGGCTGGCGCGGAAGGATGCGAAGGTCCTGGGCATGGTCGGGGCCGGGCATCAGGCGCAGTTCCAGCTGCGCGCCGCGGCGCGCGTGCGGGACTTCGAGCGGGTCATCGCCTGGAACTACCATCCCGAGATGCTGCCGAAGCTCGGCGCGGTCGCGGCCGAGCTCGGCCTTCCCTTCGAGGCGGTGCCGCTGGAGCGGATGACCGAGGCCGAGGTGATCGTCACCGTCACCTCCTCGCCCGCCGCCTCGCTGATGGCGGCGCATGTGGCGCCCGGCACGCATCTCGCCTGCATGGGCACCGACACCAAGGGCAAGCAGGAGGTCGAGCCCGCGCTCCTCGCCCGCGCAAGGGTCTTCACCGACGAGGTGGCGCAATCCGTCACCATCGGCGAGGCGCAGCACGCGATCGCCGAGGGGCTGATCGCCGAGGCCGACATCGTCGAGATCGGCCGGGTCATCAACGGCGACCATCCGGGCCGGACGAGCGAGGACGAGATCACGCTCTTCGACGGCACCGGCGTCGGGCTGCAGGACCTCGCCGTGGCCTCGGCCGCCGTCGATCTCGCGGTCAAGAAGGGCGTGGCGGTCGAGGTCGATTTCTGAAGCGCAGCCCGCGAGCGTTACCACCAAGCACACATCCTGGTATTGCGTGTCAGACGTCGCCATTGGCGGCACCTGAAGGCGTGTTTCTCGCGCCAGCCCCGCCCGTTGATCGCCGATCGCATCTTACCAGGGTATCAACCAAGACCCCTCCAATCATCGACAGAATCCAGCCGGGATGGGCAATCTGCCACCCAATGAAACCTGCAGATGTGGTGAACTCCGTGACCAAGATCGACCAGATCGAGACCATGATCCTCGATGTCCCGACTATCCGCGGCCATGTGCTTTCCATGGCCACGATGCGGACGCAGACGGCTGTCCTGGTGAAGATCCGGTTCGCGGATGGTTCCGAAGGGATCGGCGAAGGCACGACCATCGGCGGCCTGAGCTACGGCGCGGAAAGCCCCGAGAGCATCCAATCCGCCATCGCCACCTACATCTCTCCGGCGCTTCTGGGGCGTGACGGCAATGATGTGAATGGCGCCATCCAGCTGATTGGCAGGCTGGTGAAGGGAAACCGCATCGCCAAGGCGGCGGTGGAAATCGCGCTTTGGGACGGCCTCGGAAAGCGCCTTGGTGTGCCCGTCTCGCAGCTCTTTGGCGGTGCCGTGCATGAAAAGCTTCCCGTCGCCTGGACGCTGGCCTCGGGCAATTCCGACACGGATATCGCCGAAGCGGAGGAGATGATCGAGACCCGTCGCCACAACATCTTCAAGCTGAAGATCGGCAAGCGGTCGGTTCGGGAAGACGTGGCCCATGTGGCCCGGATCAAGAAAGCGGTCGGCGATGCCGCCAGCGTGCGGGTCGATGTCAACACGGCATGGTCCTTGCAAGACGCCCGCTGGGGTCTGAAAGGGCTTCAGGATGCCGGCTGCGAGCTGGTCGAACAACCCGTCCAGGCTCGCTACCGCAAAGCTATGGCCGAACTGGCCAGAGGCTACGAGATCGCAGTCATGGCCGACGAGGCGCTGAACGGTCCCGAAGATGCGCTGGCCGTCGTGGCGGGGCGGGCTGCCGATGTCTTCGCGGTGAAGGTCGCGCAGTCAGGCGGATTGAAGCGTGCCTCCGAAGTGATCGCGATCGGTGAAGCCGCAGGCCTGGGCCTCTATGGCGGCACGATGCTTGAAACCGGGCTGGGCACCGCTGCGGCGTTGCAGCTCTTCGCGACGGTCGAAAGGCTGCATTGGGGGACCGAGTTCTTCGGTCCGCTCCTGCTGACCGACGAGATCCTCGCGGAGCCGATCGTCTATCGCGATTTCTGCGTCGAGACTCCAAAGGGCAATGGCATTGGCGCGACGCTCGACCCCGACAAGATCGCGTTCTTCCGCCGGGATGGCGGTCGAACCGTGAAAGCCGTCGTCGGCGAATAACCGGCGGCACGTATCGAACCAGCCAAGGCGCAACGAGAAGTGTCGCGGCAGTCAGGAGGAGGACGACTGATGTTCACCCAATCCAATCTCGACGAATTCGAAGCCCGTCTCGAGGGCTCAATCCAGGATGACCCGGAAAACGGTGTCTTCCGCTGTCGTCGTGACATCTTCACCGATGAAGAGCTTTTCGAACTGGAGATGAAGCACATCTTCGAAGGCAACTGGATCTACATGGCGCATGAAAGCCAGATCCCGGAGCCGGGCGACTACTTCACGCTTCACATGGGCCGTACGCCCGTGGTCATCACCCGCGACAAGGACGGCGATCTGCACGCGCTGGTCAACGCCTGTTCGCACCGCGGTGCGATGCTCTGCCGTTTCAAGAAGCGCAACCAGAAGACCTTCACCTGCCCGTTCCACGGCTGGACCTTCTCGAACACCGGCAAGCTCCTGAAGGTCAAGGATCCCAAAGGCGCAGGCTACCCCGAGCAGTTCAACAAGGACGGCAGCCACGACCTGACCAAGGTGGCGCGCTTCGAAAACTATCGCGGTTTCCTGTTCGGCTCGCTGAACGCCGATGTGCAGCCGCTCGAGGACTACCTCGGCGAGGCGCGCAAGATGATCGACATGATCGTCGACCAGGCCGATGAGGGGCTGGAAGTGCTGCGCGGTTCATCCACCTACACCTATGACGGCAACTGGAAACTGCAGGCCGAGAACGGCGCCGACGGCTACCACGTCTCGGCCGTGCATTGGAATTACGTCGCGACTACCGCGCACCGCACCGAAGACGGCAAGGAAGACAACATCAAGGCAACCGATGCCTCGAAATGGGCCAAGCAGCGCGGCGGGTTCCATGCCTATGAAAACGGCCACATCCTGCTGTGGACCGAATGGGCTGACCCGACGAACCGTCCGAACTACCCGCGTCTGGCGGAATGGACCGAGAAGCACGGCAAGACCAAAGCCGAGTGGATGGTCGGCGTTCTCCGCAATCTCTGCCTCTATCCGAATGTCTTCCTGATGGATCAGTTCAGCTCGCAGATCCGGGTGTTCCGGCCCGTCAGCGTCGACAAGACCGAGGTGACGATCTACTGCATCGCGCCCAAGGGCGAAAGCCAGGAAGCCCGCACGCGCCGGATCCGCCAGTACGAGGATTTCTTCAATGCCTCGGGCATGGCGACGCCGGACGACACCGAGGAATTCCGGGCGACGCAGCGCGGTTATGCCGGTGCGGCCCACGCTAAGTGGAATGACCTGACCCGAGGCGCGACTCAGTGGATCGAAGGGCCCGACGAGGACGCCAAGGCCTTGGGCATCGACCCGATCCTGTCTGGTGCCCGTACCGAAGACGAAGGCCTCTTCGTCATCCAGCACACCAATTGGTCCAAGCGCATGGGCCAGGCCATCGCGACGGAGCGTGCAACCGCGCCCCAAGCGCGCACCGCGGCAGAGTGAGGAGGAAGAGACATGAGCACCGCAACGCTTGAACGCAACGAAACCGGGAACACGATGACCTTCGACGAAATCCAGGCATTCCTCTATGCCGAGGCCCGGGCGCTGGATGATCGTGAATGGGATACCTGGCTGACCTTCTATCACAAGGACTGCCCGTTCTGGATGCCGACCTGGGACGACGAGGACAAGCTGACCGAAGACCCGCTCAACGAGATGTCCCTGATGTACTACCCTAACAAACAGGGCATCGAGGACCGCGTCTTCCGGATCAAGACCGACCGCTCCTCGGCGACGTCGTTGCCCGAACCGCGGACGAACCATCACATCGCCAATATCGAGGTGGTGACGCGCGAAGGGTCAAAGATCAAGCTGCGTTTCAACTGGCACACGCTGAGCTATCGCTACGGCAACACCGACCAGCACTGGGGCACGTCGTTCTACACGATCGACATCAGTGGACCGAAGCCGCTGATCACCGACAAGAAGGTGGTTCTGAAGAATGACCACATCCACCATGTGATCGACGTCTACCACATCTGATCCCGCAAAACGGGAGCCGAAGGAACCTCCGTGCATCCAGACATGGGTGCGCGGCCAAGGGAGGATCATGCCATGACGACCTACAATATCGCCCTGAACTTCGAGGATGGCGTCACCCGCGTCATCCAGTGCGATGACGACGAGAAGGTGACGGATGCCGCCTTCCGCCAGAAGATCAACATCCCGATGGATTGTCGCGATGGCGTCTGCGGCACCTGCAAGTGTTTCGCCGAAAAGGGCGCATACGATCTCGAGTTCTACATGGACGAGGCGATGACCGAGGACGAGGCCGAAGAAGGTTATGTCCTCACGTGCCAGATGACGCCGGAAAGCGATTGCGTGATCCGCGTACCGGCTTCGTCCGCCGTTTGCAAAACCGCGCCCGAAGCCATCGAAGGCGAGGTGCTGGGCGTGGATCGGCTGTCCGAGACCTCCTTCGGTCTGCGGATCAAGCTGGCAAAGCCGATCGGGTTCCTGCCTGGCCAATACGTCAACATCAGTGTTCCGGGCACCGACAAACACCGCTCCTACTCTTTCTCGTCGGCGCCGGGCGCCAGAGAGGGCACCTTCTTGATCCGCAACCTGCCGGGCGGCGTGATGAGCACCTATCTGGCCGAGCAGGCCAAGCCCGGGGACGCCGTGACGCTGACCGGGCCCATGGGCGCGTTCTACCTGCGGCCCCTCGAACGCCCGCAGCTTTGGCTTGCGGGAGGCACCGGACTGGCGCCCTTCCTTTCGATGCTGGAACAGCTGGCCGAGCAGGGGTGCGACCAACATATAACGCTCTATTACGCCGTGACCCGGGCCGCCGACCTAGTGGAACTGGATCGGGTGCAGGCGCTGGCCGAGAAGATTGGCAGTGTCAGCGTGATCACAATTCTCGCCTCGGAAGAGGAGATGCATGAGCGCAAGGGCTTTGTCACCGATCACGTCACGGCGGAAGAACTGAACGGCGGCGATTGCGACGTCTACCTCTGCGGCCCGCCGCCGATGGTCGAGGCGGTGCGCGCGCACTTCGGCAAGCTCGGGGTGGAGCCGACGCATTTCCACTTCGAGAAGTTCAACCCGACCGAGGCGGAGGCGGTAGCCGCATGACCCGCCGTTTCGACGATAAGGTCATGGTCGTGACCGGCGCCGCACAGGGCATCGGCCGGCGAGTGGCAGAACGTGCCGCCGCCGAAGGCGCGCGCGTCTTGGTCGTGGACCGGTCACCTGCCCGCGATGAGGTGGTCGCGGCTGTCCGCGCAGAGGGCGGCGAAGCCGAGGCCATCTCGGTCGATCTCGAAACCTGGGAGGGTTGCGAGACGGCGGTTGCGAAATCGATGGACCTATGGGGCCGAATCGACATTCTGATCAACAATGTCGGCGGCACGATCTGGGCCAAGCCTTTCGAGCATTACGAGCCAGGGCAGATCGACGCTGAGGTGCGCCGGTCGCTCTTCCCGACGCTCTACTGCTGCCGCGCAGCAATCGAACGGATGCTGCCGCAGGGATCCGGCGTGATCGTCAACGTGTCATCCATCGCGACGCGCGGTCTCAACCGGGTGCCTTATGCGGCAGCGAAGGGTGGCGTGAATGCGATTACTGCAAGCCTTGCCTGGGAAGTGGCCGAACGCGGCATCCGTGTCGTCGCCACGGCGCCGGGCGGCACCGAGGCACCGCCCCGCGTGGTGCCACGTAACCCCAACGCTGCGGAGGAGCAGCGCGAGGACTGGTACAAGACCATCGTCGACCAGACGATCCAGTCCTCGTTCATGAAACGTTACGGAACGCTCGACGAGCAGGCAGGTCCGATCCTGTTCCTGGCGTCGGACGAGGCCTCTTACATCACCGGCGTCACCGTGCCGGTGGGTGGAGGAGACCTGGGATAGGCCCTGAGGAGGGGTCATCTAACCAACTGGAGGAGATCCAAAATGAAACGCGCTATCCTGGCGGCCCTCGGGTTCGCCACCGGCTTCGCTGCGCCTGTCGCAGCCGAGGAAATCAAGGTCGGCCTGTTGCTCCCGTTCTCGGGTGTCTATGCCTCGCTCGGCAATGACATTGAGGCAGGCTTCAATCTTGCCATCGAGCAATTCGGCGGCGAGACCGACGCCACGTTCGAAATCGTCCGCGAGGATACCGAGGTGAAACCTCCGGTCGCGCTCGGCAAGGCCAAGAAGCTGATCCTGCAGGACAATGTCGACGTGATGGCGGGCATTGTCAGCTCCGGTGTTCTGGGCGCCGTGCGGGACATGGTGCATGGCGCGGGCGTGCCCCTGATCGTTGCCAACGCCGGCAATGACGAGGCCACGGGCGCCGACTGCTCGCCCTACATCACGCGCATGTCCTTCTCGAACGGGCAGGTCAACCGCCCGATGGGAACCTGGATGTACGATCAGGGCATCCGCAAGGTGTTCACGCTGGCACCTGACTACGCTGCCGGTCGCCAGATGATCGACGCGTTCGCCGCGACCTTCACCGCCGCAGGCGGCGAGATCGTCGGGCAGGAATTCACGCCGTTCCAGAAGACGCAGGATTTCGGCCCCTACCTCACGCAGGCCAAGTCCAGCGGCGCCGAGGCCGTGTTCGTTTTCTATGCCGGCGGCGAGGCGATCTCCTTCGTCAAGCAATATGACAGCTTTGGCCTGAAATCCGACCTGCCACTGTACGGTTCGGGCTTCCTGACCTCGCCACTTTATGTCGAGGCCGAAGGCCCGGCAGCCGAGGGCGTGATCACCGCACTGCACTATGTACCGACCATCGATACCCCGGCAAACAAGAGCTTTGCCGAGGCATTCGCGGCCGCAACCGGCCGCGTGCCGTCGGAATATGCGGTGCAGGGCTATGACGCCGCCCGCGCTCTGATCGAGGCGACCAAGGCCGGCGCGACGGATCGCGAGACGCTCGCCAACGCATTGCGTCAGGTCAGTTTCGAGGGCCCGCGCGGCCAGATGTCGATCGACCCGGCGACCAATAACGTCGTCCAGCCGATCTACGTCTACGAGACGGTGGCAGGCGAAAAAGGCCTGACCCAGAAGGTCCTCGCCCAGTTGCCCGCCGAAGCCGACCCGACAAACGGCTGCGAGATGGCTCCCGTCTCCAACTGACGCTGCAAGCCCGGCCGCGTGAATGTGGCCGGGCCTTCACACCGAGGAGTACCTTCAT
The DNA here is from genome assembly GCF_025673475.1 of Albidovulum salinarum. Lineage (NCBI taxonomy): Bacteria > Pseudomonadati > Pseudomonadota > Alphaproteobacteria > Rhodobacterales > Paracoccaceae > Albidovulum > Albidovulum salinarum. Next base: position 29,695 of record NZ_JAOVQO010000012.1, on the reverse strand, counting down.
GGCACACGATCTTGGTTTCTGGACGCTTCAGGCGCTGAACGCGCTGCAGCTTTCCATGCTTCTTTTCCTGCTTTCCATCGGCCTGACGGTCATCTTCGGGCTGATGCATTTCGTAAACCTCGCGCACGGATCGCTCTACGCGCTGGGCGCGTACTTCGCCGCCTCGCTGGCAGCTGTCGGCGGCTACTGGACGGGCTTCTTCCTCGCTCCGGTCGCGGTGGCGGGGGTGGGCGTCCTGCTCTACTCCGGGCTCATAAAGCGGATGCGCAAGTCGGGGCCTATGGCGCAGGTGCTTGTCACCTTCGGGCTCATCTTCGCGCTGCTCGATTTGACCCGGATTTTCTGGGGTGATCTGGCACTCGCCATCGAAGTGCCTTCGCTGCTGGATGGCCGTCTGGCGTTCCTCGGGGTCGAATACCCGACCTATCGGCTGTTCATCATCGTCCTCGGCCTTGGGATTTTCGGGGCATTGGCTTTCGTCCTGGGCCGCACGCAGATCGGCGCGATGATCCGCGCGGGCGTCGACAACGACGCCATGGCGGCCTGCCTCGGGATCAACGTCGAACGACTCTTCTTCATCGTCTTCTGCGTCGGTTGCGCGCTGGCAGGTCTCGCGGGCGTGGTCGCCGCTCCTCTGCTCAGCGTGACACCCGACATGGGGCTGCAGATCCTCATTCCAACGCTCATCGTCATCGTGATCGGCGGGCTCGGCTCGCTCAAGGGCGCCATCGCCGGATCGCTGATCTACGGCTTCGTGCAGACCTTCGGTGCCGTTCTGGCCCCGCAGCTTGCCTCGGTCCTCATCTACGCCCTGCTGGCGGCGGTCCTCGTGATCAAGCCCGTGGGCCTCTTTCCGGCGAAAGGATAGATCGATGTTCCGTCACAACGCACTTCGCTACACCGCCCTCGTCCTTCTGGCCGCAGCGGCGCTGTTTCAAGCCTTCACGGCCGAATACTTCGGGTTGGAAATCCTGACCGAGATCCTGATCCTCGCCATGTTGGTTCTGGCACTCGACATCGTTGCTGGCTTCGGCGGCATGGTTTCGCTCTGCCACGGCGCGCTGATGGGCTTGGGCGCCTATGCCTACGCGCTTTTGTCTGCCAAGGCGGGGATTGCGCCGCCAATTGCGATGGCCGCGGCGGTTGCACTGTCCGGAGGCGTGGCATGGGTTATCGGGTCGATCTGCTCGCGCAGTCACGGGATATACTTCATTATGGCAACTCTCGCCTTCGGTCAGATGGCCTATTCCTATGTGTTCGAAGCGCCGATCTTGGGGGGGGACGATGGGTTGGGCGGCATTTCGCGGCTGGACCTGAGCTTTGCCGGGGTCGACCTTAACGACAGCCGCAGCTTCGCACTGTTCTGCCTTGCTCTTCTCGGCGCGGTCTATGGCGCCGCGGTCTTGATCCTGCGGTCGGGACTTGGCCGCTCACTCACCGGTGTGATGCACAACGAGCAGCGCATGCGCGCCCTCGGTCTGACCGTCTGGCGGGTCAAGGCCGACGTGTTCGGCCTGTCAGGCATGATCGCCGGCCTCGCCGGCGCACTCGCCGCGCAGCATACCATGTTCATCTCGCCGGGCCTTCTCAGTTGGACCGTTTCGGGCGAAGCGCTGGTTGTCGTCATCCTGGGGGGGCTGGGGACGCTGGTCGGTCCGCTTGTGGGTGCGGTCGCCTTTGTCTTGTTGAAGCACGAACTCAGCGCGGTGACCACCTACTGGCACCTTGTTGTCGGGGTCATCCTGATCGCTGTCGTGATGAGCCGCGCCAACGGGATCTTTGGCTGGATCGAGGCCCGTTGGGGCGCACGGATCGAACGCCGCATGGCTGACGCCACGCGCAAGCATGAGCCGGAGGAGGTGCTGACCGATGCTTGAGACACGCAATCTCGACAAGAGCTTTGGCGCCGTCCACGTCACGCGGAACGTGTCGCTGAAGCTGGAACGCGGCGAGCGCCGCGTGATCCTCGGCCCGAACGGTGCTGGAAAGACGACGCTCTTCAACCAGTTGGTGGGCGAACTCACGCCCGATAGTGGGTCAGTACACCTTGCCGGAGAGGACGTGACGGCACTTCCAGTGGCCAAGCGTGCCCGCCGCGGGCTGTCGCGCAGCTACCAGAAAAACACGCTTTTCGACGGTCTGACCGTTGAGGAAAACCTTGGGCTTGCCGCCGCCGTCCACACCGGCAATGCCACGCAGCTCTGGAGCGACAGTCTGGCGAATCCGGAGGTGCGTGAAATCGTTGAGGAGGTGGCCGAACAGGTCAACCTGATGCCCTACATCCACGCCAGGGTGTCCGAGATCAGCTATGGCGTACGCCGTCAGCTCGAGGTGGGCGTGGCGCTCGCCACGCGCCCACTGGTTCTGCTCATGGACGAACCCACCAGCGGTGTCGGACCGGAGATGTCGAAAGGGTTTCACGACCTGCTGAACAACCTGCCTCGCGATCTGACCATGCTGATCATCGAGCATGACATGGATCTCGCCTTCGACGTCGCCGACACCATCACTGTGTTGAACTACGGCGAGGTCGTCTTTGACGGCATGCCCGAAGAGGCGCGGGGATCGAAACTGCTCAAGGAAATCTATCTGGGGAGTTGGGAAGATGCTTGAATTGACCGCAGTCGAATCCGGCTATGGCGAGACTCAGGTTCTCTACGGGATGTCGCTGGAGGCGCAGAAGGGCAGGGTACTGGCCATTCTGGGCCGGAACGGGGCAGGCAAGTCGACGACGCTGAAGACGATCATGGGGCTTTTACCTCTCAAGTCCGGCGAGATCGCGTTCGAGGGCAAACCGATCCCGGCGCGCCCGTTCGACATCGCGAAGAGCGGGATCGCCTATGTGCCCGAGACGCGCGACATTTTCCCGTCGCTGAGCGTGCGTGAAAATCTGGAAATTGCGGCCAAACGGTTCGGCAATGCCTCTTCGGACTGGACCATGGAGCGGGTGCTCGACCTGTTCCCGCGTCTTGGTGAACGGATGGACAACGGCGGGACTCAGCTTTCGGGCGGCGAACAGCAGATGCTGGCCATCGCCCGCGCGCTGCTGATGAACCCGCGTCTGCTGATCCTCGACGAGCCGACCGAAGGGTTGGCACCGATCATCGTGAAGCTGATCCACGACAAGTTGCAGGAGCTCAAGGCGGCCGGCCTTTCGATGATCATCGTCGAGCAGAATTTCGGCTTCGCCACCTCCCTGGCGGACGATGTTGTCGTCGTCGGCAAGGGACAGGTGGTCTGGACCGGCAGCTCGGATGACATCAAGGCGGACGAAGTGGCGCAGCATACCTGGCTGGGCGTTTGATCGAGAGCACAAGGGGCTTTGCAATGACGGAATGCGTCTGGCAACGGTAACTCTTGCCCCAGCATCGTTCAGATATCCTGCTCCTGCATGGGCCGAACATGAATTGGCTTGGCCGACGGTAGCCAGAGCTTTTCGGACGCACAGCGGCGGCGGAACCCGGCGACATCTGCCGCCGCCACGCTGAGTAACCGCGCACGACCTGACGACCTGTTACTTCACTTCCGAGGGGCCGCGCTCGATCAGAGCTGCGCCCTTATCGAGGAGGGCGTCCTTGACGGCCACGTGAAGAACCTGGCCGGGGCGGGGCGGTGGTTGGTCACGGTTCCTCAATGCGGTTCGACAGCAATCTGCTCGCGCTGGATGGCATGTTTCGCCTCCAAACGCGGAGAATGACCGCGTGATCGCATGTGGCGGCTCAACTGATGTGCCGAGAGACATTCACCGGAGCCCTAAAAAACCTTGCGTGCAACCTTTTGCGCAATGCGGACGAAATTTTGGACGTGTACACCCTGTTCATCCAGCCGGTAGTTGACGGACAGGGCCGTCCGCGCGATTTCCGGCTCGATCTTGAGAAATTTCATTCCTTTTCGTGGGGCTGAAGACACCGACTCAGGGACGATACACACCCCTTCGCCAACAGCGACCAGGCTGAGCGCAGTCTGAAGATCCATACACCAGATACGCAGGGGAACTTCGTAGCCAGCCTCTTCACACGCGTTCAATACCACATCGGCATAGCTGGGCCTGGGATATTCCGGATACAGGATCAGATGATGCATGGCCAAACGTTCGAGCTTCGCGACGCTGCGCCCCCCCGTGTCGACCGTATCTGGCAGGGCGAGGATCAGCTTCTCTTCCATGAGCTCCTTTGTAAGGAATTCCGGGTCCCTCAACGCGGGCCGGGCAAATGCTACGTCCAGTTCGCGCGACACCAGCGCGCGATGAAGCTGCGCGTTGTTCATCGGAACAAGGCTCAGGTTCACTTCTGGGAAATTCGCGCGATAGGATTTGATGATGTTGGGAAGGATCCCGAACGTCGCAGATCCGACAAACCCGATGCGCAGTCGCCCTTCGGCACCTTGGCCCAGCCGGCGAACTTCAAGCCGGGTGTCTTCCATCTGCGCCAGGATCGATTTTCCCCGATCGAGCAACCTTTCGCCGGCCTGCGTGAGCGTAATTGCGCTTCGGCCACGGTTGAACAGGATTGCGCCCAGTTCTTCCTCCAACTGCTTGATCTGGCGGCTGAGCGGCGGCTGAGCCATATCCAGCCGCTCCGCTGCGCGCCCGAAATGCAGTTCTTCCGCAACGGCGATGAAATAGGTCAGCTGCCTGAAGTTCATTTTCCGTTCTCCACACCCAACAAGATTGTTAGGGCATACCGCCTCACGAAAAAAGGCCCCCGAGATACGGGGGCCAGTTTACAGGGAGGTATCGTGGATTATTCAGCCGCGATCGCCTGTGCGGCGGCAGTCTTGAGAACGAAGTCGAATTCGAAGTGCAGGTCGGTGCCAAGCTCCTTGGCCGCCGGCTTGAACTTGCCGATCAGGCTTTCCTTGACCGCGAACACGCTGTCGTTCTCCAGCCACTCGCTGTCCGCGTCGTAGATCTGGCTGATCAGCGGGCGATAGCCGTCCTTGGAGATGACGAAGTGCATGTGGCCGGGGCGGTTCGGGTGGTGACCCATGAAGCGCAGCAGTTCGCCCGCGGTTTCATCGTCCGGGATCGGATACGGCACGGGGCGCACGGCGACGAACGCGTAGTGGCCGCTCTCGTCGGTCTCGAAGCGGCCGCGCAGGTTGTATTCGGGCTGATCCGGGTCGAGGTTCTCGTAGATCCCGTTCGGCGCGTCTTCCCAGACATCGAGGGTCACGCCGGCGATGCCTTTGCCGTTCTCGTCCTTGATGTAGCCTTCGTAGTAGGCGGTCTCTTCGTTGTCATAGTGCTTCTGGATGGTCGAGGCGCCCTTCGGCAGAACCGGCGGATTTTCGCGGTAGAACGGCCCAAGCACCGTGGATTCGCTCTCGTTGCCCTCGACCGGGTTGGTCATCATGTCGACCAGAACCTCGATGCCGAGAATGTCGGCGAGCAGGATGAATTCCTGGCGGTTGTCGTTGCACAGCTTGCCGGCGCGGGCGAGGTAGGCGCAGGCTTCGAGGAATTCGCTGTGCTGCAGCTTCACGTCCTTGATGAAGCCGTGCATATGCTTGATCAGCGAGGTCGCGATCTCGCGCTGGCGGTCGGTGATGTCGCCGTGCTTGCCGAGACTCTCGATCACCACGTCGGTGATGTTGTCTTGGTTGACGATGCCCATGGATTTTTCCTCCTCCTAGCGATCTGGGGTCCATACACGGGACGCGTCAACGCCCCCCGTCGGCAAACAGACTTCCCCGAATTCTCTGCTCACCCCAATGCCTGCGCCGGTATCGGATGATACCGCATCGATCCGCAGCAGTCTCTTGATGAGCTGAGCTGCAGAAGGCCCTGCGATTTTGCCGTGCGGCGCAGGTCGGGGTATCGCCTCATACCCCTGCCGGCATGGCCTCCTGACGCATGGACATGGCACCAACACCCAAGCACATGAATGCAAGGGAGGCTCAGGTGATCGACACCTTCAAGCATATCCAATCGACGCTGGAGGGCAGGCCGCACCTTCTGCGTCTCGGGCGTCTGTTTTCCGAGACCGTCCTGATCGAGGTCGATGGCAACGAGTTCTACCTGTCTTTCGAGAAAGGCCATCTTGCGTCGGTCGTCGAAGGCCCCAGTCGCAAGACCCCCTGGCGCTTTGCGCTGCGCACCGATGCCGAGGCGCTTGCGAAATTCTGGCAAGCGCTCCCGGAGCCCGGATTCCACGATATCTTTGGTCTGGTGAAGATCGGTCGCGGTCGGATCGACGGAGACATCCTGGCTCTCGTCAAGAACCTGCGCTTCTTCAAGGAAGTCGTGACGCTGGCGCGCGCAAAAGAGGAGCTGGCAGCATGAGCATCGAACCGATCACCGGGCGCTACGTGACCGTCAGTATCGGGGGCGCCCCCCGCCGCATCTATTTCGAGGAAGCCGGCCAAGGCCGTCCCGTGCTCTGTTTGCACACCGCGGGCGCTGATACCCGCCAGTGGCGCCACCTGATGAACGATGCGGAGATCACCGCGTCGAACCGGCTTGTTGCCTTCGACATGCCATGGCACGGCAAGTCGCTGCCGCCCGAGGGCTTCGAGACGCAGGAATACCTGCTGACGACCGAGACCTATATCGAGACCGTGCTTGCCGTGATCGACGGATTGGGCCTCGATCGCCCGGTGCTGGCGGGATGCTCCATGGGCGGGCGGATCGCGCTGCAACTCGCGGCTCTGCATCCGGAGAAATTCAGCGGGTTCATCGCCATAGAAGCCTCGGATTTCCAACCTGCCTGGTACGATATCGACTGGTTCCACCGCCCTGACGCCCATGGCGGCGAAATGGGCGCGGCGCTGGTGTCGGCCAATATTTCGCCCTACGCACCGAATTCCGAGCGCTGGAACACGCTCTGGATGTTCATGCAAAGCGGTCCGGGCGTCTTCCGCGGCGATCTGAGCTTCTACACCAAGGATGACAGCCTGATCCCGCGTCTGCCGACCATCGATACCACCAAAACGCCGGTGCATATCATCGTGGGGGCCTACGACCTGACCTGCACGCCGGAAGATGCCGAACGTACCGCCAAGGCAATCCCCGGCGCCACGCTCGCCGTGATGGATGAGCTCGGGCATTTCCCGATGAGCGAACACCCCGACGGGTTTCGTCCATTCTTCGTCGCAGCACTCGACAAGATGCCGTCGGTGTCGGCCAAGGCCGCCTGACATTTCTGACAAATGCACGGGAGGAGGAGCCATGTGCAAGAACGCCGATAACCCTTGCCCAGGATGCAAAAAGCACAAGACGGCCGATGTCCGCTGGATGTTCTTCACGGAGGAGGAGCGACAGGTCCTGGAAAGGCGGAACATGACCGGTCCGTCGCCGGTCGAGGCGAACACGCATCCCTGAGCAAACGTTGAGCCCGACACGCCGAGTTGCCTCCGGCGTGTCCAACATGGAAGAACATGATGACCACCCCCTGTATCATCTGCGTGGCAATCACGGGCAGTCTGCCCACGAAAGCCAACAACCCCGCCGTTCCCATCTCAGTGTCTGAACAGGTGGAATCCACGCACGAAGCGTTCGAGGCCGGTGCCACAATCGTCCACGCCCATGTGCGCAATGACGACGAGACACCGTCTTCGGACCCGGACAAGTTCGCGGCCCTTAAAGAGGGTATCGAGAGGCACTGCCCGGGCATGATCGTCCAGTTCTCGACCGGTGGCAGATCGGGGGCAGGCAAGACCCGTGGCGGGATGCTGCCCCTGAGACCGGACATGGCGTCTCTTTCCATCGGCTCCAACAATTTCCCGAACCGCGTCTACGAGAACCCGCCCGATCTGGTCGACTGGCTCGCTTCCGAAATGCTGGCCCATGACGTCAAGCCCGAAATCGAGGCCTTTGACCTGAGCCACATCCTGAAAGCGCGCGACATGGCCGACAAGGGGCAGCTGAAGGGAACGCCCTACATCCAGTTCGTGATGGGCGTAAAAAACGCGATGCCTGTCGATCGCGATGTATTCGAATACTACATCCGCACGGTGCATCGCCTGTTTGGGGCCGATGCGCCCTGGTGCGCCGCAGGTATCGGCGCGAACCAGAAGCTCTTGAACGAATGGGCCATCGCGGCGGGCGGCCATGCCCGCACGGGGCTCGAGGATAACGTGCGCCTCGATCGGGACACGCTTGCACCATCCAACGCCGCACTTGTGCGCCGCGCCGTCGAAATCTGCGACCGGAACAATCGTCGGGTCGCCACTTGGCAAGAGGCGCGACGCATCTTGGGACTGAGCGTGCCGGACGATGCCCGAAAAGGACAAGCGGCATGAAGAAAGTATATGGCTCCGCGGCCGAGGCTCTCGACGGCCTGCTGCATGACGGAATGCTGATTGCCGCAGGCGGGTTTGGTCTCTGCGGCATCCCCGAATTGCTGATCGACGCGCTGGTGGAGAGCGGCGTCAAGGAGTTGACCGTGGCCTCCAACAATGCGGGTGTCGACGGCTTCGGCCTCGGCAAATTGCTGGCCACGCGCCAGATCAAGAAGATGATGTCGTCCTACGTGGGCGAGAACGCCGAATTCATGCGGCAATACCTTTCTGGCGAACTGGAGCTGGAATTCAACCCGCAGGGCACGCTTGCGGAACGCATGCGCGCCGGCGGTGCGGGCATTCCCGGGTTCTACACCCAGACGGGCGTCGGCACGCAGGTCGCCGAGGGCAAGGAGCACAAGGAATTCGACGGCAAAACCTACATCCTCGAAAAGGGAATTTTTGCCGATCTGTCCATCGTAAAGGCGTGGAAGGCCGACGATACCGGGAACCTGATTTTCCGCAAGACTGCGCGCAACTTCAACCCGCCGGCGGCCATGTGCGGCAAGGTCTGTGTGGCAGAGGTCGAGGAGATCGTGCCGCGCGGTTCCCTTGATCCCGATCACATTCACCTGCCCGGAATCTACGTTCATCGCCTAATCCAGGGTAAGCACGAAAAGCGGATCGAACAGCGCACGGTGCGCAAGCGGGAGGAAGCCTGATGCCCTGGGATCGCAATCAGATGGCCGAGCGGGCCGCGCACGAACTTGAGGACGGGATGTATGTGAACCTCGGGATCGGCATCCCGACGCTTGTGGCCAACTATGTCGGCGACAAGGACATCACTCTTCAAAGCGAAAACGGGATGCTGGGCATGGGGCCTTTCCCGTTCGAGGGTGAAGAAGATGCCGACCTGATTAACGCTGGCAAACAGACCATCACCGAACTGGCGCGCACGTCCTATTTCGACAGCGCGACGAGTTTCGGCATGATTCGCGGCGGCAAGATTGCGGCGGCGATCCTCGGCGCGATGGAAGTGTCCGAGAAGGGTGACCTCGCGAACTGGATGATCCCCGGAAAGCTCGTCAAGGGCATGGGCGGCGCAATGGACCTCGTGGCCGGGGTCGGTCGGGTGGTGGTGGTCATGGATCACACCAACAAGCACGGCGAGAGCAAGGTGCTGAAGGAATGCACCCTGCCGTTGACCGGTAAGGGCGTGGTCGATCGCATCATCACCAACCTCGGCGTGCTCGACGTTACTCACAAGGGCTTGCACATCGTCGAATGCGCAGACGGCGTGACCCGCGACGACATCATCAGGGCAACTGCGGCGACGATCATCTGACTCGGTTGGATATCAAGGGCTGCGTTTGAGTGGTTCCGGTCCCGAACCGCGACCGCCCGAAGCCAGAGTGTCCGGCTTCGTTCGGGGTGACGGACTGTTGACGCCCTCTGATTTTGCCAGCGCGATCGAGACCTTGTTTGCGATCAAGCTCGATCGCAGCGTTGGAAATGGTAGTTGAGCTTGCTCGGCGGGCAGCCGAAGCGCTGCTTGAACGCCTTGGCGAAATAGGCCTTGCTCTCGAATCCGCAGGCTGCCGCGATCTCGAACAGCGTCATGTCGGTGTCGGTCAGCAGACTGCGGGCGTGGTCCAGCCGGAGGTTCCGATAGAACTGGCCGGGCGATTCACCGAGGCAAAGCTGGAACAGCCGTTCGAGATGCCGCCGCGTGTAGCCGGCCTCGCCCGCCAGGTCCTCCATCGAGAGTGGCGCCTCGAAATTCTCGACCATCAGGCGCACGATCGAGATCAGCCGCGGATTGCGGGTATGCAGAACCGCCCCCAGGGATGTGCGCTGTGACTGATCTGGGCCGACATCGGCGCGCCGCAGGCACATGTCGGAGACGATCGTCGCGAACTCCCGTCCGTGATCCTGGGCGATGATCGCGAGCGCCAGATCGGTCGCGGCCGCGCCGCCGCCGCAAGTGAGGACCCGGCCGTCGATCTCGAACTTGCGCGGTGTCGGCAAGAGATCGGGAAACAGTTCGCTGAAACCCGGCTGGTTTTCCCAGTGAAGCGTGAATGCCCGTCCAACGAGGAGCCCCGCCCGCGCCAGCGTGACGGCACCGGTGCATAGGCCGCCTACAGCTCCGCCGAAGCGGTGGTGCCGATTCACGAAGGCCAGCGTCGAGCTTGAGGCTTGCCGTCCATTCAGGTTGCCCGAGCAGACGAAGAGCGTCGTCTCGCGGCTGAGCGGGGTCAGCCCGCCGTCGACGCCGATACTCACGCCGCAGGAACTGCGCACGGGGGCCCCGTCCTCGGAAAGCACCGTCCAGCGGTAGAGCGGCTTCTGCGACAGCTGGTTGGCGATCCGGAAGGCGTCGATGGCCGCGCTGAAGGCGAGCAGCGTGAAGTCCGAAAGCAGCAGGAACGCATAGTGCCGCGTCGGGGCTCCGTTCGGCACCGGGTAGTAGGCGGCGCCCCGCGGGACAAGCGGTTGCGGCGCGTCAAGCATGGGAGTCGTCTGTTGCAGGTGTTGGGCCGCCCGGCACGCGGCAGGGCCGTCCGATCGCTGACGTGGGCAGCCAGACAAGCCGCCCGGCCCCCAGCCGTCCGTGGCAAGTCATCATCAGCATTCTTCGCCATACGGACACCAGGTCGTCATCGACATGCATGCTGTCATGCGTAATGCCAGAACCCTCTGAGCCAGAGCGTTTTTCGCTCGAGCGCGGGCCAGGCTCGGGTATCCCAAGATCAATCATTCGACAGCACATGCGTGTCTTCGGGCCGCCAGGAAACATAAAGCTCTTGACCGGGTGCAATCGGCAGACGACCGATTTCCTCGTGCGAGTTCTGAACCCGAATTTCTGACCCGTCGCTGGCTTCGAGATACACAGTCGCCGTAGCCCCGGAGAACTCCTCGCCAACCACCTTGGCAACGGTGAAATTCAGGTCCGATTGCGGTTTCTCGACGCCAAGTTCAGTGCGCGTGTCAAGAACGACGCCCGTTGCATTCTGCCCCTTGCGGCGCTCCGCCTCCGCCTCCGGCAAACGGAAGGTTCCGATTGGCGTTTCAAGCATGCCCTGGTTGCTGACCCGCCCTGAAAAGATATTGGACGACCCAAGGAACTCAGCAACGAACCGCGTTTTCGGCGCCCTGTAGATCTCTTGGGGGGTGCCGATCTGTTCGACTTTCCCCTTGCTCATGATCACCACGCGATCGGCCATCGCGAACGCCTCGGACTGGCTGTGGGTCACGTAGACGAAGGTAATGCCGAGCTCCCGCTGGAGGTTCTGGAGAACCGACTGCATCCGTACCTTCAGATGCGCGTCGAGGGCGGAAAGCGGTTCGTCAAGCAGCAGGATCTCCGGTTCGACGACGAGTGACCGCGCCAGCGCAACGCGCTGCCTCTGGCCGCCGGAGAGCTGCGAGATGTTGCGCGTCGCAAACTCGCTGATCTGCATTCGCTCCAGCCAGTTCTCGGCCCGCTGCCGGCGCTCCTTCGCGCCGACACCGCGCATCTTCAGCGCGAATTCGACGTTCTCAATGACGTTGAGGAAGGGGAAGAGTGCGAGGCTCTGCCATACCATCGGTGTATCGCGCTGCCAGGTAGGCAGATCGTTGATCGGCTTTCCGCCAAGCCGGATCTGGCCTTCGCTCGGCGCTTCCAGGCCGGCGAGCATCCGCAGCGTCGTCGTCTTGCCGCAACCGCTCGATCCCATGATGGCGAGGAACTCGCCCTTCTGGATTTCGAGATCAAGCCGCTGCACCGCGACGAAATCGCCAAACCGTTTGATGACGCCACCGAAGGTGACCAGCGTTTCCTGAGTCATGCGAAAATCTCCTAGTCGCCGGCACCGGCGCGCGGTGCGCGCGACCGGCCGGTCAGCAGAATTTGGGCGATGATGACCAATGTCATCGAGGTGACGAACACGAAGGTGCCGATCGCGTTGATGCGGGGGCTGACCTGGCCCTGAAGGAAGCCGAGAACCTTCACCGGAAGCGTCTCGTTCAGCCCCGAGACGAACCAGGCGATGGCGAATTCGTCGAAGGACACGGCCATGGTGATGAAGAGTGCGGCGAAGATCGCCGGGCGGGCAAATGGTACAATCACATGTCGCATCGCCGCCCATTCCGAAGCCCCGAGATTCCACGCGGCGGCTTCGAGATCGGGGTCCATCTGCGACAGGCGTAGCCGGATGATCGCCATGGCGAAGGGCGAACAGATCACGATATGCGCAATGATCACCGAGATCGCCTGGCCCGAGAGGTTGAGCCGCGACAGATAGGCGAGCATGGCGAGGCCGAGAATCACGACCGGGATCGTCGGCGGCAGGAGCGCCAGCGCCAGATAGGCGGTCTTGCCGAGGAACTTGTAGCGGAAATCGGTGTAGGCTGCGCCGAACCCCAGCGCGGTGGAGATCACGGCCACGATCACGCCGACGGCGAGCGTGTTTCTCAGCCCCTCCCAGACCAGTGGATCGGTCGCGACCGCGCGATACCATTCGGTCGAGAACGAGCCGAGCGGGATCGAGGGAAAGCGGTCGGAGTTGAACGAGAAGACGAAGCTCGCGGCGATTGGCGCGAAGACAAACGCGAAGCTCAGGACAACGTAGAGCCGAAGCGCGAACTCGATCAGCGGATTGCGGTTTGCGTCGTTCATTTCCCGGCCCCTTTGTAAGCGAAGCGCACGGCGGCGAAGGCGACGGCGAGCAGCGTCGCGATCATCGTCAGCGCGATGACTGCCGCGCGTGGCCATTGCTGGCCCGATTTGGTGGTATCCGTGATCAGGATCGAGAGCGTTGTCGGGTCACCGCCGCCCAGGTAGATCGGGCTGACGAAGTCGCCGAAGCACAGGATGAAGCTGAACAGCGCCGCGATCACCAAACCGACGCGCGCCGAGGGAATGACCACGGCAAATACCGTGCGCAGGCGGCCGCAACGCAGGTTGTGCGCAGCTTCGATCAGCGTCCGGTCGACGAAGATCAGGCTGAAGAGTTGCAGCAGGACGACGAGCGGGAAGGTCAGCGTCAGATAGCCGATCATCGTGGCGAAGACGGTGTTGAGCATCGGCAGCGGCCCGAGACCGGCGAGGCCGAGAAGGCCGTTGATGATGCCGTTGTCGGACAGGAATATCTGCCAGGAATAGACCCGCACGAGATAGCTCGTGAAGAAAGGGATTACCATCATGAAGATCGCCAGCTGGCGCATGCCCGGCGTCAGCTTGAATGCGATCGCATAGGAGCAGGGGAAGGCCAGGATGCTGGTGATCGCCGACGCGGCGGCGGCCATGGCGAGCGTCAGGCCATAGGACTGCCAGAAGACCGATCGGCCGTACATCGTGACCCAGTTAACGGTATCGAAATCCGGTTGCATCCGGAAGTTGCGCACCGTCCAGAAGCTCAGCGCCACTAGAAAGACCAGGGGAAAAACGAAGAACAGCAGCTGCCACAGCAAGAGCGGCAGGGAAAAGGTCAGCCCGTAAATGGTGACGCGCTTGTGCATCGATGATCTTCCCCGGCTTGGTGGTTTCTGTCCGGCAGCGGCCGAACATGCATTGGCCGGCCGGCGGCGCCTGCCGCCGGCCGGAGAACCCGTCAGGCGCCCTTGTATTCGGACCAGAAGTCGTTCCAGTCCTCGAGGCTCTGCTGCACGGGCAACTGCCGATACTTGATCCGGCCGTCGCGAATGAGGTCCATCACGTTCGACTGACCCAGCACCATGTTCTGACGCGCGGCCTCCTCCGGCACCTCCTGATTGAGCCGCTCCCAGCCATTCTGGTTGGGGATCAGCGCCGGATAGGCGGCCATGTTCGCAGACTTCGCCTGGCCGTTTGCCGAGGTGATGTACTGGATCCATTTCTTGGCGAGATCGGCCTTCGTCGAACCCTTTCCGATCGAGAACGACTCGGTCCATTGCAGCCCGCCCTCGTCCGGAATCCGGGTGGCTACCTTTGCCCCGTTCTTCTGAAGCACGCCGGTGATCCAGTCACCGATACCGGCGAAGGCCAGCATCTGACCGTTCTCGAGCGACGAGAAGGTGCCGCCGTAGTCGAAGTAGCCGCCGACCTGCGGTCTGAGCGACATCGTCTTCTCCTTCACCGCCTCCCAGGCGGTCTCGTCGATGTCGTAAGGGGTGGCGTTCCCGTTCAAAAGGCTCATTTGCCCCAGGTTCGGCAGGTGCCAGTCGAAATGGCCGAGTTTGCCAGTGAGCTTCTCGCTCCAAAAGATATTGTACGACGACGCTTCCGTTTCGGTCAGGGCGTCGGTGTTGTAGGCCACGCCGAGAAAGCCGAACCGGGTCAGCACGGAGTAGAGCTTGCCGTCGGACCAGTGGCCCGGGAACTGCTGGAACTCGGGGAAGAACTCGTCGAACGGGTAATCGGCCGGATCGAGTTCCTCGATGTAACCGGCAGCGTTGAGCTGTTGCACGTATTCGGCATCTGACAGGATCACATCGTATGTGCCCGGCGGCGACTGCGAGATGAGCCCCAGCATGTTGTCGCCGCCAGTATAGTACTTAGGCTTGAACTTGACGTTGTTCTCGGCCTCGAACTCCGCGACTACGTCGGGCTCTGCGTGGCCGTACCAGGCAAGCATCGTCAACTCGACGGGTGCCGCGAAGGCGCGACGGTTGAGCATCGGCGTGGCGAGTGCGGCGGCACCGCTCGCCAGCAGAGTTCGCCGGGTCAGACGTGTGGCTGATGGTTTCAGTTCGGTCATTCTACGCTCCCATTCCTTGTGGACGCACCGTCGGGGGTATCTTGATAGGGAATGCTAGTGACCGAGCTTGGATTAGCAAAATCGGTAATTGAAATCATTCGATTTGCGTTGCAAATATCGAGGGCTGTCGTGTCAGGCCGAGTGAGCGTTCTCGCCGGCCCCTATCGTGTCCAGTTTGTTGACCAGGTCACTCACGAGCTTCAGTCCGGCGTCTGACAGTCTGGGATGCTTGTAGAACAAGCCTACGCGTAGGCTTTCAAGAGGCGGGAAACCTACGGATGCATCCAGAATCCTCATGCCCGGCAACAGCGTCGCGCGGGTCACTGCGCTCACGCAGAGCCCGTTGAGCACGGCATTCTGGATACCTGATATCCCGGGATCCACATAGACGATGCGCCACCGCCGGCTTGCCGCATCGAGTGCGTTCACCATCCGCGAGCGGTATTCGCAACCCTCGGGGTGAGCCGCGAGAGGAACCGGTGACGCGGGCTTCAGCACGAAGGTTTCCGCGGCGGCCCAGACGGGCCTTTCTACCCACGAGCGCGACAGATAGGGCATTTGCGCGCTCGGCATCACCGCAATGATTATGTCGAGCTCGTCCGCGCGGAGTTGCCTGTGCAGCTTGCGACTCAGGTCGCAACGGATTTCCAGTTCGACCTCCGGATGGGCATGGCTGAAGTCAGTCAGTGCGGTGCGAAGGAACGCCACGGCATAGTCCGTGGGCAGTCCGATCCGCAGTACACCGGCGATCTCGGCCCGGTGGAAGTAGCTGACCGCCTCGTCATTGATACGCACCATCTCCCGAGCGAAGCCGAGAAGAAGTTCGCCATCCTGTGTCGGAACCGGGGTTCTTCCGTCCTGGGTCAGGAGAGTCGCGCCGACAAGATCCTCCAGCCGCCGGATCTGGAGCGAGATTGCCGGCTGGCTCCGGCCCAACGCAGCTCCCGCCTTGGAATGTCCACCCAGTTCGACCACGGAAACGAATGTCCGCAAGAGATCGGTCTGAAGGTTGATGAAGCGGCGCATGGATTAAACTTTCAAATGCCAAGATCAGAACAATCTATTTTTCTTATGATGCTGGAACAACATAAATTCTGAGGAAAGCACAACACATGGTGGAACGACGATGCCCCAGACTTCGCCCTTTGCCTCGGAACTGACGTGGCCTGTCTATGATGAAAAAGTGCGCCACGGCGCGACGCCGATCCTGATTCCGATCGGCTCGATGGAGCAGCACGGCCATCACATGCCGTTACATGTGGATGTTCTGCTTCCGACCGAATTCGCCCGCCGCGCCGCGCTCGAGGTCGGTGGACTTGTCGCGCCGCCTTTCACCTACGGCTACAAGTCGCACCAGAAGTCGGGCGGCGGCAATCACCTGCCTGGCACCACGAGCCTCGACGGCGCGACCTTGGTGGCCGCCCTGCGCGACGTGATCAAGGAATTCGCGCGCCACGGCGTGCGCAAGATCTGCCTGGTCAACGGGCATTTCGAGAATTCGTGGTTTATCGTCGAGGGAATCGACATCGCGTTGCGCGAATTGCGCTGGGACGGGATCGAGGACATGAAGATCGTGGTCCTGTCTTACTGGGACTTCGTCGACAAGGATACGATCGCGCGGCTCTATCCCAACGGCTTCCCCGGCTGGGATCTCGAACATGGCGGCGTACTGGAAACCTCGCTGATGCTCGCGCTCTATCCCGAACTGGTGAATCTCAAAGCTGCCGTCGACATCGATCCCGCGACGTTCCCGCCCTATGACGTCTATCCGGTCAAGCCGGAATGGACGCCAGCCAGCGGCACGCTGTCTTCCCCGAAGGAGGCGACAGCGGAAAAGGGCGAGATCCTCCTCAAAGTGTGTTCAGCAGGCATTGCCGGCGCGCTCAAAGCTGAATTCGGACAATAAGCCACGTCTTCTTGCCCGGCTTCAGCGCGCTCCCCGGGAAGGTCGGGTATCAGAAAAGGGGCCGGTTTCCGGCCCCTTTTCCTTTCAAGCTCAGGCGCCGAAGGGTTGAACGCCAAATGGGGCCCGGGTTGTCCGGGCCCCATTCGCAAATTCCGGCGGGGTTCAGTTGCGGATCACGTTGTGTTCGGGTCCGAAGGGGAAGCCGGTGATGTTCTCTGCCCCGTCTTCGGTGACGATCAGGATGTCATGCTCGCGGTAGCCGCCGGCCCCCGGCGTTCCCTCAGGCAGCATCACCATAGGTTCCATCGATACGACCATGCCTGGTCTCAATTCTGTATCAATGTCTTCGCGCAGTTCGACGCCGGCTTCGCGGCCGTAATAGTGGCAGAGCACGCCGAACGAATGACCATATCCGAACGAGCGGTATTTCAGAAGGTCCCACTGCCGGTACATGTCGTTCAGTTCGAGCGCGATTTCGCTGCACTTCGCGCCCGGCTTGATCAGTTCAAGCCCGCGCCGATGGACGGCCACGTTCTTTTCCCAGATGTCGAGGCTGGCGTCATCGACACTGTCGCAGAAGAGCGTGCGCTCGAGCGCCGTGTAATAGCCGAAGATCATCGGGAAAGTGTTCAGCGACAGGATGTCGCCCGACTCGATCTTGCGGTTCGTTACCGGGTTGTGCGCGCCGTCGGTGTTGATCCCCGACTGAAACCAGGTCCAGGTGTCCATCAACTCGACGAAGGGGAAGGACTTGGCGATCTCGCGGATCATGGCGTTGGTCGAGGCAATCGCCACCTCGTGCTCCGGTACGCCCGCCTTGACCGCTGCTGCCACCGCCGCGCCGCCGACGTCGCAGACCCGCGCCCCTTCGCGGATCAGCTTGTGCTCCTCTTCCGACTTGATCGAGCGCATCCACATCGAGGGCTGGCCGATGTCGACGAATTCCACGCCCGGAAGCGCCGCTTCGAGCTGGGTGCGGTAGTCGAGCGACACATGGTCGAACTCGATGCCGAGCCGCTTCGCGCCGGGCGTCAGCTGCCGGACGGCGCGGTAGAAGTTGTCACGCCGCCAGTCGGTATAGGTGATATTGTTGCCAAAGCTGCGACGCCACGGCTGTCCCCCGTCAATCCCGGCCGAGATCGTGGTCGCTGCGGTCGGCGTGATCACCATGCCGTACTTGCGGCCGAAATAGCAGTAGAGCCAGCCCGAATAGTAGTTGATACAATGATAGGACGTGAACAGCGCCGCATCGACATTATTGTCGGCCATCCACTTGCGAACGTCATCCTGCCGCCGCTTCATCTCGGCGTCGGAGAACGGCGAATAGTCCTTTTCGCCGTTGTGCCACTCCATGACGTGCAGCATGTCATCGGTCATCGCGTAATCCTTTCCTCGGATATGTGTTGACCGGAGAAAAGTATGCGGCTGTTTCGGCGCAGAGAAATTAATTGAACCAATGAGTGGATTTGGATGGCTTATTGAAAGTCGCGGCGCGCAACGATTGTCACCGGGGCTGCGGAGACGGGTTGTCGCGGGCGAGACGACACGCAGCCGATGCCAACCTTCGGAGAGCGCCCGGTCAGGCGGAGACTTTGAGGACGAACCGAAGCCCGGGATATGGCGGACAACCGCTAGTGAGGTTCCGAGCAGAGGCTCGCCCGGAAGTCGATCTATCCGACTCAGAGGATTGCGGTGCTCCCAATATCCTTGACAGCGAAGTCGATCAGCGCCCGGACCTTTCGGGGCAGGGCACGTCCCTCCAGATAGACCGCGCCGACAGGGCCGGTTTCCCCGGCAAAGGTCTCCAGAAGCGGGACGAGGGCGCCGGTTTCCAATGCCCCGCAAAGGGCGAAACGCGGAACGTAGGCAATACCCATGCCCCGTTGCGCCAATTCGATGGCGGCGCGGGCCGAGTTGACTTGGAACCGACCCTCGACAATGGCGGTCTCCTTGCTTCCCTCACGCTCAAAGACCCAACGGCGGGGGGTGCGGCGGTTGGTGTCGACGATGCAGGCGTGATCCGACAGTTCGGCCGGCGTCTGCGGCGCGCCGTGCTGCGCGACGTAATCGGAGCTCGCGACGGCGACGCTCCGGAACTCACCCAGCCTGCGCACCTTGAGCGAGGCCAGGTCAAAGCGCCCGATCCGGAAGGCAAGGTCGATCCCCTCGGCGGCAAGATCGGTGTAGCGGTCGTTCAGCCGCAGATCGAGCATCACGCCGGGATTGGCCGCCGCGAACCGGCCCAGCATGCCGACGACGTAGACCTCTCCGAAGGTGACCGGCGCCGAGATGCGCAGAACGCCGGAGATGCCGCGCGAGCCTTCTGAGACTTCGGCGAGAAGATCGTCGAGATCGCCGAGCAAGGCGGGGACCCGAGCAAGGAGGTCCTCGCCCGCGGGCGTCAGGCCGACCTTGCGGGTGGTGCGTTGAAAGAGCCTGACCCCGAGCCGGGATTCGAGCTCGGCGACGTATTTCGACGTCAGGCGATTCGAGATTCCGAGTTGCTCGGCGGCGGCGGTGAATGAGCCAGTTTGCGCGGTGGCGACGAACGCCTTGAGTTGGTCGACGAGATCCATGATGGGCCATTTAAGAACAAAATGAGGTAAGTCAATCAACAAAGTCTCTATTTTGTTGATAGTCTGCAAGCCTTAGTTTCGCCGCATCGATCAAGGCCGCCGCGCAGGCGGCACAAACAAGGAAAACGACATGACCACGCAGACCTCTTCCGACTATGCCGCCCTCGCGCTTCGCGTCTCGAGCGGCGCTCTTTTCCTCGCCCATGGCTGGCTGAAGGTCAGCGTCTTCACGATCGCCGGCACGGTCGGCTATTTCGAAAGCCTGGGCCTGCCGGGGCTGTTTGCCTACCTGACCATCTTCGCCGAGATCGCCGGCGGACTGGCGCTGATCCTCGGCATCGGCACGCGGCTCGTCGCGCTGGCACTGATCCCGGTTCTGCTCGGCGCCACCTGGGTACACGGGGGCAATGGCTGGCTGTTCTCGGGCGAGGGCGGCGGTTGGGAATTCCCGCTGTTCTGGGTCATCGTGCAGGCGGCGATCGTGCTTCTGGGCGGCGGCGCCCTCGCGGTTCGGGTGCCCGCTCTGCAGAAGTCCCTCGGCCACTTCGCCTGACAAGACACCCAGGGTCGGGCCGCCGGATGCGGCCCGACCGTACTCAGGATAGACATCATGCAGACGCACAGCCTACCGCAGCTTCGGGACCGTTTCGCACCGTCCGGCCGGATGCCGGTCGTGTTCCTCGGCCACGGCAGTCCGATGCACGCGATCGAGGACAGCGCGTTCAGCCGCGCCTGGTCCGTGCTCGGCCGGAGCCTTCCGCGCCCGCAGGCGATCCTTGTCGTCTCGGCGCACTGGATGACCCGGAACACGACGCTGGTCGACGTCTCGGCGATGCCACGCACGATCCACGATTTCTACGGCTTTCCGGAAGCGCTCTACGCGGAGCACTACGCGGCCCCCGGAAATCCGCACCTGGCGCGGGACGTTGTAGCGCTGCTTGCCAGCCATCGCGCCCAGGAGGATGACACCTGGGGTCTCGATCACGGCGCCTGGGCCGTGCTGAAGTTCCTGTATCCAGAAGCCGATGTGCCGGTCTTTCAGGTCTCGATCGACATGGGACGGGGGCTCGCGCACCAGCTTGAGATCGGCCGGACCCTGTCCGAATTGCGCGACCGCGGCGTCCTGATCCTCGGCTCCGGCAACGTCGTGCATAACCTGGGCGCCATGCGATTCGGCGGCAAGCCGCGCGACTTCGCGCTCGAATTCGACGCGCTCTTCGCCGATCGGCTGACCGAGCGTGACTTCAACGCGCTCGTCGACCGCGAGGGGCTGGGATCGCTACTGACGATGGCTCATCCGACGATCGACCACTACCTGCCCGCGCTCACCATCGCCGGCGCCTCGAACGCGCGCGACGACCTGACCTTCATGACCGATGCAATCGACCTCGGATCGGTGTCGATGCGGTCATTCGTTTTTCACCGGAAATGAGGATAAACACGATGCTTTTCGAAGGAAAATGGGTTGAAAACTGGCAGCCGGTGCAGAAGGCCGACGAGAAGGGGCGCTTCGTGCGTCAGGTTTCGAGCTTCCGCAACTGGATCACGCCCGATCGCCGGCCGGGACCGACCGGTGAGGGTGGTTTCCCGGCCGAGGCGGGGCGCTATCGCCTCTATGTCGCGCTCATCTGCCCGTGGGCGTCGCGCACGCTGATCGCCCGGAAACTCAAAGGACTTGAAGATCTGATCCCTGTCACCGTCGTCAACCCCACGCTGACCGATCAGGGCTGGAGCTTTGGCGGCTATCCGGGCGCGGACGAGGACCCGCGGTTCGGCGCGCGTTACATGCACGAGCTTTACAGCCGCGCCGATCCCAAGTTTACCGGCCGCGCCACGGTGCCGGTGCTGTGGGACACGAAGCAGGACATCATGGTGAACAACGAAAGCGCCGACATCCTGCGGATGTTCGACACTGCTTTCGAGCATCTGGCCCCCTCCGACCTTCGGCTCTATCCCGAGGATCTGGCGGCGGAAATCGACGGCCTTGGCGCACGGATGTACGGACTGCTCAACAACGGCGTCTACAAGGCCGGCTTCGCGTCCTCGCAGGAGGCCTATGAAGAGGCGGTGGATGGCGTTTTCGCCATGCTGGACGAACTCGAGTCGAGCCTGACGGGCGATTTCCTCTTCGGCGACCGCCTCACCGAGATCGACATCCGCGCCTTCGTGACGCTCATCCGCTTCGACGCGGCCTACCACGGTCTCTTCAAGACCAACCGCAGGCAGATCAGGGATTACCCGCGTCTTTCAGCATACATGGAACGGATACTGCAGATACCCGGCGTGCGCGCGACGGTCGACATGGATCACATCCTGCACGGCTACTATTCGATCAAGGCGCTCAATCCGCAGGGCATCGTGCCGGAGATCCCGGACCACGTCGCGACTTTGCTGCGGGTGTGACCCAAGCGCCTGAGGCGAAGGGCGAGGCCGCGTCGCCCTGAGCGTGACAGGTGCCAGCCCAGAAGCTCGCGCGTGTGGCAGTCGATCACCAGGGCCAGCGAAGCCCAGCCGTCCTTGCCGGTCCAGACACGCGCCAGATCCGTCGACCAGCGCTCGTTCGGTGTGGTGGCGACGGACGGCACGGCCTGGATGCGCGGACGCATGCCCACGGCGCGCTTGCGGACCTGCCAGCCCTTGATCTGGAATATCCGTTGCACGGTGTTCTTGTTGAAGCCCAGGAGCCACGCGACCGTCCGATAGCCGAAGGAGTGCTCCTCCTCGATCATCGCCTTGATCGGCTCGGCAAAGCGCGGATCGACCTTGGGAGCCGCCTTGGTTGGCTTGTAGTAGACCGTCCGCCGCGGCACGCCGAACCAGGCGCAGAGCTTGGAGAGCGGCACCGCGATACCATCGGCCAGAAAGCCCTCATGGAGCGTCCGGATCAATTGCCGTCCTCCCGCTCCATGAGGGCCGCCAACTTTTTTCGGGCGCGCAGTTCCAGCATGGCCTCGCCGTAAGCCTCCTGCAGATCCTTCAGCTGCTTCTCATATTGCTCGCGGATGTCGAGCGGGTTGGCCCGCAGCGAGTTCTCCATGCCCCACTTGGCATCCTCGACCCAGCCCTCGATCTCGGAAGGCGACAGATCATACGACCGGCTGGCCTCTGCCACCGTGGTCTTGCCCTGGGTAATCTCGATTACCAGCGCCGTTTTGCGCTTTGCCGTCCAACGCTTGATGTTGTCTTCCACTGGTACACTCATCGCTACTTCTTCCTTCCTGTAGCATGAGCAGGTTTTCACTGGGTCGATACATCTTGTTCTTGATGATAAATGCGCGCTCCTTGACCAGGCCGATCTCATAGGCTTCGGCCCCGGAGGTTGACTAGGTAACAACCACAGAGCTTGCTATCGATCGCCAGATTGAACGTTAGCGTCCGCGCACGTGGTGTAATTTCGGCGCCTTTGTCGGTGTGATCCCGGGTGGCCATCGAGGTGTATGGTCGAGGTGGAGTTTCGACGCTTCAACCACGAACCTTACGGAGACCCCGATGACCAAAGCCAACATGGACCTGTCCGAGCTTCTGGCCAAGCACGATCAGGGCGACTTTCTGCGCAGTATCGCCGAGGCCGTCCTGCAGCTGATCATGGAGACCGATGTCGACGGCTTGATCGGTGCCGGCAGGCATGAACGAAACGGTGAGCGCACGACCTGGCGCAACGGGTATCGGGAGCGCGCGCTCGATACCCGTCTGGGCACGCTGAACCTGCGGGTTCCGAAGCTCCGGCGGGGAGCTACTTCCCCGGCTTCCTCGAGGCCCGCAAGACTTCGGAACAGGCGCTGGTGGCGGTGATCCAGGAGGCTTGGATCGGCGGCGTCTCCACCCGGCGGGTCGACGACCTGGTGCAGGCCATGGGGCTCTCCGGCATCTCGAAGAGCACTGTCTCGAAGCTCTGCAAGGACATCGATGAGCGGGTCGGCGAGTTCCTGAACCGGCCGCTCGCCGGCGACTGGCCTTATCTCTGGCTGGACGCCACCTATCTGAAAGTGCGTCAGGGCGGCCGCATCGTGCCGGTCGCGGCGATAATCGCCGTCGCAGCCAACACCGAGGGCCGCCGGGAAATCATCGGCCTGGGCATCGGGCCGTCAGAGGCCGAGACCTTCTGGACCGAGTTCCTGCGCTCCCTGCGCGCCCGCGGCCTTGGCGGGGTCCGGCTGGTGATCAGCGACGCCCATACTGGCCTCAAGGCCGCCATCGCCCGGGTTTTTGAGGCCACTTGGCAACGCTGCCGCGTCCACTGGATGCGGAACGCCCTCGCACATGTGTCCAGAGGCCAGCACACCGTCATCGCCGCCGCGATCCGGCAGGCCTTCGACCAGCCCGATCGCACCCATGCCGGCGAGACCTGGCGCAAGGTCGCCGAGCAACTGCGCCCCCGTTGGCCCAAGCTGGCTGATCTGATGGACGCCAGCGAGCACGACGTCTTGGCCTACATGTCCTTCCCCCGCCAGCACCGCACCAAGTTGCACAGCACGAACCCCATCGAGCGGCTGAACAAGGAGGTGAAACGGCGAGCCGACGTCGTGGGAATCTTCCCCAACGAGGCATCCATCATGCGGCTGATCGGAGCGGTGCTGTTCGAGCAGAATGACGAATGGCAGACCGCCAGCCGCTACATGATGGTCGAGGCCTTCGCCCAGATCGACAACGAGGAGATCGACCCCATTCTCAGCATCACAACAAAAGCCGCCTGATCATGCCCTCAGGTCATCTGGGAAATTACACCACCTTGACGGACGTGACCAGATTGAACAGCGCAAGGTTTCGAACGTTGTTCGCGATCTCGAGCTGTCATCTTATCCAATCGGGACCCGTTCTCATCGGCCTCCAAAAGGGATCACTCTGGTGTGACGCAAGCTGGCCCGACGTGACGCACATCAGGTGATGATTTTTCGGAAAAACTTTTACCGTAAACTTGACGCGTGTTCTGGCCGCTGCTATCAGTATGCCAACAAGACTTCTCGAAGGGTGCCGGTCATGGCGACGAAAGGCGAAATGGTCAGGGCATCGGCCGATCTGTTCGGCGAGAATCCCAACAAGGTTGACGCGATGGCGCGTATGCTGGCGCAGGCCGGCCTGCGCAGCCCTGGCGGACGTGGGCGCGCCGCGGCTGCCATGACAGGCAGGGATGTCTTCCATCTCAACCTGGCTCTGGCCGCGGGGATCGAGACCAAGGATGCCCCTGAGTTCGTTTCCAGGCTGACGGAGCTCAAGCTGGTCTACGGCGAGCTCTGGCAGGATGACGACATCCGGTGGGATGTGTCGGAGGAAATCCTTAGCAGAAAGCTGTTTGCCGCACTGAACCGACTGCCCGTGCCCGGCTTGAAGCTTGCCCCGACTTTCGGGGACTTCTGCGGGCATTGGCTCGACGCTGGCTTCGAAGATCACGCCGGCGGTTTTGCCAACGCAAAGGTGTCGGTCGAAGTCAGCACGAACGGACCCCATGCAGTCTTCTCACATCAGTCGGACGCCGGCGACCTCAAGATCTGGTTCGGACTTGAGCCTCGTGAGATCGGAACGCCGGTGTGGGAGCGTCGCGTCATGATGTCGGATGCGCTTTTCCGAAAGTTGTCCGCGCTGGCCGGTGCTGGAGAAATAGAATCAGACTGACGATGAGCAATCGGCACTCGGTTCTTCGTCGGATTCCAAGCCGAATCAACGCGTCATCGTGAACCCGATGCGCGGCCCTGATAGGCGTCGTCAATCAATCCACATGATTTCCCCACGGTTTTCCATGGGATTATCAACAAGAAATCCGAAGCCCTCAGATCTTTTTCTGGCAGGTGAGAAATGTCCGCGTACAAGAACAACGAAACGACCCTCGGTTTTTCCCAGATCGGTGGCAAAACTTATCATGGGGATATGATCGGATTCGCATGTCTGATGGGCCTGAATCGGTGTTGCGAAAACCTCCGCCGCCCCCGAAAACCTGGGCATGGACAGCTGCTGACATCTGCGTCTAGGGGCGCTTCTCGAATACGCGGTTGATCAAGCTTCGCCCGGTTGGGTTTCCACAAGGCACGAGCGTTTCTGGCCGTTGATTGGAACACTGCAAACTGAACGAAGTGGAGCGCCCAAAGACACTTAGCAGCAGCTAAGACCGGCCTTTCCAAGGCCGCCATCCCCCACCAATGCGAACTCGGTTCCTTTGCAGCAACCCGCTGTTGGCACGCTCGTGCCCGCGGGAAAAGAACCGGCTTCGCAAAAATCAAGCAACATAACCCGGCGCCCGCAGCGCGGCCGGGGCAGGAGAAATCATGTCTTATCACTTCAAGAAGGGTGGCATTCGCTTGCCCGAGGAAAGCACTGGTGACCGCGACACACAGGTTGCCTCGACGAAACACTTCACCGGATGCGGCGTCTTTGGCGACGGGCCCGGCGTTCGTACTGGCCTGGAAAGCCACCTTGAGGGCAATGCCGTCCTGCTCATGGTCGCCCGCCCGGACACTCTTGAAGTCCGGGAACAGGTCCTCTTCGAGTGGTTCGATGAGTTCGGCGAGTTTCACGATCACTACATCGACTTCGTCGTGATCCGGAAGGACGGCAAGGTCATCGGATACGCCGTTCGGCCGATGGAGCGTGTCAGCCAGCGCTACCTGCTGAAGCTGTCGCGCATCAAGCAACAGGCGATCGAAAGGGGCTTCCTCGACGACTTCCGCCTGTTTTCCGACGACGATGTCTGTCCGGTCGAGCTGTTCAACGCGAAGCTGTTTCACTCGGTGCGCCGGCCTGATCCCTTTGGGGATCCTGTCGCTCAGGGTGTCGTGCGCGGCACTGTCGGCGTCGTGACGATCGAGGACCTCGTGGCCAGGATCGGCCTCGACGGGATGGGGTTTCGCGCGATCATTCGGCTGATCCGGTCCGGTCATCTGCGGATGGTCCACTACGAGCGCATCACTTACCGGTCCATGGTGTTCAAGGCGAAGGAGGTTTGATCATGGAAGGCATGCTTGCACGGCTGCAGGAATCGGCCGCGAGGGATGCGACCGCAGAACGCAACACTGGGATGTTTCCCGAGGTTCTCGACGCGGCAATCGAGAAAGGAAATCGCTCTGCCAAAACCTGCAGTGTGGAAAGGTTCTTTTCCGAAGTTTCCCTGCTGTTTGAGAAGAGCCTTCTGAGCTGCGAAAAGCCTGATCCGGTCGGGTTCGTGCGTGTGATCGACAAGGTGCCCGACATTATCGTCGACCTCCACTCGGTGATGCAGGGAGCCCGGAAATCGCCGACCACCGCGGCAGCCGGACCGGGACGCGCGTTCCAAAACTGATCCTCCGGTGCCGGCGTCGTCCGGAAATCCAAGTCACGCCGGCACCGTTCCTGATCCCACCAAACTCCAACCCCCGAAATCCTAGGCGGTCCCCGCCTGGGCTCAGCCAACTCATGCCTATCAAAGGGAAGATCATGTCCAAGGTCGAATGGAAAATGTTCGCAGCACCGGCAGTGGTGCTCGTGGACTGCGGTAGCGCGCTTCAGGCGAAGTGCTTTCAACGAGCCTTAACTGCCACCATCGGTTCCAGTGCCAAGCCCAGACTTCAGGGCGGCAGCGCGCCTGCCCTCCCATCGCCGGTCCGCCGCCCGCAGGGCCAGACAGATCACTCCGACACCTGAACGCTTCCTTCCAGACTCTCTGCTCCCGCGATGCCGCTTACGGCCATCGCGTCCACCCTTGCAGCCTCTCGCTGCCCCATACCCAACGAAAGGACTTAAAAATGGATCTCTCCTTCAGCTTCGAGAATGCGCGCTACGCCTTTGGCAAAGCGGACCGTGTGACGGTCGAGGGCATCCCCTACCGCGTTCATGT
The DNA here is from genome assembly GCF_025673475.1 of Albidovulum salinarum. Taxonomy (NCBI): domain Bacteria; kingdom Pseudomonadati; phylum Pseudomonadota; class Alphaproteobacteria; order Rhodobacterales; family Paracoccaceae; genus Albidovulum; species Albidovulum salinarum. The sequence continues at coordinate 2,470 of NZ_JAOVQO010000012.1, read as the reverse complement.
GGAGACCGAAGTCGGCGTCGTCTTCACCCGGGATGACACCACCGCACTGTCCGCCCAGTTCTCGCACGCCGACCTGGCCCGCCTTGGGAGCCTCGGCCGGATCCGCGTGGAGCGCGACTACTTCGACCGCGAGGCGGCACGCAAGCGCCAGCTGAAATCACATGTCTCGACCTCCGCGCTCATTGGCCGACCGATGCGCCGCCTGACAAAGAAGGATGCCTATTGCCAGGCCGCCTTGGAGCTTCATCACGAGAAGCTGATGGGCTTCACGGATACGTCGATTGCGGCGAATACCCAGCTGCTGGTCGGCCGCGTCTTCCTGCGTGGCGCGCTGAGCAAGAACGTAACGCGTGAAGGGCGCCCCGGTGCGCGGAAGGCTTTCGGGATGCTCTACAGCTGGCTCTCTGCCAGCCGGCTGTCAAAGGATCCCGGGCCGATCCGTGTCATTCTGCGCGATGTAATCGCCCAGAATGTGCCGTTGGTCACCGGGCGGAAATTGCTCGGCGAGCCGGTCGTGCGGCCGCGCTTGAGCAGCGTACGCTCTATCGCCAGAACGGAAGGTATCCATCCGAAAACCTTGCGCAACGTTTTGCGGGCTGCCGGTCTGTTGCCCCATCAGGATGAAGGCGACGCCGTCGAGCGCATCATCGTGGATTACGACCGGGCAAGAGGCCTTATCGATGCGGCCAAGCATGCGGTGCCGGCGTCGCAGGTGCCAGACATCCTGAATGCCTCTCGACCGCTGGTCGCGGCTTTGATCGAGCTCGAAATCCTGACCCGTATCCACGATCATGATGGGTTGAAAAGCAAGGTTGGAAAGGCAATCGACGGCCGCAGCATCCAGAAAGTCCAGACCTTCCTGAAGGACAAGATCCCGTCGGTGGCGGAAGCACCCGAGGGTCTTGCTTGCCTGTCGAATTCGGCGGAGCGGGCGCGAGCCAGGCTCAAGGTGATCCTCGAACTTCTCTTCGCGGGGCATCTTCACCGGGTCGTTCGCCTTGCCGGGCAGACGGGTTTCGGAGCGATCCTGGTCGATCCCGAAGAGATAAAGCGCGTGCTCGAATCTCCGCCGCCCGGCTTGTCGGAAGAGGTGTACTACGCGTTCGCCTGACCGCCAGGCTGGCGATACGATACCAGGAACCAGGATGCCGCCCTCGGGCGGCATTTTTGTTGCCAACTTTCGATGGTCATTTGAAGTGTGCAGAATGGACAAACGTGCCGCCGACGTGGGTCAGGGGTCATAAATTATCTATATAAATCAATGGATATCCAGAGCCCAATGGTCATTAATTGGTGGGTTCCACATGTGTTGAAAAGGCGGGCAATTGAGCCCCATTCGACCCAAATCGACGACCATTTGTCGGGTGATTAAAGTCCACCGGCCCGGAGGCGGGCCGGTTTCTATATAATTTCAATAGGTTGACGCATCGCTTGATTCCGCGGCATTGCGGAATCGATCGGCCATCGCTGGCGCGTCCGCGCCAGTCTGGCCCCGTTGACGCGCACCCCCTCCATCCGCATGGTCCGGCTCAAGACCCGGGTTCTTCTCCATCTGTGCCTCTGTCCTGACCGATGCGGTCCGGCGGGCGCCGTGGCGGCGCGTGCCGCCCCTGTTTCGGAAAGGACCATCCCTATGCCCCGCATCCCCTTCATCGCGGCCCGCTTCCCCGACAAGACCGAGTCGAAGGATGACATCGAGATCCGCCTGAGCCGACACCTTCGGGCCCTCCGCGTCCGCAAGGCGGAAGACCAGGCTGACGATCCGATCAGCGATACGCCGGACGAGGACGGGAGCGACGGCTGGCGGTCGCCGACGGATCTCGGCGAAGACGACCGCCGTCGCATCCGGCGCCGGGCCACGGCGCTCATTGCCCGGCGCGAGGCGGCCTCCGGGCTGGGCCATCTCAGGAAGGAGGAGCGCGAACAGCTTTCCGTCCTGCGCGAAGGGTTGCGTCTCGTTTCGATCCCCAGCGAATATCGGGCCGATGAGCTGGCGGCCGAGTTTCATGCCGAGATGCCCTGGATGGGATGGCTGGCGCCGCTCGGCAAGGGACTTCACATGGAAAGGCACGGGCGTAGAGATAAAAACCACTACTCGCGCCACCTCAAGTCACGCCATCCATGGCGTCCACCAAATCGAGCCTATTCCTGTCAGTGATGACGACACAGGGGAAGCGCGCCTGCTCCTCGTAAGCATCGGTCTGTGCCATGCAGGTCTCAATGCGCCTGCTTTGTCGATCCCTTCCTTGGTGGAGAGCATACTTGAGCGTCTCAAGGCCACCGGGGCGAGCGGCTTGGTCGACGAGTTCCTAAAGCGCGTGTCTGTGTACGGCGCGGAGTCGGGCATTACCGAGCAGACCTACTATCGCTGGCGCATGCAGTATGGCGGGATGGGAACCGCCCAACTGAGGGAGCTCAAGCGGCTACAGAAGGAGAACGAGCGGCTAAGAAAGGCCGTGTCGGAGCTGAC